>JBAWBR010000038.1:0-283431 GCA_049589875.1 Terriglobales bacterium
GGGATGTATTCGACAACCACCCTCCATATGCCACGCCCGCAATCGAGCGCAACGACTTAACCTTTTCAACCGGCCTGAACATCGCGTTTAAGCACTAAGTCAAGTCTAGCGCCGGGAGTGACTGTGCGTGGAGAGCGGCAGGGACGGGCACTGCTCGTCCCTGGTTATTTGTGGAGTAACGAGGTTAATGTTACGTTCCCGAAGAGGCGGATTGAGCGGCATTGGACGACTCTAAGATCTCTGCCAGGCGATTTCGAACGGAATAATTCTTCCGCACCTCTTCGCAACCGGCGCGGGCGATGGCTTCGCGCTCATCGTCGTGCGCGATGTAGTAACGAATCAGTTCGGCGAGCTGTTGAGGCTTGGCTGGATCGTAAATGCGGCAATGCTGGCCATCGCGAAACGGATTGTCCACGGTTTGGTAAGTCAGGAGGAAGGTTCCGCAGGCCATGGTTTCAAATGGGCGAGCGACCATCATTTTGATATTATTGCTGGGCAGCGCGACGTGCACTTTGATCTGGCGAATGTTTTTTGCCAGTAACTCGGCCCATTCGCGCTGGCATTCTCCACCTAAGTCTCGGACCGCAACTCCATTCGCATAAAATTCTATGCCCGGAATGAGCGGGAGCAACTGCCCGAGAAAGTCGACGCGCTTTTTGTAGAGCGATCCAACAAACGCCGCATCGTATTTCTTTTGCGCCATCCGGCTCGAATCGCAAGCCTGGTTGCAGTTATGACCGGCTTCTCCTGCGAGCACACAGGGTTTGAACATTCCCAGGTCGACGAAACCCTTAAGGTATCGGCCGCCGAAGCGTGCCACATCGTCGCGGTCGGGGAAATAGTGAATGTCATACCAGTGGGCAAAAATATCGTAGCGAAAGCGTGCATCGGCACGGTCAGTGGACTCCAAATACAGTGCGATGCGCCGGGCCTTCAGCTTGCACCAGCGATCCTTGCCATAGAGTGTGTTCAACCACACGGCAACATACTCGGGACCTGCAACAAGAATCACATCACAGGCTTCAAGATCCTCAAAGCTGGGCATTTTGGATTTGAAGCGCTCGAAATCGCCGCGGCCAACGGTTTGCATCACTGCGCCGTTGCGATCGGTGGGAATCGTACCTTCCAAAACTTCGTGGCCTAAGGAGCGAAGTGTTGCGGCCATGGAAAAGATTGACCAGGAAGACAGAACGGTTCCCGTATGAAAGTAGGCAATGCGCATAATCAGAGATAAACCTTTCGCCAGAAGATATGAAATGAGCATTTCAAGTGCCGCGAGCCTGATATTGGGGGTGAATGTTAGTGGAAGGTAACTTTGCCAAAGGTCCATTGACTTAGCAATTTGCCTTTGTGTCAAGACGCGATGCCTCCGCAAAGGCAGGTGGCTTGAGGGAGAAAATTACAGAAAGATTAGAGTAAGCTGCCGGGTTGACTAATTGATCGCGGGCATTGGCGTTAACGGCATTGCTGCGCTACTTGTATAGGTCGGACAAGATCTGGCGCGCTTGTTCAAGTAGCTGATCGAGCTGTGGGGCATAGTGTTCGCGAAATGTCTTAAGGTCGTGGATGGCGCTGTTTCCGCAGTCGCGTATCATTTCGCACGCGGCAATTCTTTTTGCGCTCAAGAGCGAGCGGTTCGCAGCCTCGTCAATCATTTTTGAAAGATGTGAGGACTGTGCCGAAGTATCCCGGCTAAGACCGGAGGTGGGATCAATAAGATCGGTAAGCACCGCTTCAAGGAGGCCCCGACAAAGAACGGCGCAAGCCACCTCCAGCCCATAGATGTAGCAGCGGTGCGCTTCTTCGAAATACTGTTGAACCCACGGGCTGGCGTGGTGCACGCGTAGTACCCGACATTCGCGGGTTTTTGCGACGCTGGTTTCCAGTTGGTCGAGCATTTCGGAGGCGAAAGCCGCATCCAGGTTGTCTTCCTCGGGGCTGATATCGGCGCCGGTTTCGGGGTCGATGCGGCAGGTGGAAAGATTTTCCAGTATGTATTTCATTACCTCTTGGCGCTTACCGGAGGAGAGGCTGAGCAAGGATTCCTCGATCTCTGCCTTAGTCCATTCGGGAGGAAGCTTTCCAATCGTGACACGCTTGGCGGCCGCTCTGCGGCCTCGGCTTGCGATCACTCGCGATCGAATAGACTGCGCTTCCCGAATCGCCTCATTGCTGATGTCCGCGGAGGGTAATGTCGACTGAATGCAACGTTCGACTTTTTCTTTGTTGCCGAATACGAGAAGGCCATTGTTCTCGGCCAACCAAGAGCCCGCATTGACGTACTCGAGCACGCGGCGCAAAATGCGTGAGCGCCGGGATCGATACCGAGAAGCAGCAACCGCGGTTTGTGTCGTATCCGTCATATCGCCTGGCTATGATTCGCCAATCTATAATCGGAATTATGGTATTCGTGTCGCGACTCCGTTTGGATTCACGAGTAACCATAGTTACTCAGACGTTGCGAGCGGGCATGGTTATAGGGATTTCTAAGCCTGCTCATCCACGGCGTGAGGATCTTCTTCTTTCGACTGTCCGCCGTCTTCCTCAGTATCCTCGGGCTTATATGGGGAACGCCTCCGTCCCGAGTTCTGTTGCTCTCCAACGCTTGAATTCCGGCTTCGAACTTCAGTGACCGGCGAAGTTGTGTCAAGCGCATTTGTGATCGATAAGTTGTCCATACGTCACCCCGCGAATGCCCCACGAACATCTCGATGAGGATTCTTAATCGGCAGTGCGCGGAAAAACTTGAGCGGTGGGATGCGATTGTGGGTCGAATGAAGGGAAAAGGCTCGATCTATATTCCGTGTAACGCCTTCTATATGCTGTGTAACGCCTGACGGCTCGGTCTTGGCATGGGGACGTTTGACGGGACGTAACTTGTGACAGGAGCGACCAGTGTAAAAAGTACTATCCACGCCACTCGGCCAGCATAGCATCCGCAACCTTGGCGGGTTCAACTTGATAGGTGCCGTTCGCAATCGACTGCCGCAACTGTTCAACCCTGTCCGTACGAATACTGTTTTGATCCAATGCCTGGGCAGTAAGCGTGGCCACGCTTGCGGCGCTGGATAAAAGAGTGGTTGTCGACTCATTTGAGGATGAGGAGGAAAGATCCTCCGCATCTTTCGTCTTGTTGGCAATGCTCGATGTGACGTGGTCCGTTGACTGGGTAGGTTCGGTTGTAGGCTGAGAACTCAAGCTGCCGATTGAAATAGTCATTAACAGTGCTCCCGGAGCGATTATCGGTGGCCTTCACCAATGATGAAAGTCTAACGGACAGGCGCATGTTGATGCCAGTCCGCAGGGCCTGCCTAAGTTAGAGACAGGTGAGCCACTGGGCAAAACATGCCTAGCCGCGTGCATTCCAGATACCAAATGTGGGCGGAAAATCGCTTGAGGACTAACCTTCGGAACTCTGCATGGGCAGCAGGTGTTGTCGCAGGTGCTCACGGTCTTTCGTTGATGGGAGAACAAATGAAAAAACGTGGTCGGAACCATGACGGCGGGTGACAATTGCGGCGATAGGCACGGGTGCCTGCGTGCCTGGAAATGAAATGAGCAGAACGACTCGTGAATTTACGTCGAGAGGCTCTGCGACCCAGGCTGCGAGGCCGGACTCACTGATCTCGTGGCAGCGAGCGTGGATTACGGCAGCGCTACTTGCCGAGGGGTTGGTCCCCCCATGACGGGTTGATTCAGGATTGGCTACATCAAGATCATGTGGTTCGGTCCGCAACAGGAAATGGAAGTCAGCGGGAAAACGTGGGACCCTGTATTCGAACTCCCGGATTTCTTCCACGGTAATCTCCTGTCGCTGATCGGGATGCTAAGCGAGCTAATGATAAGTGGAAGCAATCGCCGGACCATTATCGGAGACAGTGGCACGTACGAGCCAGGCGAACTCGTGATCAAAAGATCATCGGCAAAATGAAATAAGTTCTTTACTATTCTTCATCAAGATAGCTGGTCGAATTGATTACGTTCGATGGTGTACCCGGCTGGGAGCGCCTCTTTGGCAGGACCGTTGCATTTTAGCTAGGCAGATGTTGCCTACTTCTCATGTTGCTCCAATGAAGATTGCATCGGGATTCTCGGGCCCGGTCGATGCTTCATTAACAGATGCGTTCAGCGCATTTATCTCGGCGGCCAGCCGCCTCGAGCGTTCTTACGGCCAGTTACATGAAGAGGTCTCACAGTTACGCTTTCAACTGGCGGACAAAAATCGCGCTTTGGCGACAAGTCTTGAAGAAAACGAACGGATGCGCATCCTGCATGGAGAAATACTGGATGCGCTGCCTTGCGGCGTCGCGGTAATTGCCCGGCATAACGATGTTGTTCTGTTGAATCCGGAAGCGAAGCGGCTGATGGAAATTGCCGGGGACGAGAAACCATCCTGGTCTCTGCTGCCCGCGCCAATTCGCAACATGATCAATTCAGGTCCTTCGCAGGATTGGCGGCAGGGAGACGAACAACAGATTGAGGTTGCCGGCGCGGATGGCAAACGCTGGTTGCGCGTGCGATGCACGTCGATTGGCAGCACCACGAACGCTGGAAACAACCTGGCGTCGGCGACGTTGATTCTTACCATCCGCGACACCACTTCGCAAAAGCAAGCGGATGAGGAACGCGAAGCCTCGCGGCACATGGTCGCACTGGCGGAGATGGCAACCCTGCTGGCCCACGAGATTCGCAATCCCCTTGGCAGTCTAGAGCTGTTTGCAAGCTTGCTGGCCGCGGACTCGGGCCTGGCCGAAGATTCTCAGAAGTGGATAGAGAACATTCAGGCGGGAATACGATCACTCTCGGCCACGGTGAACAACGTTCTGCGTTTTCACACTCCGGGAGATGGCGCGCTCGCGAACGTCAAGCTGCGACAAATTCTCATCAACAACGTGGAATTCATTCGGCCGTTAGTCCAGCAAGCGGGATTGAGCATAACTCTCGACGAGACGCTCGGTGAAGTCGAAGTTATGGGCGACCCGGGCGGCTTGCAGCAGTTACTGCTAAATCTGGCCCACAATGCAATTCGACATACATCTGCCGGCGGCACGCTATCGATCAGGGCTGGAATCGACTCGTGCGGCGACAAGCCGGTCGCTGTTGTCGAGTTCTCGGATACTGGAAGCGGAATCAATCCGGAAGACCTAACTCGTGTCTTTGAAGCCGGTTTCAGTACCAACCGGCAAAGGACGGGATTGGGATTAGCGGTTTGTGAGCGAATTATGGCGCAGCATCACGGTGCGATTGCGGTCACAAGCCGCATGGGAAAAGGTTCAACATTTCGTATGGAGTTTCCGATCCTGTGAGCCAAGACCTGAATTCAGTATTAGTGGTTGATGATGAGCCGGGCATGCGTATGGCCTTGCAGGCCAGCCTTCAGCGCGTAGGATGGCGCGTGGAGACAGCTTCGGGTAGTTCCGACGCCATTAAGAAGTTTACGGCCAACCCATTTCCTTTGGTGGTAACTGATATTCGAATGCCGGATGGTGACGGACTCAGCTTGATGCGACAGGTGCGTCACTCCAGTCCTTCCACGGCAGTGATTTTACTTACGGCTTTTGGCAGTGTTCCCGAAGCAGTTGAGGCGATTCAGGGAGGAGCCTGCGACTATCTTACAAAGCCAGTTTCTTTTGAGCAATTACAGACGACTGTAACTCGCGTGATGAAGCAAGCGGCGCGACGGCCGGCCAAAGCTCTAAATGCGGCCGGCACGATTGTAGGGAATTCGCCGGCGCTGCGGCTAGTTCTCGACCGGGCGCGCCATGCGGCCAGAACGAATGCGGACGTACTTATCGAAGCGGAAAGCGGAACCGGCAAAGAGCTGTTGGCCCGTTTTATTCATGACTCAAGTTCTCGCAGTGAAAAGCCTTTTGTTGCGGTAAATTGTGCGGCCGTGCCGGAGCAGCTGTTGGAGAGCGAACTGTTCGGACATGTACGCGGGGCTTTTACGGGCGCAACGGCAACTAAAGCCGGTAAGTTTGAGTTAGCGCAGGGCGGAACGCTGCTGCTAGACGAGATCGGAGATATGCCGGTAAATCTGCAGCCCAAGCTGCTGCGCGCCTTGCAGGAGCGGGCTTTCGAGCGTTTGGGCGATACGCGCACGATCGAAGTAGACATTCGCATCATTGCGACGACGAATATTTCTCTTTATTCGATGGTAGAGCAAGGGAAATTCCGCGCGGATCTTTACTATCGCCTGAACGTAATTCCGCTTAGTTTACCGCCACTGCGAAAGCGTCAGGAAGATATTCCAGAGCTGGCCCAGTCGTTCGCCGACGAGTTTGCTCAGCAGTTGAAGCGGCCTGTGCCGGTTCTGACGAAGGAATTCATCGACGCGTTAACGCGCCAGAGTTGGCCGGGAAACGTTCGCGAGCTCCGGAATTGTATCTGGCGGGCTCTGACGCTGAATGACTTCACGGAAGTGGGACCTGAGTTTTTAAAAAAGGAGTCATTGAGTTCGTTGATTTCGGATTCGCCCCGGGCAGCGGCAGGCGTTACGCCGGGAACCTCGATCCGGGAAGTTGAGCGGCATCTTCTGGAAAATGCGCTTGGCCTGACGGGGGGAAACAGAACGCGCGCCGCTGAAATGCTAGGTGTAAGTGTACGCACGATCCGCAACAAGGTCCGGCAATATGGCCTTCCGCCGAGGAGCAACGCATGAGCGATATAGCGACACCAATGATGAACTTTCTGGAGCGCGTGCTGGACGTAACCGCGCAACGCCATCAACTGGTGGTGACGAACATGGCAAACGTCGACACTCCAGGATATCGAGCGAAGGATGTGGATTTTCGCAGCGAGTTAGAGCGGGCGGCGACTCCGGGCGGCGAGAGCAATGCGGCGCTGGTGCGCAACGTCCCTGGTCTGGTGACAAGGCCTGACGGTAACGACGTAAGCATTGACCGCGAAGGATTATTGCTCGCGGAAACGCAGATGCAATTTGGACTTGGAGTTCAGCTAATGCAGCATGAATTCCACAACTTGATTTACGCAATCAGCGAAGGGAGTAAGTCATCATGAGCATGTTCACGGCACTGGAAGTAAGCGGATCGGCGCTGGGAGCGGAAAGACAGCGCGCCGAGGTCGTCGCGGCCAATATGGCGAACGCGGAAACGACTAACACACCGGAAGGGGGCCCTTATCGCCGAAAGGAAGTTGTGTTTGCGAGTTCGGGAAATCAGCAATTCCAAACGATGCTCGCCGACTATAACGGTCTCGAAGCGAATGCCGCGCCGGCTGTGAGAGTACGGCAGGTGATTGACGACCCGACGCCACCAGTGATGCGTTATGACCCAGGACATCCGGATGCGGATAAAGACGGATATGTCGCGTATCCGGCGATCAATCCGACGGAGGAAATGGTCGACCTGATGGGGGCGGTACGTTCTTACCAACTGAATGCGTCGGCGATTGCCGCGACGAAACAAATGATTCAGCAGTCGATCTCGCTCTTAAAGTAACTGAGATGGCTTTGGAGGATAGACGTGAGTAACGCCATGTTTCCTGGGATAGGTTTGCCGACTGCGCCGACTGCGCCCACGATGCCCTCCGGCACCGTAAGCGGGGGAGGCGGCAATTTTGCCGACACGCTGAAGAGCGCGATTGGATCCGTTGACCAACTTAATCAAACCTCCGATTCGCAGGTGACAGAGTTACTGCACGGCGACCGGCAGGACATTCACAACGTCATGATCGCGGTCGAGAAGGCCGACGTCTCATTTCAGCTGATGATGCAGGTGCGGAACAAGATCCTGAACGCTTACCAGGAGGTTTCGAAGCTGCAGTTTTAGCTGCGATCCCCTAGCGTACAGACACTATGCCGCCTCTTAATAACATTCAAAAGCAAGCCGCGGACTTCTTCGGCGCAATGAGCGGGAAGCAAAAGATCATGCTTCTCATTGCCGGAGTGGTGACTGTTGCGGTGGTGATCGGATTTGCGAGCCTCATGGGAACGCCGGACTACAAGCCGCTAGTCACGGGAATGGAAGCGAATGACGCGCAGGCGCTGGGAGAAAAGCTTGCGGCGAAGAATATCGCTTACCGCATTGGGGCCGACGGAAAGAGCGTGGAAGTTCCCAGTGACAAACTCGATGCCAGCCGAATGGAAGTCGCTTCCGACGGCATGCCGCGCACTGGGCGGCTGGGTTTCGAGCTATTCGACAAGATGAACTGGGGACAAACGGAGTTTGACGAAAAAGTGAACTACCAGCGCGCTCTGGAAGGTGAGTTGGAACGCTCGATTCACACTCTGAACGATGTGGAGAGCGTGCGCGTGCATTTGGTGATGCCGGTGCAGTCCGTTTTCATTGAGCGAGAACGTGCAGCGAAAGCCACGGTTGTCCTCAAACTGCGGTCGGGACGGTTGCCGGAAGATACTCAGCTTGGAATTGCGCGGCTTGTCTCCGGCGCTGTGGACAACCTGAGCGCCGAAAACGTGACCGTAATCGACGCCGACACAAATCGTCCCCTCGGTATGCCAAAGCACGATTCGATTTCGGGTGATGGGACGCTGGCGCAGGAACTGAGCGCGAGGCTTGTACACACATTGGAGCCGGTAGTGGGAACGGATCATGTGCGGGCCAGCGTCAATGTCGAGTACGATCCGAGCACGAGCGAGGAAAACGAAGAGAGCTACGATCCCGACAGCCAAGTTGCGGTTTCAAGTCAGCATTCGGAAGAGCAGGTCGACGGGCCGACAACGGGAGGGGTGCCGGGAACCAGCAGCAATGTTCCAAGCGGGACTGCTGCGCCCAAAGCTGCGGTTGTTTCGGACGATGGCAGCCAGGTCTCAAAGACCGAGAACGAGACTTATGTAGTTAGTAAGACGGTTCGGCACACGCTGAATCCGGCTGGACGACTGCATAGGGTTTCGGCGGCACTGGTGGTCGACGACGTGGTGGAGACGACTACGGCAAATGGCAAAACAACACAAACCCGGCGTAAAAGAACGGCGGAAGAACTGAAGAATATTGAAGAACTGGCGAAGGCCGCGATTGGAATCGACGCGCAACGCGGCGACACGCTGACCGTGGAGAATCTATCGTTTGAACAGCTGCCGACAGCGGCGGCGCCCGAGAAGCTTCCACTTACTGAGCGGGTAAGAGTTGTGCTGCACGATTGGTCAAGCGTAGTGCGCTATGCCGCAGTATTGTTGCTGTTCCTGCTGGCTTATGCTCTGTTGTTGCGGCCGCTTAAGAAACAAGTGCTGGCGACGGTTCGCGAGTTGCCTAATCGGGCTGCGAGCCAGTTACCCAGCGCGGGAAATGCCGCACTGGAAGATGCGCTGGCAGCTTTGCCTCCTGAACAACGCGCGCTTGTGCTCAAGAAACAGGTAGTCGATAAGGTCAAGGGCGAGCCTGCGGTTGCAGGTCAGCTGATTCACGCGTGGATCAACGAGGATGCGACATGAGCGCCGGAGTGCGAGCATCGTCTCTAAGCGGCGGTCGAAAGGCTGCAATCCTCATTGCCCTTATGGGAGAGGATGTTGCCAGCTCCGTGCTCAGGCATCTTCCTGAACGGGACTTACACCTCGTCGCGCGGGAATTATCGGAAATTGACAGCGTTTCCGCTGAAATGGCGCATGAGGTTCTGGAGGAGTATAGCCGCTCTGCCCAAACCAAGAAGTTTGAGACGCAGGGTGGCGCCGACTTCGCGCGCCGCTTGCTGGTCAAAACATTTGGAGAAGAGCAGGCCAAAGGAGTAATGAAACAGGTTGCTGGGCTGCAGCAGGCGAGCAGCGCGCAACTTGACTCCCTGCGAAAAGTCGATCCCTCGCAGCTGGCGAAATTTGTCGAAAACGAGCATCCGCAGACGATCGCGCTGGTGCTGGCGCATCTGGATGATAAGCAGGTAGCCGCTATTTTGATGAAGCTGCCCGAGCAGGTGAGAGCGGAAGCGGTAAAGAGGCTGGCACAGTTGCGGCAGTTTTCGCCGGAGATTGCGGAGAGAGTTTCGTCCGTCTTGAACCGCCGGCTGCAATCGATTGGAGAGCAGAGCCGCAAGACCTATGCGGGATTCAAAAGCGTCGCGGACGCGATGAACCGGCTGGAAAGCGGCGTGGCAAAGACAATTCTGGAATCGCTGGAGCAGGAAGATCCGAACCTCGCTATTAATATTCGCAACTTCATGTTCACCTTCGAGGATCTGCTGGGAGTTGACGACGCCGCAATCCGCGAGTGGCTTGGAGCCATGGATAAGAAAGTTCTGGCTATGTCTCTGAAAGGGGCGAGCAACGATCTGAAAGATCATATTTTCCGGTCGATGTCGTCGCGTGCGGCCGGCATGCTCAAAGAAGACATGGAAGCGCTTGGGCCGGTTCGGAGCAAAGATGTTGGGCAAGCGCAGCAGGAGTCGGTGGCCACGTTACGCCGGCTGGAATCCGAGGGTAAAGTGGTTTTGAAATCGGAAGGAGACGACGAATATGTCGTGTAACGGCGCCGCAACCGGGGCGGCGCGAGCGCGGATCGCAGACTTTGTCTACCACATGCCGGGAGGGCAGACCCCGCAAGGCGTGGGAGATGGCGAGAACCCGCCAAATGGTGACGGACAAGATCTGACTCGCATGATCGCGGAAGCACGCGCGGAAGGTTTTCGGGAAGGAGAGGACCAGGCGCGCAAGGCTCATGAAAATCATCTAGCGGAGCAGCGAAAGCGTATTGGCGACGCTATCGCCGCGTTCCAGCAGGAAACCGCGGCTTACTATTCGAAGGCGGAAGTGCAGCTTACTCATCTTGCCCTGGCAATCGCAGGTAAAATCCTGCATCGCGAAGCGCAGGTGGATCGCATGGTGGTTGCCGGCCTGGTGAAAGTGATGCTCAACCGGATGCAGCAGGGAACGAAGGCGATCATACGAATTCGTCCCGAAGACGCGTTGACATGGAGGCAATACTTCAATACGAACGCGGATCTCGAAATCATCGAGGACGCCGCGCTTGAGCCTAACGCCTGCAAGATTGAGACCGAGCTCGGCATCGCGGAGATGGGGCTGGATGCACAGCTGAAAGAAGTCGAGACCGGATTCTTTGATTTGCTTGCGCAGCGCCCCGGTGCCCAATGACGAGCGGCGCTCTCGATTCCTGCGCGAACTGGCTTTCGACCGGTTCCACCGTGCGCTGGAGCGGGAGAGTGACCGAGGTGGTTGGCAGTCTGGTTGAGTCCTCAGGACCATTCTGTTCGGTTGGGGATTCATGCGAGATCGTCAATTCCAGGGGCGAAATATTTCCGGGTGAAATTGTCGCATTTCGCGGCGCGAAAGTTTTGTCGATGTGCCTGGAAAAGCCGCACGGCATTTGCTTCGGCGATCGAGTCGTGACCTGCGGGGGCAGGCCGTCGCTGCGAGTCGGCCCGCAGATGCTTGGCCGGGTGATCGACGCCAAAGGGGATCCGTTGGACACGCTCGGCGAATTTCCAGCGGTACGTACACTTCCGGTGGATGTTCTGGGGCCGGCCGCGCTGGATCGCACACTCATCAACGAGCCACTGGGATGCGGAATTAAAGCGGTGGATGCCTTCCTGACCTGCGGGCGTGGTCAACGTGTCGGCATCTTCGGAGGCAGCGGCGTTGGAAAGAGCACGCTGATCGGAATGATGGCTCGCGGCACGAATGCGGATCTTACCGTCCTCGCGCTGGTCGGCGAACGTGGCAGAGAAGTTGGAGAATTTTTAGAAACGCTGGGCGAAGAAGGACGGCGCCGTTCGGTTGTCATCGTCTCAACGTCGGACCAGTCGCCGTTGTTGCGTATTCGCGCAGCGCTGGCAGCTACGACCGTGGCGGAGTATTTCAGCGGCATGGGAAAAAATGTGCTGCTGGTTGTCGATTCGCTCACACGCTTTGCGATGGCGCAGCGCGAGATTGGACTGGCGGCGGGCGAGCCTCCCACGGCAAAAGGCTATACACCCTCTGTACTTACAATGCTGGCGAAGCTGGTTGAGCGCGCGGGACGTTTTCCTGGCGGCAGCATTACAGCCTTCTATACAGTTTTGATGGAAGGGGATGATCAGCAAGATCCAATCGTGGATACGGTGCGATCTTTGCTTGATGGCCACATCGTTCTTGACCGCAAGTTAAGCCTGGCGAATCACTATCCGCCGATTTCCGTTCTCGACAGTCTAAGCCGATTGATGCCGAGCGTTTGCTCGGCGGAACATCTTCAAAAAGTGGGAGCCGTGCGCATGCTGCTGGCGGCGTATACTCGAGCGGAAGATCTCATCAAAATTGGCGCTTATCAAAAAGGCTCCGATCCGCTGCTGGATCGCGCGATCCTGGCACTTCCGCATATCAATAGCTTTCTGCAGCAAGGCGCGCTCGATATGGCTCCTCTGGATTCCAGTGTGAAGCAACTCCTGGCATTGCCCAGCTAAGTATGCCCTTCCGATTTTCTCTATCTGGCGTTCTTAAATATCGCGAAGCTCTTGAACAGCGGGAACTCACTGCGCTTGAAGCGGTGCAGCAGGAAATCGTTCTGATCGAGGGGCAAATCGAGCAGGCCACGCAGGCGCTCCACGCCGCGGGAGAAAGTCGCACCGAAGGTCTTAAGCGCGGCATGCGATCGATCCAGCTGCAGGATGCGATTGAGCGTGAACTTGGCATTGAGCGGCATCGAAACGATCTAATAAAGAAGAAGCAAGAACTGGCGGCGAAGCGTCAGGAGCTATTCAAGATCTACGAGGAAGCGCGCCAGAAGCGCGAATTGCTGGAAAAGCTGCGCGATCGCAAACTCGGAGAATACACACGAGAGCAATCCAAAGCGGAGCAAGCGACGATTGACGGTCTATTCCTGGCGCGGCGGAAGCAAGAGCGCTAGGCAAGCCTTGCCTAGCGATTTCCGGGCAAAACTTGCCGAGTGAACCGCAACCCGATATTTGGCACTTCTCTCTAATCGGCACAATCTCTAGAAACCTTTAGTCCACTCCGTCCTAGCGTCAATCCGGGAATTTTTCTAATGCGGAATGTTTGGCGTGAGGCGTGCACCTTTGTGCATGCAATCACGGAGAAAATTGTGGCAGCTCGTATCCCGTCAATTGGAGGCAGTCCGGCAACCCAGCAGGTTGCCTCGTCGAATTCGCCTTCCGCGGGCAAGGGGCAGGGCAATTGCTTCTCCGACATCTTTGCCAAAGCAACGGACAGCGCACTTCCATTTTCAGTCCTCCCCCCAATTGTTGAATCGCAATCCAAAGCAATCACTCCGACGAAAACTGGAAACGGGAGCCGGGGTGATTCGAAAAGTGGATCTTCGACTCAATCAGCCCGGCCGTTTTCGTCCAGGAACTTGCCGTCGGATTTGCAGTCAAGCTCACCGTTGCAGGCTAACGCAGATTTGAATGTCGCCCCAATGTCGTCATATGGCATAGCAGCTCCGGGTGCTGTTATGACGGGGAGTCCGGATTCGCAGGCAAGTTCTGTTTCCGATGGGGATTCCTCATCTTTAGAGTCAGTCGAGCCCGGCCAGTCGCAGCAAAAAAGCGATGGCACACCTGCGGTTGTGTTGCCATCCATAACGCCTTCGCTTCTTGCGGGAGAGGTTGGACGGTTTCTTATTGCTAAGCCGAGCGACAACGTGAACAACGATCTCGACGCGAGCGCAGGCGCAGGTTTGGGCAAGAATGCGGGGACAGGAGTTGGCAAGAGTGCTGCTGGAACGCCCGGCGACACGCTTGATGGTATTGGTGGCGTAACAGCTGGACTAAGTGAAGACACATTATCGGCCGCTTCGAAGTCGACGGCACCCGTTGGCACAGGTCATACGATCTCTCGCCCTGGTCCATCGGCGTCTGAAATCTTAAGATCCAAGCCGGAACAACAGTCTGCCAGCGAAGGCATTGCGAGAACATCCACCGATGCATCACCAGTTCACGCAATCGACCGTGATGCGTTGTCCGCGGCAGAGGCACATACGCAAGACAAGCAGAGCATCGATATCGCAAGCGATGCCATCCGTCCTCAGCTGCCACAAACGGCGGAATCGACCACTGTAACCGTGCGGCCCGGTTCACCCGAAAATATCTCCGCCGGCCCGCAACCTGGGGAGCTCCACACCGGTTCGCAGTCCAGTGGTGGGGATGACAAATCCGATCACAGCGGCAAGCACGAGGGTAGCGCTTCGATTACTGGCCTTGTGGCGGGGAGCGAAGATCTTCCATCAGCCACCGCGTCCAACAGTTTTGCCAATGCAATGGCCGCGCAAAGCGCGGATGGAAGCGCTATGAAAGTAACTGTCCCGGCAGCGCAGCCAACTAGCACAGTCGCTGCGGCGATGGGAAGTGGAAGCGCGCAGGTAAGCGCGCAACACAATAGCGATCGAGTTGAACAGCAACAGCAGTCGCTGGAGGCGCTAATCTCTCCACTGCAATCGGCGAAGTTAATGGACCGGGCGGGCCAGCCCGAGCTCCGGGTCGGTTTTCAGGCGGGGGAATTCGGAAATGTCGACATTCGGACATCGATCCTCCGCAATCAGGTGACGGCTGAGATTTCGGTGGAGCGCGGCGACTTACATAATCTTCTGTCTGTGGAGCTGCCGCACCTCAGAGAGAAGCTCGCCACCCATCAGGCGGTTGAGACAAATCTTGTTCTGAATAACCAGTCGGGTGGGGCGTCCTCGGATTCGAGGCAGGCATATCGCCGATTCACCCAAGCGGCACAAAGTTCTGGATCGGATACGACGGAAGTAGAAGCTCTGCCCGAGATAGGCGGGATCCCCGACGCGCAGAGTTCGTCTCAATTGGATATTCGCATGTGAAGGGAACGTTTAACGGTACGGGTTATTAGAAAGTACGGCTGACAGGAGGGAACAGCAATGATCATCGCCCCATTAACAACCAGTTATCCGGCACGGACAGCAGCAGCCTCTGCAACCGCTGGCTCCGGTACCAGCTCAACCACGTCGCCCAACCAGACGGCGGACAGCGCAGAGTCAACGTTCATGAGTCTGCTGGTGACCGAGATGCAGTCGCAGGATCCCACCTCCCCCATGGATCCGACGCAGATGGTCGGGCAGATGTTGTCAATGAACGAATTAAACGAGCTGATATCCATCAATCAAACGCTGCAGACAGCTTTCAACATGTCGTCAGCGGCAGCGCAAACGAGCACGTCGGCAACTACATCTCTGACAGGAGCACACTAATGTCGTCATTTTCGATCGCACTCTCTGGCCTCTCCGCAAGTTCGGACGCCCTGAACATTATTTCGAACGATCTTGCCAACCTGAATACAGTTGGATTCAAAGATCAGGAAGCCAATTTTTCGGACCTTTTCTATCAGAATCTTGGGACGAGCGGCGCGGGCGACCCGATCGAAGAGGGGTTGGGCACGCAGATTGGCTCGGTCTCAACAAACTTTTCGGTGGGCGGGACGGTGCAGCAAACCGGGGTCCCCTCGAATGTAGCGATCACGGGAAACGGATTCTTTATCACGGAGGATTCCAGCGGGAATCTCAACTACACGCGAGCCGGCAATTTTGGCGTGAATACGCAAGGCGAACTGGTCACGACTTCCGGCGCCACGGTTCTCGGGTATCCCGCTGAAAATGGAGTGGTGAACCCGGGAGGAGGATTGGGAGGGCTGTACGTTGGGTCCAATCTGGTAAGCCCACCCAGCGCGACGACAACCATGCAGATGCAAACCAACCTGGATGCGGATGCCGGGACGGCCAGCACTTTTTCTACACCGATGACGGTGTACGATTCGTTGGGTAACTCGCATGTTTTGTCCGTCAACTTCACGCAAACAGGCACCGGGACCTGGAATTACCAGGTCACGCTTCCCGCGGCCGATACGGGCGGCACTGGCAATCCGACCGTGGTAGCGAGCGGCGCGATGACTTTTGACGGCAACGGAAATTTGACTTCGCCGACCGGGTCGATCGCAATCAGCGTTCCGAACCTTGCCGACGGCGCGTCGACAATGAATATTTCGTGGAATCTGAATAGCGCCAGTGGTACGCCGCTGATAACGCAACTGGCGTCACAAAGCGCCACCTCGGCGGTAGGCCAGAACGGATTTTCCAACGGTACGCTCCAGAGTTATCTAGTTGGTTCCGACGGGACAATTGAAGGTACGTTCAGCAACGGCCAGACACAGGCTCTCGGCCAGCTTGCGCTGGCGAATTTTGCCAACGAACAGGGGCTGGAATCCTCAGGCAATAACAGTTTTACTCCAACTCTCGCGTCGGGAGCGGCTGTGGTGGGGGTTCCGAACGCGGGTGGGCTGGGGACACTGACGGGTGGAGCTCTGGAAATGTCCAACGTCGATATCTCTACGGAGTTCACGAACCTGATCGTGATTCAGCGTGGATTCGAAGCCAATGCCAGGATGATTACGACGCTTGATTCCATCGAGAACACGACCACCGACTTGCAGGCTCAGCCCGGTAATTAACGACTAGCCTGAGTTTGCAGTGTGAGTCGATGATTAGAGGACCTGCGGGCGTGATGGACAATCACGCTCGCGGGCCGCATTTCTACTTTTGCTCTAATTCCTATCGCTGCGGGGCCCATGTACGGGCGTAACCACGCTCGCTCTAAGTTATTGCTGGTACACGGCCTGCCACTCGTGCCGAGGCTGGCTCCGCGCTGATCTGCTAGGTCTCCTAATTGCATTCCTTGTGTTTGCGGTGGTCCATCATTTTGGACGAACGCATCCATTGCTCAATGTCGTTCACTGGATTGAAGAAAGCAAACAAGGAACATAATGGCGAGCCAGGCACAGGCAAGACCGGAAGGTCAACGTGAGCAGCATCGGGATTTGACACAAGACACCGCGGAACGTTTTGGCTGGCTGCCTTGCCGCGCATCTCTCGAAATCCCGATTCACGAATTCACGCTGGGAGACCTTTTGCGATTGCAGAAAGACGCAGTCTTGACCACGGCAGTTCGAAACACGGAAGATATTCCGCTTCGCGTCAATCGCTGCCTTGTGGGCTGGATTCAATTCGAGCTGATCGGAGAACAGCTGGCGGCTCGCATCACGGAGTTGGCATGACGATAAACAGCAGCGCTATCACAGCGGACGCCGAACAGCTTTCCGCAGAGCCGCTCGGTCAAGCCAGTTATTCGCCGGCTTCGCCTGCGCGGCCATGGGCTCCCCTAACAGGCGGCTCTGCTCGCGGCACGAGCGGCCTGCAAATATTTCTGCAAGCGATGTGGGCCCAAGTTCGGAAGATACAAATCCGCCAAAACAACAAAAGATTGCGGGTGTGCGAAACGGTTCCGCTGGGCGACCGGCGATTCATCGCAGTTATTCAAGTGGATAACAAGCAGTTCCTGGTTGGAGGAGCGCCTAACTCGGTTTCGTTGCTCGCCCAGCTGGATAAGCCAGAAGCGCTTTCGAACGCAGAGAAGCGGAACGCCGAGGTCAACGCCTAGGCATGAGCCGTTTGGGCCAATGCTGTTTAGGAGTTTTTGTTTTTTTGCTGCTGGCCGGCGTCGTTCCCGCATCCGCGCAAATTACCGCCGCAGTCCCTTCCTATCAAAGCGCGGCAATGGCTGTCCCGACGCCAGTCGTTGGGCTGCTGCTGGCGGCGATTCCAGCCTCACACGTCGCGCCGAATGAAATACGAATCACTGGAGTTGGAAGTGGAGCCTCATGGACAATTCTCGTCCTACTGACGTTCCTGACTCTTATTCCGTCGCTGCTGCTGTGCATGACGCCTTTTGCGCGTCTGCTGATCGTCTTTCATTTCCTGCGGCAAGCGCTTGGACTTCAGACGACTCCCACGAACCAGACACTAATAGGTCTGTCGCTGGTTCTTACATTTTTTCTGATGCAGCCGGTCGGAGCCAATGTTTATCAGGCTTCGGTTGTGCCATTGCAAGACGGAAAAATCACCGCGATCGAGGCGGTGGAACGCGGCGAAACACCAGTGCGACAGTTCATGTTGCATTATGTGCGGGAAAAGGATGTAGCTCTTTTCGTGGAATTGTCAAAGGAGGCGCGACCCGCAAGTCCCAACGACTTATCGATGAGAGTCGTGCTTCCAGCTTATATCTTGTCGGAGCTGAGAACCGGCTTTCAAATCGGAACCGTTTTGTTTCTGCCGTTTTTGGCGATCGACATGATCGTGGCGTCAATCTCAACCTCGGTCGGAATGCTTCAGCTGCCGCCGGTGGTGATTTCTACTCCGTTGAAGTTACTGCTGTTTGTCATGGTTGACGGTTGGAACCTGTTAGTTGGATCGCTGATGAGGAGCTTTCAGTAACTCCTATGCCTACCGCACTCGTTGTCGACCTTGGGCGAATGACGATGAAAGAGGTGTTTTTGATTGCGGCTCCTATTCTTGCACTTGCGGTTACGGTTAGCTTGCTGATCAATATCGTTCAAGTACTAACGTCGCTGCAGGAAACGACGATATCGGCGGTGCCGCGGTTGCTGACGGTGGGGACGGCAGTTTTTGTTCTGATGCCTTGGATGTGGAAACAGATGTGCCACTTTACGCTGCAATTGCTTTCGGACTTTCATCCGTACATACGCTGAGAAAGTATGAATATTTCTGTCGCAAACATACTGGGCGCGGTGATGATCATCGGCATTCGTGTCTCCGGCCTCATGCTGTTCGCGCCGTTCTTCAGCAATGCGGTCATTCCTCCGCGCATCAAAGCGATTCTTGTGGTAGCGATCACGGCTGTCTTGTATCCCGTCTTTGCTCCGCGCTTCCAAACCCTCGATCTCTCTAAGTGGCCGCTGATTGTCGGCACGGAAACCGTCTTAGGACTGGCAATCGGCGTTTCTACATTTGTGGTATTCGAAGCGGTGCAGATTGCGGGGCAGATGTTAAGCATCCAGATGGGGTATTCGCTGGTTAATATTTTGGATCCGAGTACCCAGGTCGAGAGCACCGTTGTCGCCTTCTTCCATCAGAGCATGGCATTGCTGATATTCCTCTCGCTGGATATCCATCATTGGATTCTGCGCGCGGTTGCGAACAGCTTCGAATATCTCCCTCCGGGCAGCGTGACCTTGAATCCGCGGCTCGCGCAAGTGGTGTTACACGAAGGCGCGATCATTCTGGAGCTAGGGATTCAAATCGCGGCGCCGGTGTTGGCTGCGACGCTGCTGATGGATCTGATACTCGGCTTACTTGGTAAAGCCTCGCCGCAGATGCCGCTCATGCTGATGGGCCCGGCGGTGAAGAGCATGCTTGGCGTTCTGATTTTGACAGCGACGATCGGTTTTTGGCCCCGCGCGTTCGAAAAGTATTTCGGGCAGTCAATAGCTTTCACGGAGCAGGTGTTGCATCTGGCGCACTAACACATGGCCGACGCGAACAAAACAGAGAAAGCTACACCGCAAAAGCGGAAGAAAGCCCGCGAGCAAGGTCAAGTTGCACGCAGCCGCGAACTTTCAAGCGCGCTGGCCTGGAGCGGGGCAATGGCGGTAATCGCGTGGCAAGTGCATGATGTGCCCCAACAATGGCGCGGGCTGCTGCAAATGTCGCTCGATATGTCGACCCAGGAATCGGTTGATGCGGCAGGGCCGGTGCTGCTGTGGACGAGCGTGGCCATTCTGCGCTGGGTGGTGCCCGTACTGGCTGCGTCGTGGGTGATTGCGCTAAGCGCCGGTATCGCGCAAGGCGGCCTGGTATTCGCCCCGGAGGCGCTCGCCTTCAAGCCGGAGAAATTAAGCCCGGCGGGAAAACTGAAGCAGATGTTTTCCTTGACGGGCCTGAGTGGAATCTTGAAATCCCTCATTCCGTTTGCTGTCATTGCCTGGATCGGGATTTCGACGGTCAGGAATAACTGGCAAAGCGTAATCCAGTCGTCGGACGTTACGGTTCGTCCTTATACCGGCTTTCTCGCCAGCACGATGTGGGGATTGTGCTGGAAAGCTGGTCTTGTGCTGACTTGCTGGGCGGGCGTCGATTACTTGCTGGTATGGCGGAAACTTGAGGGCGATCTAAAAATGAGCCGCCAGGATCTGCGGGAAGAAATGAAACAGACCGACGGCAACCCCGCAACCAAGGGCCGCATTCGCCGCATTCAGCGTCAAATGCGCCGTCGGAAGATGCTGCAGGATACGAAACAAGCGAATGTGGTGATCACAAATCCGACGCACTTCGCAGTTGCGCTGAAGTATGAAATGAACATGGAGGCGCCCGTGGTAGTCGCGAAAGGGCAAAACATGCTCGCGTTGGAAATTAAAGAAATTGCCCGCTGGCATGGCATCACGGTACTTGAGAATCCGCCCTTGGCGCAAACGCTCTACCGGACGGTGGAAGTGGGGCAGACGATCCCGGCGGAGCTTTACGCGGTGGTGGCTGAAATCCTGGCATTTGTGTTCCGAACTCAGGCTCAAGCTGAGAGTAAAAAAGCAGCCGAAGTTCCGGGGCGGTGATTGCGCAAGGCGGAAGTGACTAAATTATGGCGGCAGTAAAGCAAGGCTTTCTTAAATCGATTGCAGGAAAAGGCAGCGATTGGATTATTCCCGCTCTGGCCGTGAGCATGGTGTTTGTCATGGTCATTCCTCTGCCTGCAATTTTGGTAGACCTATTGCTGGCGTTTAGTATCTCGGCAGGAGTGCTGGTACTACTAGTCGCCCTTCAGGTTCTGAAGCCGGCGCAGTTCTCGGTATTTCCAAGTCTTCTTTTATTGCTCACATTGTTTCGGCTCTCACTCGACTTGGCCGCTAGCCGCCGCATTTTGCTCCATGGGAGCGAAGGACCTGCCGCGGCTGGGCAAGTGATCGAAGCGTTTGGACAGTTCGTTGTTGGCGGTAATTATGTGGTTGGATTTGTGCTCTTCCTGGCTTTGATTGCGATTCAATACATGGTAATCAGCCATGGTGCGGTGCGAACTGCTGAAGTGACCGCGCGTTTTACGCTGGACGCAATGCCCGGCAAGCAGATGGCAATTGACGCCGACCTCAACGCCGGGTTGATCGACGAAAAGCAAGCTCGTAACCGGCGCGCTCAAATCGCGCACGAAGCCGAGTTTTATGGAGCAATGGACGGTGCAGCCCGCTTCAGCCAACGAGATTCACTCGCGACTATTCTCATTACCGGCATCAACATTATTGCGGGCTTTCTAATCGGCGTCTTTCAGCATGGCACGCCGTTCATGGATGCGCTGAGGAATTACACCGTGCTTACTGTGGGCGATGGGCTTGTCACCATGATTCCATCGCTACTTGTTTCGGTGGCGGGTGCGATCGTTCTAACTCGGGCTTCCTCGGAGAGCACGTTAGGTATTGATGTGGGCCAGCAATTGTTTGGCAAGGGCCGGCCTTTGTGGATTGCGGGTGGCGTGATGGCGGGACTGGCGCTGGTTCCAGGGCTTCCCAAGATATCCTTCGCGTTCATGGCGATTCTACTGTTCGTATTAGCGCGCCGCACAAAACCGGAGGCGGCAAGTAAGACACAAGTTACAGCAGAAACAGGAACTACAAAGGCCGCCACGCCCGGAGCGGCTCCCGTCGACGCTCTTGACTCCGTACTCAAGTTGGACGACCTGATGTTGGAGGTAGGTCTGGGATTGGTACCGCTTGTGGATAGCAAGCAGGGCGGACAACTTCTGGGCAAAGTACGCTCGCTTCGTAAACAGCTTGCTTCGCAACTCGGCTTCCTGATTCCTTCTATCCACATTACCGATAACCTTTCGCTAAAAGAATTCGAATACGTGATTCACCTGCGAGGAGTTGAGGTTGCGCGCTGGGAGATGCGACGAAATTGCCTGTTGGCAATCAGCTCTCAGGCCTCGCCACCACCCTTAGCGGGATTAGAAACATCTGAACCGGCATTTAATACGCCGGCGAAATGGATCGGACCCGATAGCCAGGCTCCGGCGGTTGCAGCGGGCTATGTGGTCGTCGACCACACGGCCGCGCTCGCTACACACATCGGCGAGGTAGTGAAGCAAAATGCACATCTGTTACTAACTCGTCAGGAAACGAAACGGCTTATCGATCGAAACGCGGAGTCGCATCCACGTCTGGTAGAAGAGTTGATTCCGAAGATACTGAGTTTGGGCGAGGTTCAAAAAGTATTGCAGCAACTGCTTCGGGAGCAAGTCTCAATTCGCGACCTGGGGACGATTCTCGAGACTCTTGTCGACGTGGCTGCAGTAAATAAAAACCCCGTGCTTCTGGTGGAGGCGGTGCGCCACGCTCTTAGCAGGGCATTCGTGCAACCTTTACTCGACAAAAACGGCGAACTGAAGGTTGTGACTCTGGATCGGGCGCTGGAAGAGGAATGTGCGCGCTCGCTCAATCCGCAACCCTATACTGCGGCGCCAATCGGCGGCCTTCAGACAAATGTCGCCAGGAAGATTTTTGACGGATTGAAAGCTCTTTTTGGCGACCAGGTCATTAACGCTCCCCCTGTTCTCTTATGTTCTTCACCGGGAAGATTTCAGCTAAGGCGATTGCTGGAGCCGTTTTTCCCGAAAATCGTTGTTCTAGCGCCGACAGAGATTCCTCCCGCGATCCCCGTGCAAGCAGTCGGGGCTCTGCGGTAATGGGGGCGGGTGACATGACAAACGCAGAATTGGCATACAGAGAAAACGTCGACGAGACAAACCAAGAGCGAGATGAACTTATCCTGCAGCATCTTCCGCAGGTAAATTACATTGCGCGGAGAATCTTTGAGCGCTTGCCGCAGCACGTACCTTTCGAGGACCTGGTAAGTGCGGGCGTAGTTGGGCTTATTGAAGCGATCCGCAGCTATGATCCGACTAAGTCGGTGCCACTTAAGTCGTTTGCGAAATTTCGCATCCATGGCGCGATTATCGATAGTCTTCGCGAGTTAGATTGGGGGTCCCGTCCGCTTCGCCAAAAGGCTCGCAGCATCGACGAGGCAATCACCAAACTCGCCGGGCAGCTTGGCCGCCAGCCAGATGAAGACGAAATCGCCGCGGAAACGGGCATGACGCTCGACCAGCTTCGCAACACTGCAATTCGCGTCGACGGGGCGCGCTTGGTCGGGCAAGAAATTAGCGCGGGATACGATCGTTCCGAACGGCAGGATCTGATTGAGTCCGCCCCCAGCCGGGACGAAGGACCAGACGAACAATGCCTGCGCACTGAAATAAGAGAGCAAATCGCCGCGGCGATCAGCACACTGGGAGAAAAAGAGCAGATGGTCGTGTCGCTTTACTACAAAGAAGAACTTACGATGAAGGAAATCGCAGCTGTACTCCAAATTGGGGAATCGCGTGTCTGCCAGATCCATGCCATCGCAATTCCGAAGATTCGCGCAGCCTTACGAGTGCATTCCGCATTATGAGGGTTCGATTGAATGGCGACAGTAACACGTTTTATGCGGCCGCTGACTAAGATGCCTTTTACCCAATGGATCCCGGTGCCCGAAAGATGGAAGAGCTGGGCGCTTCCTTGTTCGAATCCCGCTTGCACGCGAAGGCGTGCGCTGCTTCACATTTCACGCCGCTACGCCAGCGTTTCCGTCGGCAAACAGTGGTTCTGCAGGCCAGGGTGTTTTGAAGAATATCTCAGCGGGACGATTGCGGCATCGATTTCGTCGCGGCAAATTCTGGATCCGCCACCAGTGCGGCGAATGCCGCTAGGACTGTTGCTTTTATCGCGAGGGATATTGACCTCCGAGCAATTGGCTCTTGCCTTAAGCACGCAGAAGACAGACGATCTCAATCTCGGAGAAGCAGTACAGCTTCTTGGTTTCGCAACGGCCGAACAGGTGACCGCTGCAGTTGCGGCGCAATGGTCATGCCCAGTATTTGCTCTAGGGGGCCGATCTTTACTTTTGCCCATTCGCGTGCCTCGAAGACTGCTGGAGCAGTATGAGTTGCTTCCTGTGCACTATGCAAAGGGAGACCGGCGGCTCACTGTTGGATTTGTAAGTCGCGTAGAGTACCAGATTCTGTCCACCATTGAAACGATTACGGGTTGCGACGCAGCGCCATGTTTCATTACAAGCCAGGATTATCGCCGACAGTTGGAGGCTACAGCCTGCGTTACCTCTGAAAACGAGATCATATTCGACCGGCCTATGCCGGGCGTTGAAATTGCTCGTCTTGGGCGAAACTATGTGAGTCAGCTTGGAGCAACCGACACTCGCTTTGGAATGTGCCGCGAGTACCTCTGGATAAGAATCTGGGGGCGGCAGCAGGAAACCGACCTCCTTTTTCGAATACAGCAGGATTAGTGGAATAAGTCGCGTGCTTCGCCAGCTTTTAGAGTCAGCTAAAGTCAATCTCCATTTCTGCCGATAAATGCCAGCGGTGAGGCTCCGTGCTGGCAAACGACAATAACGAAACTCTTCATCTAGTTCAAAGCCACGGCCATTTGCTGCGAAAGTGCGAGCAAACTCCTTTTCAAGCGGCCGCAGTTGGCGTTTCCGGGACGCTGCCCGCAATGGATGATGCCGTGGTGTTGCTGCAGGTATTGTTGGCGAGCCCGGTAGTGAATCTGCGCGCCGTGGCAGACGTAATTCGCAATGATGTCGGCCTCACGATCGAATTGCTTAAGAGCGTATGTCGAGAAGACAGCGGCGATCAGGAGATCGAAATTGGCATTGCGAACAATGTAATTCACGCTGGAGTGGACAAACTTAAGCAGCTTGCAGGGGCCACTAAATCGGTATCCTCGTATATGCGCGAAAGAAGCGAACTTCGGAAGTACGAGCACTTCTGGGGACAGGCGAGACTGACCGGTTTAATTGCCGAGGAACTTGCATACCGCGTAACCCATGTCGATCCTGAGGAGGCGTACGTGGCAGGCTCGCTCTGCCGGATAGGTGAATTACCCGCTATCTTAGGCACTAACTGGAGCGGCAAAAACTGCACTGGCAGTGAAATTGGCTGGATTCTCGCCAGAACATGGGGCCTGCCGCGGCTTTTGCAGGATATTGCTTGCGGGAACAAAGCGCGCGCTGCTGCTGAATCGCTGCCCTTGTTGGAACTGGTTCAAGTCGCGGACCGTCAGGCTAGGCGCATTCATGGTTTCGTATGTGACATCGCGCCCAGGGTATTTTGATCGTAATAGCACTTACGAGTAGGACTTAATGCCGTCAGTTAGAGAACCTCAGCGACATTGTTCCAGACAAGGCGTACTACCTAATCTGCATCTCATCTGCTGTCCAACCATTCCCGTGTATCAATGACTTACAGCAAGTCGGCCCGACTGCCGGCATGGCCGTTGCCTTGCTTAGTCTTCATGAAGAGGACTCATGGACAGCGGCTTTTACGCGGCGTGCACCGCCCTACTTGCGCGAAATCAGGCGTTGGACCTGGTTGCCAATAACCTGGCTAATATCAACACACCAGGTTTTCGGGGTCAACATGGAGTATTCCGCTCTTTATTGGCAAGCTCTTCAATCCTGCAACCTTCCTCGCTAAATAAGGCGGTTAATAATTACGCTGTTCTCGGTGATGCGGATGTCGATCTATCGCAGGGAAACATCGACCATACGGGCAACGATCTTGACTTCGCCTTACAAGGGTCGGGCTTTTTCCAGGTAAAGACAGGCTCCAGCACAACGTTCACCCGCAACGGCAATTTTCACGTATCGGCGCAAGGGCAATTAGTGACTGCAGCGGGCGATCCTGTCATTGGAGACAATGGCCCAATCCAAATTGTGGGGGCGCCGGTCTCTGTCAGTTCAGACGGAACTATATCCGTCAATGGAGTATTGGCAGGGAAGCTGAAGGTAGTTGATGTCCCGCCTGGAACTCAACTTACTCCGCTTGGCCAATCGTATTACTCGGTGCCGGTGGGGACCAAAACGTCGGCCTCGCAGGCGAGCATTCAACAGGGAAGCCTGGAATCGTCGAACGTAAACGAAGTATCAAGCGCAGTCCAGCTGGTCACGGTACAGCGTTATGCGGAATTGATGCAACGAGCTTTGTATTTGTTTCATTCCGAGATGAACCAAATTGCCACACAGGAATTGCCTAAAATATCGTAGCGCTTTCTAAGGAGCTCAACAATGCTTCGTGCTCTCTACACGGCCGCCAGCGGAATGTCGGCACAGCAACTGAATCTAGACAATATTGCCAATAACCTGTCGAACTCCAGCACGGCCGGTTTTTATGCACGCCGCCTGCAGTTCTCCGACCTGGTCTATCAAAATGTCATTATGCCGGGCGCGGCAGCAACTCAGCAAACGACGATCGCGGCCGGGCTTCAGGTCGGCCTTGGAACCATGCCTGCCGCATCGGAAGTTTTGCAAACCCAGGGGAACCTATCTTCCACGGGCAATCCGCTCGATCTTGCGATTCAGGGTCTCGGCTTTTTTCAGGTGACGCTGCCCGATGGGCAGATTGCTTACACGCGATCCGGTTCTTTCCACCTGGATGCCCAAGGAAATGTAGTGACCGCGAACGGCAATGCTTTGCAGCCAAACATTACCATTCCTGCGAATGCAACGACGGTCACCGTCGGGTCGGACGGCACCGTATCGGTTACAGAGTCGGGTCAGACCGCAGCACAGCAGGTGGGAAGTATCCAGCTTGCGATGTTCCCGAATCCGGGCGGACTTAACAGTGTGGGTAACAACTTATATCTCGCCACCACCGCTTCCGGTGACGCGATTGTGGGCGCGCCTGGTTCGGCTGAAGGTATGGGTACGCTTCAGCAGGGCATGCTGGAGCAATCCAATGTGGATATCGTGCAGCAATTCGTGGACATGATCGTAGCCCAGCGGTCTTATGAGTCAAATTCTCGCGTTGTAACTTCCGCGGATCAGATGTTGCAGGATCTTGCGGGTCTTATCCGCTAAATAGGGTGACCGCATGTTTGGATGTGTCAGGAAAATCGGGTCAGTGGCGATTGTGTGCTTGTGCGCCCTTTTGTTTGCGAACGCGGAGCCGCGGGGACGAATTTCTATTTCGCATGAAGTTATTGCGAATGCCGTCCGGCTGGCGGGAACGGAAGTAACTCCCGAGCAGGTGCACGTGCTGTCGAATGTCACGGCTCGCGCCGGCGCTATTTTGCGGGTTAAGAGCGTAGCGGGTGCGGCCGATGGCAAGCTTCTTGCAAAAATGGCATGCAGAAATGCGAATGATTGCCTGCCTTTTTACGTTCTGGTCGACGAGCCGCGCAATGTGTCGAACGGAGCGAATAAAGCCCATTCGGCACCTACGCTTGCAAAAGCGCAAGAGCATCCGCTAGTCGCTCGTGGCCAGCCTGTAACTCTGGTTATCGATAAAACAGACTCGCGCATCAGATTGTCGGTGATTTGCCTGGAAGGTGGCCTCGCCGGACAAACGATCAGGGTAGCCAGTCCGGACAGAAAACGAATTTATACGGCAGAAGTGATCAACAGCACGGTGGTTAGAAGCGCGCTTTGAGAATCGTGAAAGGGATCATGCAGACAAGCCGGCAATGTCGGTGGAGCGTCGCTTTTATTATATCGGTAGGCCTCATTTCAGCACGGCCGGCTGGGGCGACGTCTAAGAAGCAAAACTCCGAGCAGTTGCGCAATGAGTACATAGCGCGCGTTCAGGAACAAGCGGGGGCGACTCAGGCGTCGGGGACGCTCGGCAGTTTGTACAGTCCGAGCGCGGCATTTGTTGACATCAGCTCCGACTATAAGGCGCGGCGGGTGGGCGATGTAGTCACTCTTGTCGTGCTAGAAAACACAAGTGCGCAATCGACCGGCGATGTGAATACATCGAGGACATATCAGACAAGCTCGGCCATTACAGGATTGCCTGGTGGTACGAGCACGGCTCTGCTTAACCCGTTGTTTGGCGCAAACTCATCGACGCAGCTAAAAGGTACGGGCGAGACCTCCGACGGATCCACGGTAACTACGACGCTCACAGCTCGTGTGATCGGGCTCCTTCCGAGCGGATCGCTGATAGTAGAAGCGGAGAGGCGATACCTCATCAACAGTCAGCACGAAACCATGGTGGTTCGCGGTGTTCTGCGTCCGGGTGACGTAGGGCCAAATAATACGGCATCGTCGACGGCACTTGCCAATCTTGAAATTGAAATGAAGGGCAAGGGCGTAGTAACCGACTCTATTCATCGCCCGAACCCAGTGATTCGAGGATTGCAATGGCTGTTCAGTTTTTGAGCACGACGCAAATCCCGGAGCGCAGTCGAAAGCTGTTGCGGCGGCTTGGACTACTCATAGTCCTGGCTTTATTAATTGTTATCGTGCCGGATTCGGCAGCGGAAGAAACCCGCCAGGTACTGATTCGCGACATCGTTACGATTCAGGGAATTCGGGATAACCCGCTCATCGGGTATGGCGTCGTTGTCGGCTTGAAAAGAACAGGCGACAGCCAGCAGACAATGTTCACAACACAAACTCTGGCGAACATGCTACAACGCCTGGGTGTTCAAATTCCAGCGGCCACGATTCAGGTGCGTAATATCGCGGCTGTAATGGTTACGGCATCCCTTCCGCCATTCGCCCGTCCGGGAACCTCGTTAGACGTTACTGTGTCTTCCATCGGAGATGCAAAAAGTCTCGAGGGCGGTGTGTTGTTACTTACCTCTCTCCACGCGGCGGATGGTCAGGTTTATGCGGAGGCCCAGGGGCCGCTGACTTTAGGCGGCTACACGGTGGGTGGCGCCGGTAACAGTAAAGAAGTAAATCATGTAACTGTAGGTCGCGTGCCAAGCGGTGGCATTGTTGAACGCGACTCCTCCATTGACCTGGCAGAAATGAAGGTTGTGTCGCTCAATCTGCGCGAACAAGATTTTACCGTGAGCCGCGACATTGCTGCAGTCATCAACCACGAGTTTGGCAATGGAGTGGCGACCGCGATCGATAGCCGAAGAGTGGATGTAAATGTTCCTCTTATGGGGGAATCGCCCGTGCCCACGCTAATTGCAAAGGTACAGAATCTTTCTCTTGCCATTCACCCGCCCGCCAGGGTTGTCATGAATGAGCGGACGGGGACGATTGTAATGGGCGGAGATGTGAAACTCTCTCCTGTCTCGGTGTTACACGGCGATCTGACAGTAGAAGTTACGACCAAGTTCACGGTTTCCCAGCCTCAGCCTCTTTCGGGAGGCGAAACGGCCGTGGTGCCTGACACGTCGATAAAAGCGAAAGACGGACCCGCGCGATCGATTGAGTTAAGAGAGGGAGCCAGTGTGGAAGAGTTGATTAATGGCCTGCACACCATGGGCGCCTCAGCCCGAGATATCGTCGCGATCATTCAGGCGATAAAGGCGGCCGGCGGTCTGCAAGCTGAATTGGAGGTGTTATAACTGTGCCGAACTCACTTACTTCCACGCCGGCTATTAGTCAGGATCTTAGTTCCGCGCGCAATGCCGAAGCAACGGAAACACTCCGAGCCGCCCAGGCGCAGGATCCTAAAAAAATAGATAAGGCGGCGCGAAATTTTGAAAGCTTGTTAGTGGGACACTGGCTGGAGCAAGCCGAAAAGTCCTTCGGAACTGTGCCGGGAACCGATCCCGATCAGCAGGAAGATTCCAGCCGCGATCAGTTCATGAGCATTGCCTGCCAGTCGCTGGCGCAAGGCTTGAGCCGGGGCGGAGGTTTTGGTATCGCTGCCATGATCAGCAAGCGTCTTGAAGCGGCAGTGGAAGCGAATAAGAATAAGGAAGCGGCCACAGATAAGAGCGGGGGAGAAAACGTGGCAGGACATAAGTCAAACATTATAAAGAAGTTAGAAAAGACGACGAACGTACAGCAACACGAAAATGGGCCACTAAAGTTCTAGGTCCCAAGTGCCGATTAAGAGCCGACATCCAGCATCGGGTGTCCGGATGTGCTTATGAGAATTGGACTGAAAATAGACCTTTCGGAAATTGCGCCGGATCGGACATCAGTGCGCTTATCGGCCAAGTCCAGCACCTCAATCGACAACTTTTCCGGCGACGGGGCCAGTCTGAGCGCGCTCACGACGCAGGCGCTGCAGCAACCTGATGTAAGACAGAGCAAGGTCGATAATCTGCGGCAAATGATCGCCAACGGAAACTACAACGTCGATCCGCAGAAAACTGCGGATGCGATGTTGGCCGAATAGGGGAGATTGGTTTTACTAGAAAAATGAAGGACTCCAAAACAATAGAAACTCGAGAAGCGATGGAGCATCTTGCTCTGGTGCAAGCCTTGTCGCGCGAAATCTCTTCTGCGATTTCCGCGATTGAGCGCAACGATATGGCAGAATTTGCTTTGCGCCTGGCCGCGCAGGAAGCAATCTGTCATGGTTTAGATGGAAAAGGTCCGAAGTTCCGGGCTGCCTGCTCGTCTTACCGGGCGGCATCGGCGATCGTTCCTGAGGAGTCGGTTTGGGAGAGGATTCGGCAGGCGCACTTTGCACTGGCCAAGCTCAACCGGGTTTATTCGGGAGTTATAAGCCGTTCGCAAAAGTCCGTTGCATTGATTTTGAACTTATATAAGAACCACGGGCAACGGTACAGCAAGGACGCTGACGCCCGAGGCAGCAGACATAACTTATCTTGCGAGGCGTAGCGCAATGTCCTCTCTTTCATCTTCAATGTGGATCGCGGAACAGGCGCTGCAAGCCGATCAAGGCGCGCTGGACGTGACAACTAACAATATTGCCAATGCCAGCACGCCCGGCTACAGTCGCGAAGTGGCGGACCTGACCGAAGAAACTCCATACCAGGAAAACGGCATCTCTTATGGCAGTGGCGTGGAGCTACAACAGATCCAGAGCATTCGCGACGAGGTGTTGAGCCTTCAAATCGCGGAAGAGACGGCTCATCAGAGCAGTTCGCAGGCGCAATCGGGCGCACTGCAGCAAGTGCAAGGTCAATTTTCCAGCTCAACCGAGGGCATTGGAGCGGATCTATCAGCATTCTTCGGCAGCCTGAGCCAGTTATCCACCAGCCCGGATAATATTCCCGACCGTCAGGCTGTGCTTAATGCAGCGCAGAATGTTGCCAGCGATTTCAATCAGGCCGGAGCCAGTCTAAACTCGATCAGCTCCGGACTGAATCAGACTGTGAGCCAGTCGGTCAGCCAAATCAACACTCTTACTCAGCAAATTGCACAGCTTAACGGGCAAGTCGCGGTCTTGCAAAAAGAAGGACAGGATCCGGGCGTCCTGGAAGATCAGGAGAATCAGGCGATCAATCAGTTAGCCCAGTTGACGAATGTATCCGAGATCCAGTCCCCGGATGGTCTATCCATTACCACCGGCAACGGCACGCCACTGGTGGTAGGCAGCCAGAGCTTTACGCTCCAGACCGGACTTAACTCATCGGGAAATGTAAGCGTTCTGTCGCAAGGCCAGGACATTACCAGTTCCATCAGCGGCGGCTCATTGGGAGGAATTATCCAGGTTCGCGATACTGTCATTCCAAGTGTTATGAGCCAACTGAACAATCTCGCCAGCCAGTTTGCCACCAGCATCAATTCCGCGCAAAGCTCCGGTTACGATCTGAACGGGAACAAGGGGCAGGCACTGTTCTCGGTGACACCGGGCTCCGGCGCGGCCGCCAGTTTGTCGGTTTCCATTAGCGATCCTTCGTTGATCGCAGCCAGTTCGGACGGCACTGCCGGAAGCAACGGTAACATCGCCAACTTACTGGCCGTTCAAACCAATGCCTTGCCCGGGGGCGCAAATCCTGGCGATACATATTCGAATCTGGTTGCGCAGGTGGGTAATCTAACGTCGCAAGCCGAGGCGGATGCCACCGCCAGTAGTTCCAGCCTTACGCAGTTGAATGACCAGCTGGGAGCAATTTCCGGTGTTTCAATCGACGAAGAAACTACCAATCTTATGAGTTACCAGCGCTCTTACGAGGCAGCCGCGCGAGTAGTTACGACGGTCGACGATTTGACACAGTCCATACTTCAAATGGGGGCTTCAGCGCCGACGGCGCCGTAAAAACATATGCGAGTTAATCCAAATTTCGCTCCTAACATTCTCGAAGACGTCTGGCAGGCGCAATCGCAGGAACAGACCGCAATGGAGGAACTCTCGACGGGCCGGCGCGTGAACCTGCCTTCGGACGATCCTGCTGCATTCGCCGCCGATATTCAGAATCAGACATTGCAGAGCGAAAACGATCAGTATCAGCAAAACACAACGAACCTCGAGGGTCTGTTCCAGACGGCGGATTCGACTCTTAGTTCGGTGGTGACTTCTCTCAACCAGGCGATTTCTCTTGGAACGCAGGGCACCGATGGAACCCTAACGCTCGCCGATCAACAGGCTCTTGCGATTCAAGTGCAGGGAATTCAAAGCCAGATTCTGCAGGATGCGAATACGTCGTATGAGGGAAACTACATCTTCGCTGGAACGGCGACCACCAATCCACCATTCGTTCTCGATGCCAGCCAGGCTTCGGGTGTGACTTACAACGGAAACGCCGGAGTCAATAATGTTGAGATTTCGAATGGGCGGAATATTCAAACTAATGTGCCCGGTTCTCAGATATTTTTGGGCAGCGGGGGCAATGTAATGCAGTCTCTGCAGCAGTTGGTAACTGCGCTGAACAGCGGGAATGCCACCAACATTCAAAGCGCAACCGCTTCCGTGAACACCGCGCTCAATTATGTCTCGCAGCAGCGGGAATTCTATGGTGGAGCAACCGATCAATTGAACTCAAATCAGTCGTTTCTGCAACAGGAAGAAGTGAATTTGAAGTCGCAGGACAGCACCCTGGTTGGTGTCGACATGGCCACCGCGGCGACCGACTTGTCATCGGCGACGGCTTCGCACGACGCCGCTCTGGCCGCTCTCGCCAAAGTAATACCGACAAACCTTCTCAATTACTTGTCATAGGCGCTGCGCCAGCTCTAAATCAGAATATGCTCAGGGCTTATGTCGCGCCCGGTTCCCATCAGAATGCTTGCGCGCTCGATCACGTTTCTCAGTTCGCGAACATTTCCCGGCCAGGAATGCTGTTGCAGCAGTGCAGCAGCCTCGGGAGAAAGCGCCACATGATGAGGACAAAACTTCGTCAGGAAACTATTGATGAGCGCATCAAGGTCTTCCATGCGGTCTCGAAGAGGCGGTAAGTCGATGGGAAAGACCGAAAGCCGGTAGTACAAGTCCTCTCGGAATGCGCGTTGCTGCACTAATGCGCGCAGCGGGGCGTTGGTAGCCGCGATGACGCGTACATCCACGCGAAACATGTCATTGCTTCCCAAACGCTGCACCTCGCCTTGCTCCAGGAACCGCAATAGCTTGGACTGCAGTCCAAGCGCAAGATCGCCGATTTCATCCAGAAAAAGAGTTCCTCCTTGCGCGGCATGAATCCGTCCGATCTTCGACTGTACCGCTCCGGTGAATGCTCCTTTGACGTAACCAAACAACTCGGCTTCCAAAAGAGCTTCGGGGATGGCCGCGCAATTGACGACCACAAAAGGCTTCAGCCGGCGCAGACTAAGCTGGTGAAGTGCGCGGGCAACGACATCTTTACCGGTTCCGCTTTCACCCGTGATTAGGACGGAGGTGTCCCGCTGAGCTACCTGGCGGACCATGCCGACTACGCGTTGCACAACGGGCGCCTTCCCAATGAACCCCGGTAGAGCTTCCTGGTTAGGGGTTGTATCTTCAAACTCCAAACTTGTAGCGGCCGGTGTGGCGCTGAACATCGAGCCATGTTCAATCTTGCGGATCATTTCGAAGCAGATTGAATCGGGCGATGGAGAGGCCAGAATCGGTTGACCGGTTCGCGGATTGATGGGAACGATGGTGACGCCGGGATAGTCCGCTTCGACAATTCCTTTAAAATCGTCCACCTTAAGATCGGGAAGGCCCGGGTCGAGGAGAATCAGTGCGATTTGCTTCGTATCGATGAATTGCAGCGCCTCAGCGCCGCTCGCTGCTTCAAGAAGGCTCCATTGGCCGAATTCCAACCTCGCAACCAAACTTCGGCGCAATTCCTGGTTGGAGCTGACGATCAGAACCGCCGACGGCTTGCCCGCTGTCTCTTCGCAGCCGCCCTGCGAAGCCGGCACTGCCAAACTAGACATGCTGAATGTTCCTCGTTCCCTGGGATGGGCCCGCCGATCTTTGTGTTTCCATGATTTGACGAAGCTGATCGAAGCCTGAGGTCGCTCGCAACAGTTGTTCCATTGCTTGTTGCAGCCACGCTTTCTTTTCGTCGGCGCCCATGGCCTCCGCCAATGTCAATTCCAGAATTCCCCGCACCGTGGCCAAGGGCTGCGCGATTTGATGCAGCATTCGCGAAGGATCGTCGATCGCGTTAACAATACTATGAGTTATTGGGACGTGGTAAGCATCCGTTCTTGTTTTATCTATTTGTCGCATAAAACGTAACCTACTCCACGGATTGTACGAAGCAGCTTGGTGGGGAACTCCTTGTCTATTTTGTCGCGAACATACTTGATGTAGACATCAATTAGATTGGTGCTCCCGTCATACGTTTCTTTCCAGACATTCTCCATAATCATTTCCCGAGTTACAGGCTCGGGAGAATTCAGCATCAGATACTCGAGGAGGCCAAATTCCTTGGCAGTCAAGTCGAGTCGTTTTCCAGCCCGCTCAGCCCGAATTTCCGACCGGTTCAATGTGAGATCGCCGACCTGTAAGGTTGTTCGAGATCCCGCGCCGACGTTCCGTCGCATGAGAGCCCGTGTTCTGGCAAGCAATTCCTGGAACGAAAATGGCTTGATCATGCAATCATCGGCTCCCGCATCCAGCGCCAAGATTTTGTCTTCAAGCCGGTTGCGGGCGGTTAGCACCATGATCGGCATCATGGGAGACTTAGGACGAATTTCCTCCAGGATGGACATTCCGTCACGTTTTGGAAGATTTAAGTCAAGAATCAAAAGGCTATAGCGGTTTTGGGCGAGCGCCTGCAGCGCAGCTTCTCCGTCATTGGCAACGTCAACTCCATTGGTTTCGTTTTGAAGTCCTCGTCGAAGAAAGTTCGATAGGGGCACGTCGTCATCTGCAACGAGAAGGCGTGTCGAATAAAACGATGGTCCTGACGGCTTCACCGTTTTTGGGCTTTCAGGTTCCATTTTCTCTTTCATCCAAAGGTTAAAATTTCTGCGGGAGTCCCATACCAACCCAGGGGGAGAGGGTTCTGAATCAGTCGGTTGTAGAAAGGCGCAGAGTTTATAAATTGATTGCTAATGAATTATGGATTAGAGCGGGATTGAGTTTACAAAAAACAACAGTCGGACCGTGACCATCGTAAGTTCCGCAAGGACATGCTCATTGGAGTTGGTCCAGCAGGAGGGCCTGCGCGTGAGAGGACAACGGTCTCCGCATGTTACGAAAGTGTGGGGCGCGATGCTTTTACTCTTACACTTCAGTACTTATTGCCGCTAAAGTGCATAGGAACTTTGTCAATAGAGGACCGAATCTTCGATGGGTACACAAGCGCCCGCTCCCATTCCATTTCCCGAAGCCTGCATTGCCAGGCAGCCAATACTGACGGCTGACGAGCGCGTATTCGGCTACGAATTGCTAGTTCGCGAAACCCAAAATGATGGCCACGCGGCCGAAGGCGTGGACGGCTACAGCGGCACAACTATCGACACTCTGAATGTGATTGGGCTTGATGTTTTATGCGATGGCCACCTTGCATTCGTCGACTTCTCGTCCCGCATGTTGTTGGACGAATGCTTCCTCATGCTGCCTCCGGGGCGGATTGTAATTGAGCTTCCCAACAGCATTTCCGCCGATGACGAGGTTGTGCGGGCGTGTGAACGTCTGAAATCGCGGGGATATGCGATGGCCCTCGATAACTTTGTGCCGGGGGACGCCAGGGAAAGCCTATTGGGCTACGCGGACTTTATCAAAATCAATAGTGACAACGTCATGCCGGAACAAAGCGCTGAGCTGGCTGCCCGTTATGGCAGTGATAAGCATCGGATGCTGGCGCAAAAGGTTGAGACGCGCCAGGATCTAGCCAAAGCAAAGAGAGCCGGCTTTGGTCTGTTCCAAGGATACTTCTTCCGTCATCCTGAACGAATGCGGGCCCGCCAGATCCCCGCGAATCAGGCTACCTACCTGCTTTTGTTGCAGGCGATCTCAAAGCCCGAGCCGAATTTGCCTGAGATCGAAGATCTTATCAAGCGCGAGCCCGCCCTCTGTTTTCGGCTGCTTTGTTATCTCAACTCGCCGCTTCTCGGAATGTCGACGCAGGTTTCTTCCGTCCGCCATGCTTTAAACTTATTGGGTGAGAGAGAACTTGTCCGTTGGATACGCATGGCAACAACCCTGGTCATGGGCCGCAACAAGCCATCCGACTTGGTATTGTCCTCGCTGGTGCGCGCCCGGTTTTGTGAGTTAATGGGCCCAAAGATAAAACACGGCGAGTCCGACCTGTTTTTACTCGGGATGCTGTCGCTGATGGATGCGATCCTGGAAGTTCCGATTGGCGTGGTGGTTGAGAAGTTATCTTTGGACTCCGAAACTAAAGATCAACTTATGCGAGCTAAGGCCGGAGGCGAGACAGCCCTTTCGCCTATTTACAACCTTGTGATGGCCCGCGAGAGTGGCGACTGGGAGAAGGTCACGGGAATTGGGAAGAAGCTTAACTTATCTCTTTACTCTATCAACAGTGCATACAACGAAGCCATGCGTTGGGCCCGTCAAATAACCAAGACCGAATCCGCAAGTTCCGGGGCTTAACTCGTGGAGTCTCCAATCGATACAGAGTGATTAGTTAGCTCGCGTTCTTCTTTAGTTCTTTGGAGCTTCGGCGGGTGCCGCGGTTGAGGCCGAATGAATGGCTTCTTCCAGAGGACTCTCTATGTACTGCACAATGACTGAAATGCGACGATTGGAGGGATCGAGCGGATTATCCGCCACGCGAAGCCGCTGATCGGCAAAGCCGCGTACCTGAGCCACCTGATCGTCATGAATTCCATTCTGCTGCATTAACCGCCGTGCCGCATTGGCGCGATCCGTTGAAAGCTCCCAATTGCCATATGTGGCTGTGCCGGCATAAGGTTTGGAATCTGTGTGCCCTTCAATAGAAAGTTTGTTTGGAAGTTTGCCAAGCTCTTGCGCCAGCAGCGTCAGCAATTCCTTGCACTTGTCGTTTGGAAGTGGGCTCCCACTTTCAAAGAACGTCCCGGAAGCAGTTTCCAATAATTCAATGCGCAGTCCTTCCGCAGTCACGGTCATTTGGATCTGATTTCGCAGCTTATCGAAGTCATTTAGCTTGCGCACGGACTTCTGCAACTGCTCTTTCAGCTTAGCCATGTTCTCTTTCGTGAGAGTGAAGTTATCTCCCGACCCTCGCTGATCGGTACCCACCATTTTCGACTTACCAGACGGGTCTTTGAAGTAACCTCCGATTGCCTCCTGCACCTGCCTGCTGCTGTTCATGAGCCAGAGGACAATGAACAGAGCCATCATCGCGGTGACGAAATCCGCATAGGCGACTTTCCATGCGCCGCCGTGGTGGCCGCCGTGTACAACTTTTTTTCTGACAATGATTGGAGGGGTTGACGCCATGGATGTTCTCGGTCGCTAGGCAGTAGCCGCTTTTGCCGCCTCCGCCGCCCCTCGGCAGGTTTTTTCAACTTCCTGAAAAGATGGCCGCAGATGCCCGGGAATTGCGCGACGCCCAAATTCAACCGCCATAATTGGCGCGCTGCCTTTGAGAAACGAAATCATGAGAACGCGCAGCACGTGCAAATATGCGCGGTCTTCTTCCGCCGCCTTGGACATATTGGCTGCTAGAGGCCCGACCAAGCCATAGCAAAGCAAGATGCCAAGGAAAGTACCCACGAGGGCGGCTGCGACCTTGTGGCCGATTTCTTCGGGCGGTCCGCCCAGCGCTCCCATCGTGATCACGACGCCTAGCACGGCGGCGACAATTCCTAAGCCAGGGAGGGAATCCGCCATGCTGCTGAGCGCGGCCACGGGCTGTGCCGCGTCATGGTGGTGTACTTCCATATCTAACTCCAACAACTGATCAAGGTCGAACGCATCCGTGCCAGTGATCGCCATGCGCAGGGTGTCACACACGAAATGCTTCGCATGGCCATTTTTCATGAACGATGGGTGCTTATTGAACAAAGGACTCTTGGATGGGTCTTCAACGTCGCCCTCGAGCGCCATCATTCCTTCCTTACGGGCCTTATTGAAGAGATTGAACATCATCTTCAATACATCCAGGTAACTCTGCTTTGTGACTGTTGCGCCTTTGAACGTCCCGATAATGCCGCCCATGATTGCTTTTAGAATATGGAGCGGATTGGCGACGAGGACGGTTCCGATCGCTGCCCCGCCGATAATGATGAGTTCGGCCGGCTGCATCAGAACTTTCAGGTTGCCATGCTCCATCAGGTAGCCAGCCACGATGGAGCCGAAAACTACTACGATTCCGATAATCGTAAACATAATGTAATGTCGCCGCGATACGCTGTCTGCGTTCGGTGAAATATCCTTATCGTCACTTTCGTTTCACATCTTCACGTTACTGTCCGGAATTCAAGGGACTCGGTGCTTGTGTAAGTGGAGAGTGCGCCACAATTACCAGGTCGACACGCCGGTTCTGCTTTCGCCCCTCTTCTGTCGAGTTACTGCCCACGGGACGATACTCTGAATACCCCGCTGCGGAAATCAGCTTAGGATCAAAGTCGTGTTGCTCTACCAGTAGTGCTACTACTTCGGTGGCACGAGTCGTTGAAAGCTCCCAGTTCGACTTGAACCGGCCGGTGTGTATCGGCACGTTGTCGGTATTACCCTCGACGCGGATCTGAAAGCCTTTTTTGTTCAAGACTCCCGCGATTCGAGTTAAAGTAGCTCGGCCCTCCGGTAACAAGGTCGCATCGCCGCTATTGAAAAATCCGATCTCCCGCAGACTCACTACCAATCCTTCAGGAGTGGCGTGGATCTCGATTTCATGTTTTTGAATTTGCTCGCCTAAAGCGTCCTGCAAATCGTGTCTTAGTTTGTCGACGTCTGGAAATGGATTGCCAGCGACCGGCACCGGGGCCGATGCCGGTCCGGGCGCGGGGACTGTGGAGTCTAGTGGGCGCTGGGCGAGGACTTCGGCGTTGCCGGAAAACGCTCCCAACTGCTCAAAGGCCCCTTTGATTGCCGCCGATACTTGAACTACTTTCCGCTTGTCCATTTGCGACGAGGCGTAGAGCACAACAAAAAATGCGAATAAGAGTGTGATGAAGTCCGCGTAGGAGACCAGCCAGCGCTCATGATTTACATGCACTTCTTTCCTATGCCTTCGGCTCATGCGGGCTGCCTTTTGGGATCGTTTTCTTGATGAAGGTAACCAAGCAACTTGGTTTCAAGCATTCTCGGATTCATCCCCTCGAGAATAGAAATCACGCCTTCAAGAGTCATTTCCCGCCAGACGAGTTCCTCGCGACTTTTGATTTTTAACTTGCCCGCAGAAGGCAGAAAAAGCAGATTAGCTGAGCCGACACCATAAATAGTAGCTACAAAAGCGACCGCGATACCTTTGCCTACTTCATCAATGTTCTGCAAGTGCTGCATTACCTGAATCAGGCCGAGCACAGCCCCGATGATCCCTATCGTCGGCGCGAACCCTCCCGCCGCCTCGAAGACCTGGGCGACTTTGTCGGAGTGATCCAGTTGATTATCGAGATCCAACTCCATCATTGTCCGAAGCTGCTGAGGGTCCGTGCCGTCTACGGCCAGCGTCAGAGCCTTTCGCAAGAACGGGTCGTCAATGCCGGCGAGCTTGGAATCCAGAGATACAATGCCCTCGCGGCGAGCACGCTGTGCGTACACAACCAACTCACTTACTAGCTTCTGGGGATCCTCGTCTTTATCGAAGAAAACATGCGCGACCCGTTTGAATGCCTCAATTACCAACCGCAAGGGGAACTGGACCATTACAGCGCCCAACGTCCCGCCGAATACAATCATTGCCGCTGTAGGCTGCAATACCTGGGCAACCTTGCCACCTTCAATCAGGAGACCAGCGCCGATTCCGCCTATCGCAATCAGAATTCCGAGGATCGTGCTTTTATCCACGAGAGCAGTTCTCCGATATTCGGATGGATGGCGACTCCGGATTGTTGTGCGTGAGACTGGTTTGGGCCCTCGTCGAATTGGCCTCTGCCGCCGCTAATCCATGCAGCAGCGCACGCCGGAATGCGATAACTTTGTCGATTACTATCTCCGGAGTTTCGAGTACGACGATCTTTTCGCCACTAGTCAGTGTCATGACCGTGTCCGGCGCTTTCTCGATGAACTTGATCAGATCGGAATTGACCGCGAATGACTGATTATTCAACCGAGTCAGCTGGATCATATTGTGTTTCCTTGGTGAAGCGGTGATATTTTATCGACACAATCGGTTATCGTTCGTGCACTTTGCCGTCGGCAATTATTCTCAAGTAATGTCGGCAGCCGCAAGGCCCTGGGGAGCGATCAATGCGTTGCCTCACGTTAAGTGTGATCAAGCACGGAAACTGAGTCCCAAGAGGCGTGTTCGTCTTCATGGTCTGGCAATTCGTTACACTTTTCCCGGTATTCATTTGAAGCAATTGCTTTGCCTCATTTTGCCCTAATCGGAATGCGGAAATCGGACTCGTACTTTTTGGGAACGCTGATTCTAAAGGTCGCAGAAGGCCTGGTCACGCAGCAAGAACAGGTTTGTGTGGCGATAGATATGCAGAGATATTTTGGCTTAATAGACCCAGTGCCCCGCCGTCCAATCTGGCTCTAATAGTTACGGCGCGAAACGAATCTATATAGATAGAACTACAAGACATGTTAGAGATGGTGCTCTGGAGTGTCGTTGGTAATGCAGTTATTATCGAAGACCTGCCGAACTAATGAGACGCGTAAGTGAAGGAGGTTGAGTGTGCCGAGTCTAGGTCTTTCGATGATTGTCAAAAACGAAGCGCATACGATTCGAGCGTGTCTGGAAAGTGTTCGCGGTATCGTCAGCCGGATTGTCATCGCGGATACTGGTTGCACCGACGACACTTGCGAAATCGCACGTGAATTTGGAGCGACAATCGTGTCTTATCCGTGGCAGGATCATTATGCGAAAGCCCGCAACGCAGCACTCGGGCCGCTGGATACGGATTGGGTCCTTGTACTCGACGCCGACGAAGAAGTAGATCGGGAGACCGCCCGGAATATCTCACGGTTGCTCAAGGCTGTGCCCCAAATTGGAGGGTTTGCCACTCCCATTCGTAATTATGTGAAGTCCCGGTCCAATCGCGGATGGGACCGGCTGGCCGTGGAGAATGACCGTCGCCATGAACGGGCTAAGACTTCGCCCGCATACTTTGTCCATGAGTATTGCCGTCTTTTCCGCCGCCGTGAGGATATTTACTTCACAGGACGTCTCCATGAGCTAGTCGAACCGCAACTCGCTGCGGCGGGACTCAAAACCGGCCGGGCCAATTTTTTCATCCATCACTTTGGGCAGTTGGAAAGCCCCGCGGAAAAGGTAGAGAAGGCGCTTTATTACCACGATCTGTTGCGCCGGAAGGTGGAAGAAGAGCCCAACGATCCGAACGGCTGGGTGCAGCTGGGTCTGCAGGAATATGAAAGGTTCCACAATCAGGAAGAGGCTTTGCGTTGTCTTCAGCGGGCATTGGAACTGGAACCTCGAGCCGCCGAAGCCTGGTTGTTTCTGGCAATGATTTTTGTCGATACCGGACGTTATACAGATGCGCTGAAGGCTGTGGAGAGAGACACGCGCGACGGTCCCAGTAACGCATTGCGGGAGCAAGTTCGCGGTGATGCCCTGCATTCACTCAATCAATTCGAAGAGGCCCGGATTGCTTACCGGCGAGCGATTAAATCTGCCGGCCACGATCCAACCATCGAAGGTAAGTTGGGATATGTCGAAGTCAAGCTCGGGTATCACGAGGCGGGGATGGCAAAACTCAATCGGGCGGCGGAAGCGGCCCCCCGACTATTTGCTGTGCAGGACCGCTTGATGAAGGGCTACATGATGACGGGTAACCTAGTTCAAGCCGCTGCCGTGGCCGAAAAACTGACTGAGACCGATGGGCACCCAAGATTGTTTCTGCGAGCTGCCAGTCTCTATTCCGCGCTTGGCGATTGGGAGAAATGTTTAACAACGCTGGAGCGGGGACTCTCGGCGTTTCCAGATTCGGCCGAGCTCAAGCAGGCGCGGGACGAAGTGAGCGAAAGAACGAGCGCAGGAAGCCAGCCGCGTTCGGCTTTGGCGGAGGACTCGGGAGAGCTTTCATTTGTATGAATTCCCATTTTGCATTCTCGTTCCCAGTAACTGGTTCGGGGATGACCAACGTAACTGTTGTACAAAGAGTGCGACTGCCGATAAATAGCCCGCAACAACAAACTCCTGCAAGAAGGGAACGAGTTCAGGGGGATTGAGCCTCGGGCTTCTGAGCAGGAGAAATCTAAATAGATTTAGGGAGAATTAAAATGGGCGCACTCACAGTACTAAACAACATCGCGGCTCTGGAAGCACAGAACTCACTCAGCACAAACCAGATGAGCTTGAACTCGACGTTGCAGGCTCTCTCGACTGGCCAACGCATCAACTCCGGCGCGGATGACCCGGCCGGCCTTGCCATTGCGAACGGACTGCAAGCTAACGTGACTGCTCTGACGCAGTCGGTGCAGAACGCGACGGATGGCGTTGGTATGCTTCAGGTTGCCGATGGCGCTCTTTCGCAGATCACGTCGCTGTTGAATAGCGCCGTCAGTCTGGCTACCGAGTCGGCAAGCGGCACGGTGAGCAACTCGCAACGGACGGCTCTGCAGGCTGAATTTGCCTCCATCCAGACGGAAATCACCAGCATCGGTCAGAATACTACTTATAACGGTCAGGCCATTTTCGGCTCTGGCGCGTCGCTGAGTATCTACATGAGCGATTCATCGAGCCAAGGTACCTCCACCGTGACCGTAAGCCTCGGTCAGGTCGATGATGCGCACCTCGGCACGACCAGCGGGTCCACTACGCCGGTGAGCATTGCCAGCAACGATCTTACGACTGCGTCCGACGCGCAAGCGGCGCTGACCAACATCAACGCTGCTATTCAGAGTATCGCTTCTCTGCGCGGCAGCATCGGCGCCAGTTCGAACCAGTTGTCGGCGGCAACCAACGTCATGAATAACCAGATTTCCAACCTGACGAGTGCCGAAAACAACATCATGGCCGCAAACATGGGCACTGAGACTGCGAACCTGTCTCAGGAAAGCATTCTGCAGCAAACTGGTATTGCCGCCTTACAGCAGGCTAGCCAGATGCAGCAGTCGGTATTGAAACTGTTGCAATAAATTGGTGACGTTGGGGCGGAGCAACACGGCTCCGCCCCAATGCTTCACTACTTTATTGCTACCTTGAAGGAGTTGGTAAGCTAATGGGATCCTCTGTAAACCTGAGTTCAATTCTCTCTGCCTTAGGTTCTACATCTTCCGGAATCGACGTCCAGTCAGCCGTTGCCGAGGAAATCGCCCTGGAATCGGGGCCGCTGACGCAATGGGAAAATCAGCAGTCAAGCCTGCAGACACAAACCAGCGATATTACATCGATTGAAAATGACATCACCACTCTGCAAAACAGTCTGCAGGCCCTTAACGATCCCGCCGGCGTGCTTACCTCGATGACCGCCAACTCATCGAATTCCGGGATTGTGAGCGCGTCTGCGGCAGCTGGAACTGCGAGTGGTAACCACGTTGTTGTGGTTAACAGCCTTGCCACCAGCGCTTCCTGGTACTCCAACGATGTTGCCAGTAGCACCACGGCATTAGCCGCCGGAACTTTTAATATCCAGGTAGGATCTGGATCACCAATCTCGATTACTACCGGCAGCGGAGTCAATACCCTGGCTGAGTTAGCCAACAGCATTAACGCTTTAAACGCCGGCGTGACCGCCAGCGTTGTAAGCGATGCGGGCGGAGCCAGGCTTGCATTGGTTGCGACGAACTCAGGAGCTGCAAATAACTTTGCAGTCAGCAACGGCTCCGGACTGACCTTTACTCAGGCAGCTTCCGGCACGGATGCTTCACTTACCGTCGATGGTATTCCGATTGACAGCGCTTCGAATACAGTAACGGGCGCGGTAAATGGATTGACGCTAAACCTGACAGGCGCGTCTCCGGGCACCCAGGTCTCCATTTCCATCGCCCCCAGCTCCAGCGACGTGTCCCAAGCCATAAACGCCTTTGTAAGCGCATACAACACAGTAATCGGTGATGTGAACACGCAGTATACAGTCAACTCCAGCAATCAGGAAGGACCGCTTGCCGGCGATCCCGTTGTTAACGAGCTCCAATCCCTGTTGTTGGGTACGGGAAGCTATACTTCCGGAAGCGGCAGCGTTTCTTCTCTTGCTTCTCTCGGAATATCGATGAACAACGATGGCACACTCACGGTTAACAGTTCCCAATTAAGCGATGCTATTCAAAATAATTTCGGGGCAGTGCAAAGCTTCTTGCAAGGCACATCGTCAAATGGTTTTGCGTCGACGCTGAACAACGAATTGAACTCTCTGGTGGATCCTGTGAGCGGAGCCTTCACCGTCGATCTTCAGAGCATTAGTTCTGAAAAGTCAGACCTGCAAACTCAGATCAACAATTTTGACACTTATCTTAATAATCAGGCTACCTATCTGACGACCGAATACAACCAGGCAGACATCGCCCTGCAACAGCTGCCGGTGATGGAAAAGCAGCTCGAAGCCGAGCTTGGTGAATCGACATCCTCGAGTAACTCATGACAAAAAATCAAACTGAATTGACGTATCTGCGAGCTGGGGTTCAGAGCGCGTCCTCGGTGGGACTAGTCATCGTCCTCTACGATTTGTTAGTGGGCGACCTGAAGGCTGCGATTGCAGCCATTGAGAAACGCGATGTCGAGGAGCGCTCTCGGCATCTCAAACACGCGTTTCTTGTTCTTGAACAAATGGAACAATCGCTCGACATGGAAAATGGAGGCGAGGCTGCGAGTCATCTTTCCAGCTTTTACGCGTCCTTGCGCTCGAACATCATGAGTGGTCACGTTAAAGCGAGCGCGGATATTCTAAATCGTCAGATTCAGCTTGTCTTCCAAGTGCGCGGCGCCTGGGTACAGGTGGAGCAGCGCGAGCAGCGGGCAGCATTGCCTGCCAGCGCCGCTCCCACTTTTGCTTCCCAGCCAAACGATTCTGAGGGTGAGCTGGTTCACCCGGGCTCGGGCTGGACTGCCTGAGCGGAGCCTTGCCCAGGCTTAGGGGCGCGGGAAACGCGAGTTGCCGGATAGGGACTCAGACGATTAGTTCAGCAAAATAAAGATCATTGCGGCCCAGCATAAGCGTAAGCTACGCGGGCAACTCGGTAATTTTGATTCCATAATTGCCGTCGACAATGACAACCTGCCCTCGAGCAATTACTCTGTCTCCAAGCAGTAGGTCCGCTGGTTCTTCCACATGCCGGTCAAGCTCGATTACAGCCCCGGAGCTTAGCTCCAACACCTCTCGCAGTGTCATATCCCGCTGGCCGAACCGAAGCGTGAGCGCGAGATTCACGTCCAGCAAGAGATCCAGATTCTTTCCATCGACGGATTCAGCCCGATTATCCGCGGGCGGCGGCGTAGAAGCGGTCGACATTATTGCCCTGTCCTTTTCTGTTCGGAATGTAATCTCTCTAGTCCAACCTGTGCGGCCCGCTTGCGTCCCTGGCGAACGGGAATCGCCTCGAAAGCGTTCTTGCCTGCGATGATGAGCGAAGCGGGGCGGTCTACTGTAACTCCAAGATTGCAGACTTCATCGGCACGAAGCTTCAAGAGCCGGTCAAGAGGAACGTGGATCGAAGTAAGTCCGAGAGTAACTGGATAAGTGCACTCCATGAGCTTCTCTTGCAATTGCGGCTGAGAAGGCAGCGATTTGAAAGGCTTGTTATGGCCGCTCTGGCTCGACAATTTCCGCAGTAACGCGTTGAACGTCGCTGCTGGAACGGCAGCCCGTATTTTTCCGGCGGCCTCACCCATTTTGCTGTCAATTTCCGCGACAAAAACACGATCGTGGGCAGCCATCAGGCTCTGTGCCTGCACGGGATTGAGCGCGCCGATCAGGTCGCATTCGCTGGTGTCCACGCTCCACGCGGTTGCTATTTCATGGCAAACGATCTTACCTATCCCCTCCATGATGTGTTCTTCGATCTCGGTGATGTCCCGGGTTACCGCCGGACCCTGGCCGGTTCCTCCCAGCAAAACATCGATCAATGGAAACACCAGAGGCTGATCGATCTCGATTGCAGCCGGCGCACCGTGAAATTGTATCGACAATAAATACGTGCCCGAAGCAAGCTGCTGAACAAATTCATGAAATGTAATTTGCTGCACAGAGAGGAATGCGGTTTCAAAACTGATCCGAAGATAAGCTCCGAAGGACTGCGCGATTCCTTTCGCCAATGTTTCATGAACTCCGTTTACAACGCCGGTCTGCTCGGCCCCGACCTGCCTCGAGCGCTCAACACGCCACGGTTCGACGGAATTGTGCTGCTTGCCGGCCGATGCGCTTCGATTGGCGGCCGTCAACAAAGCATCGATTTCTTGCTGGCTAAGCGTTCTGTCCATAGGCACGGAACGTCGCTCTCTTTCTACGGGGCGAACGTTAGAACGAAATGAGTGCTGGGCAATCCTTGCCTAGTTGGCGTGCACGTGTCCTGCCAGAGACCTCGGTCGACGAAGAACGCGGACAAAGAGGGCATGAACGCAGCGACCCTCCGGCCCGGGTGCCTTCTTCCGATGTTCGAGTGTTTTAGAAATAAACTGAGTCGATTGCTTGGCCAGATGGGCGGGCCGGAACGTCAGAATTCACAGTATCAAGTAAGGTTCTCGCTGCTTGTTCAACGAACGGTTTGGCTCACTGCGTGACTATAGTCACATTCCTCTGAGTACCGTCCGGCATGATACTAGTGTTTTGATTCCTAAGAGTTTGAGGACTCGTAGATGGATTCTCCGCCAATCCGTCGCTCTAATCTTAAGCCAATCGTCGCAGCGGCGATCTATCTGATCGCCTCCTGTATCTGGATGGGTGCGTCCATCGCTTTGGGCAAACACCTCTCGGACGACCCCGATGTCCTCAGATATTTCGGGTTGGTGGCGGGACTATCCTATGTGCTGATTTCCGCCGCCATCGTCTTTTTCTTAATTCGGGGTCTTAACCGCGAAAAACAAGTTCTCGAGAAAACAGCCGCCATTCGAACAGCGGCCTTAACGGAGAGTGAAGCGCAGTACCGACTTTTTTTCGAAAGTAATCCGCTGCCCATGTGGGTCTTTGATCTCAAGACTCTGCGATTTCTAGCTGTCAATGAGGCCGCCATTCGCCATTACGGCTATTCGCGCGAGGAATTTCTTGCCATGTCGGTTCTTGACATTCGTCCCGAGGAAGAAAGACAACGGCTCCAGGAGCGGCTGTCCAGGCCTTTGCGCGGGCGCGAGGGTGCGGAAGTTTGGAAGCACCGCAAGAAAGATGGATCGATCATCGATGTGGAAGTGACGGCTCACGACCTGAATTTTCGGGGCGCGGAGGTGGAACTGGTGCTGGCCAACGACATTACTGCACGCCGGCAAAGCGAAGAAAGGCTGCGGCAGTCACAGGAGAGATTCGCAAAGGCTTTTCGCTCCAGTCCTTTTGGGATCGCAATCAGCAGCGAAAATGAGAGCCGCTTTCTCGACGCGAATCCCGCTTTTTTGGCTATCACCGGATATGAGCGCGACCAGATTGTTGGCCGGACTGAGGATGAACTGGGGTTGTGGACGGACCCGAATGAACGCAAACTCGTGCTCGAACAGCTCAATAAGGGCCAGCACGGGACGCCCATTAACGTGCGTTTTCGCGCCCGGTCGGAGCAATTCCGTTCTATTGAATTAGTGGCCGAGCGTATTCAGCTGGACGATCAGCCTTGCGTGCTGGCAATCATTCACGATGTTACGGATACGAAGCAGCTTGAACAGCAGTTTTTGCAGGCTCAGAAAATGGAGGCCGTCGGCCGATTGGCAGCCGGCATCGCGCATGACTTTAATAACATGCTCGGCGTCATCCTCGGGTATTGTGGGGTTGCCAGGGAGCGTCTCGACAAGAAACATCCCGCACAAGAATATTTGCTCGAAATCCACAGTGCCGGAGAGCGCGCGATCGCTCTCACTCGCCAACTACTGGCCTTTAGCAAGCAGCAGGTTCTCGAGCCGCGAAATCTGAGTCTCAATTCGGTGGTTCACCATGCCAGCCGAATGCTGCTAAGAATGATCGGCGAAGATATCTCGCTCATCTTCCGGCCGACAGAACCTCTGGGCAGCGTGTACGCCGATCTAAGCCAGCTCGAACAAGTTCTGATGAATCTCGCAATCAACGCTCGCGATGCCATGCCACGAGGAGGAAAAATCGTTGTCGAGACTGCCAATGTCGATCTCGACGAACGCAGCGGGCTGGGCAATCAACCGGTGACTCCCGGCCGTTACGTGATGCTCTCTGTTACCGACACCGGCACAGGCATGGACGAAGCGACAATGGCAAAGGCCTTCGAACCATTTTTCACCACCAAGGAGGTCGGCAAAGGCACCGGGCTCGGCCTCTCCACTGTTTATGGAATTGTGAAGCAGAGCGGCGGTTATATCTGGGCAAGCAGTGAAGTGGGCCATGGCACAACTTTCAAAATCTATTTTCCTTATGTCAACCAACCGCCCGAAGTCCTCACCCAGCACGTCCAGGATACCGGCGTTCCCAGCGGCACAGAGACCGTATTGGTTGTGGAGGACGAGGTTGCTTTGCGCAATCTCACTGTTCATATTCTGAAGACTAAAGGATACACGGTGCTGTCCGCTGAGAACGCGGCCCGTACTCTCGATCTGGCGCGCCGATATGATCGCAAAATCGACCTGCTTCTAACCGACGTAATCATGCCCGACCGCAGCGGCCCCGAGTTAGTAACGGAGATGAGGAAGTGGTGTCCCCACCTCAAGGTTCTTTATATGTCGGGGTATTCCAAAAACGCGATGGTGGAACAGGGTGTGCTCGGCCGCGATTCGAAGTTAATCGTCAAGCCATTCTCCACGCAAGCTCTGTTGGCAAAAATGCGGACCGTTCTCGAATCCTGAAGAGTTTAGCTTTACCTCTGGCGCCATTCCTCAAGCCGCCTTCGAACTTTTGCAGCATTGGGGTCGCCCATTTCCTCGCGGATATTCAACGCTGCTTCCGCGTATTCAATCGCTCTCCTCCGTTCGCCAACTTCATCGAGCGCCAGACTGATATTCCAAAGCGCGTTTCCTTCGCTTTGCCGGTCGTGGATGCCCCGTGCGATCTCCAGTTGCTGCCCATACAATTCAAGCGCGCGCGTGTGCTGGCCCAGGCGGTAATGCGCAATGCCGAGATTGCCCAACGCAATGCTCTGTCCGCGCCAATCCCCGGTTTCGCGGTCAAGCAGCAGTGCTTGTTCGTGATACCTTACAGCGTTGGTATATTCGCCGAGAGAATGGCAAGCGTTGCCAATACTTCCGAGCGCAATAGCTTCGCGGCGCTTGTCGTCGAGTGCTCGCGCGAGCTGGAGTTGCTGTTTGAAAATTTCCATCGCGCGCCCGTGCTCCCCCAGCGCATCGTATGCATGGCCGAGATTCGCCAGATCCTGAAGTTCGCCGCGCCGGTCCCCAGCTTCGCGCGCAATCTGCAAATGCCGTTCGTAGCACTGGATGGCGCGGCGATATTCGCCTAGATTCCCATAGAGAGACCCCAAGTTGCCGAGATGAGAGCGCTCCGCGCCGCGATCGTTCAAGTGCCTGGCAGCCGCGAGCGCGTCCTCCCGCCAGCGAATGCGTTCGCCTGCAATCTGGCGCGGAGCAAGGCAATGCGATCCCACGTTCGGATAACTACTGCACAAAGATGCCGCCTTCTTATCGGCAAAGATGCGCGTGGCTGCCCATGATCTTCCTTCATTAATATTCGTGTGCTCCTGGTCGAGAATGAACCGCGCGCGCGTCAAGGACGTTGCACCATCCAGATAAAGGTCGTCCGCACTGCGAAGCAGGTCACGATAATACTCGGAATGAAGCAGGGCTATGTCGTTCGACTCATCCGCGGCCATTTTGCGCCGCGCAAACTCGCGCATCAGATGATGCAGGCTGTAGCGCTGGCGGTGCGCATCCCTTTGTAACATCGCAAACCGCGACAGGCTTGCAAGTGTGGCGTCGGCCGAAGTTGTGTCACATTTCCAAACAGCTGCGGCAGCGGCCGAATCGAATGTTTCAGGGAAGACGCTCAGAGCTCGCCAGTGTCGTTGCGTCTCGGCGTCAAAGCGCGCATAGTTCAGGCTGATTGCCGCCTCGGCGGTACGATTTTCGGCGGACAGAAGTTTTGCCCGGCTTTGTTCCCGCTCCAATTCGTGGCGGTATTGAGATGGAGAGAGGTCCGCGCGCTCCCTGAGCGCCGCGCCGGCCACCACAAGTGCGATCGGAAGATATTCGCAAAGATACGCGATGGCTGGCGCCTCCGCGCCGACGCGGCGCGCGATTTGCAAAAGCAGCTCCTGCGCCGCCATGGGAGGGAGTGTCTTGAGATCATTCGCGAAGTGCAGCCGCGACGTCACCAGAGCGCAACAACTACGCGGCGGCAGTAGCGGCTTGACTTGCTCCACGTTCCTGGCATCGTCCAGGAGCAGCAGCGCGCGCTTTCCCTCGAGAACGGAGCGATATTTTGCCGCCAGCAGCGGCTCCCGGCCGGGCAGCCGAGCTTCGGGCTCGAAGGTGTTGATGACTCGGGCCATGGCTTCGGCAGGCGTCAGTGGCGCATCGCTCGTACCCAGCAGGTCCAGATACATGTGGGCATCGGAAAACTGCGCCTTAATTTCATTGGCAAACGTCAATGCCAACGCGGTTTTCCCCACTCCCCCCTGGCCGGTGAGCGCCAGAATGTGTGTGGCATGACTTGCCAGCGTGGCCCGCAATTCATCGAGTTCAAATTCGCGGCCGGCAAAATTGACTGGTGGCTCGGGCATGTGAAGCGCGGCGACAACGGGAATTGCGCTCTGGCCGGTGGCGCCCTCTCGCGATGCGATCTCGCCCAGGACTCCGGACCGCGCACCGGCAATGCCGGCTGCGGCTTTCCTCGCCGCTTCCTCTTTTGGATTCATCCGCGTGCTCCGTTAGTCGACATCGCACTCTTCATCTGCGCTTTGAAAACGACTCATCTTAAGCTTCAAACACGACGCTTTCGACTACCAGCGCGAATCGGCCGGAGTCGGCGCGAAATACACCCCATTACAGGGTGTCACAGGTCGGGAAGGTCGTAAAGATAGAGGCGCTTAGAGGCACCACACCGGGCCCAGAGGAAGCGTAAAGTGCCGGAAGGAAATGGAGCCGACGATCAGACTTGAACTGATGACCTGTCGATTACGAATCGACTGCTCTACCAACTGAGCTACGTCGGCTTTTGGCAACTTACACGACTTCTTATATCCCATCCATATTCCATTCGCTCGACAACCATCAGCAGGTCAAAAGGTATGACGGAGCACAGCCATGGACAAGACGGGCGCGGGAACTACATGGCAAGAATATCATAGCCGGGATGCGGGTCAATGCTGAAAAAGGCACGGCTATTCCTGCCCTTCGGCAGCAGGGCGCGAAGTCTATTTCTTTCCGGCCTTGACCCTCGCCCAACGTGCCTTCTGTGCCTCTGCAATCCTTTTACGTGCGGCTGCCGACATTGTGCGCCGCGGTTTGCCCGATGCCTTCACCCTTGCCGTGTTGGTTCTGGCGGGTGCTCCGTGACCACTCTCGGCACCAAGTAGCGCCAGCACCTGTTGCAGTCTTGAAATCTCCGCTCGAACTTCCTTAGTTATATTTTCGATACTCAAGCAATTCTCCTCTTCGCCAGACGCGAACGAAAAGGATATCACGCATAAGTGCAATGCAACGATGCGCAAGGCTTCGGGATTAGTCTTCGCGCTCGGACGATCCTGCTTTATCGTTTGGGTGCGTTACAACCAATCTAAGAAAATAGCGATTTCGAAAACGACCTAGCATTGGGGAAGGATGCTAATGGACCAGTCGGAAATCAAGTTTGCCGAGCGCCCATCAGCTCGGAATCATACTCGCCGGTACCGCCTTTTTCGGCTGCACGGGTAAGACACTCGTATAGGATTGATGCAAGGTGTCCGACGTACGGTTCAACTAAGCTGCCACGGGGACTGATCGGAAGCGAGTAGAGTTGCACGCCATCCCTCGCAACTTCATCCCATCCCCCGAGGGGTAAATCAAAACCTGCCAGCCGCCTCTCAGTCAGAAAGACAGTTAATTCTCCCGGATAAGGCCTGACATCGTATTGCACCAGGGCATTCTCATAGATATCGGCAATCCTTGCGCTCGGAGCGCCTGATGAGCCATCCGGCCGCCGACGATGCTGGAGCCTAGACCAGCCGAAACGAGCAGCGTCCTTGATGCGGGAGATTTCAACGCGCAATTTCTCCATGAAAAAGTCTCGCTTGCCTGCGCCTTCGGCCTCGATGAGATTTTGGAAGTGAAAATAGAGATTGACGATCCAGCGATTGATCAGCCTCTGATGCAGCGGCAATGGCCAGTGCATGGCGCGCAGATTGTAAGTCTCGATCAAAGCCACCAAGCCCACCGACTCGCCCGCCTCCATCAGCTGTTGAGCCATTTCAAGCGCTAGCGTTCCGCCCAGGCAATATCCGCCAAGCATATAAGGGCCATGGGGCTGAACCTGCCGAATCTCGGTTACATATTTGCGTGCAACATGCTCGAAGCGGGCGTCGATTGCGGAACGGCCGTCGAGGCCGGCAGACTGCAAACCAAAGACAGGCTGATTGGGGCCCAGATGGGCCGCCAGCGAACGATAGAGCAGAATATTACCTTCCGCGGCGTGAACCAGAAAGAGCGGCAGCCGTCCGCTGGATGTCTCGCACGCGGGCCCACTTCGTAGCGCGCCGAATGGCTTATCAGGCCGATTAATGGCGACCAGAGATTGCCAATCTGCCACTTTCTTTCCGCAGTTCAAAACATGCGCCAGGAGTCGCGGTGTCGATGCCTCATACAGAACCCCGAGCGGGGCGGCGCATCCCAGTTCGCGCTGGATTTTGGCAAACAACTCGGCCGCCGCAATGGAATGACCTCCCAAGGCAAAGAAGTCATCATCCGGTCCAACCTCGCGCAGGCGGAGCACGCGCCGCCAAAGAGGCAACATCGCCTGAAGAAGACCTGACTCCTCGGAAGGATAACTTGCCGCCGAATTCAAAAATTGCCGTGAGGGGGCCGGGTCGATAAGCCAGCCCGTAGAATCCGCCCCAGGCGCAGCTTCGGGGTCCGCCGTCCATGTATAGACAATTTCGTTGATGGCAGGAGCGTCGTCGCGCTTGAGACGAGCAAGATCCAACACTTCGCGCGAAGGATCGGCCACCAACTCGCGGAAGATGGAAGCTAGCGTGTCCAGCCACTCCCGTATCGTTAGATCCTCAAAAAGATGCGTGTCGAAGTGACAGCGGAGTTCGAGGCTGGCTTCAGCCTCCAGAGCATTGAAGTATAGCTCGAATGATTCGTAGCTTTTCGGATTGGCTTCATACTCGACAGTGAAACCGGATTGCGGCAACTCGTTGGACTTGAACTTCTTAACGCTTGTCAGGCCAGCTGAGATTGCCGAAATGCCAAGCCCCGGCACCGCCGGATGGAGATCTTCGAGCAAGCTGACCAGCGTGAACATACGTTGGTTGTGGGCTGAGAGAAATTCGTTTTGCACTCGCTTAAGAAAAGCCCCGGCCGTTTCTCGGGCGCGTATTTCGACAGCGAAGGGAAGTAGATTGACGCAGTGCCCAACCAGCCCAGGCTGGCCGATATCGGGTTGTTCGGCGGTCGGCAGAGCTATCACGAAACGCCGCTGTCGCGAAATGCGGGCGAGAAGAATGGACAACGAACCAAGCAGGACCGCGAAAAGGCTCAATCCCTGTTTTGCCGCGAATTCCCTTAGGTCGCGCACGACCGAAGGCGTGATCGCGTGATCAATGCGCCGGGCGCTGAATTCGCGCCGCGCGCCCCTCGGGTGATCGGCGGGCAGCCGCAGTACGGGAAAGCCGGTCTTGAATTGTGCATGCCAATAAGCGCCTGCGGCGGCAAATTCGGTTGAGCTCTGCCGCGCAGTCACGCTCTGAATGTAATCGGCGTAGCTTTTCGCGGGTTCAACCTTCGCTGGCAAGCCCGAGATTTCTTCCGAGTAGAATGCGCAAAGATCGTGGATTAGCACATCCAGTGACCAGCCGTCGCAGATGATGTGATGCGCCGTGAAAATAACCGCGGTGCGATCTTCACCAAGCAGTACCATTTGGCAGCGGAACAAGGGGCCTTCAGGCAGCGGAAAAGCGAGCGCTGTTTCCTCGGCGATGATTTTGCGGAGACGCGCCTCTTGCGCTACCGAGTCCTGAATCGAGGAAAGATCGATGACTGGCATCGCGATATTTTGCGCGGCCACGATCTTCATGAGCCCGCCTGATTCGTCAAAGCTGGCGCGCAGCGCGTCGTGGCGGTCAGTCAGCCGTTGCATGGCGCGCGTCATTTTCTCGACGGAAATAGAGCCGGTGAAAAATACCGTCATCGATTCGTTATAAGAAGCAGACAAGCGATCGGAGAGTCGCGACGAAGCGAAGATTCCGCGCTGTGGAATTGTGGATTCGACTTCCACCGCACCGCCAGACGGAGGCAAGAGCGCGTGATTTTTAGAGGACTCAATTAGTGGCTGTGTAGAGCTTGCCTTCGGTGAAAGCGTTGAAGGCTCATAGGCCGTTGCGCCCAACCCGGTGCTTGAGGGGACAGAGACCGGGTTCAAACCATATCTTTCAAGCAGTGCGACCAGCCTGGCGATCGTGCGCGTTTGCTCGGCCACCACTTCTTCCAGGTGGCTGTTGCGATGCGGCTGGACAGCCATGGACGCAGGGGCGGCGGGCTGCGGAAGAAAAGTCGAAGCGGGCGGTACGCTTGGCGCTTCCGCCAAAACGCCTGCCGGCAGTGCCGAGTCAAGGTGTGCCGCAAGCATCTCCACGTTCGGCCACTGATTCATCAACTGGCTGAAGGCGATTTTGACTGAAAATTCCTTGCTGATGGCGAATGCAGCCTGCGTCAGAGAAAGGGAATCCAATCCCTGCTCCATGAATGTAGCCGAAGTACCGATCTGCGCACGTTCCCGTCCCGAGACGGGCACCAGCAAATCAAGAACGCGCTCTGCAATGCGGTCTCTGCGAGATGTCGCAAGGCTTGGTGCGCCGGAGTTTTGCGACGGCGCGGACGGAGCCGCTGAAGCGAGTGAAGCCTCGGAATGTGGAACCGAGCCGCCTGTCCTCACCTGGCTGGCTCCCGTAGCCCCTGCCGGTTCAACCCAAAACCGCTGGCGTTCGAAGGGATAAGTTGGTAAAGGAATGCGGTGGCGCTCTTCGTTGGCATAGAAGGCGTCCCAATCTATGGTGACTCCGTTCTGCCAGAGAGAGCCAAGAGCGAAGAGAAACGTTGCCAGTTCGGTGTTGCTCTCGTGGGTGTCGGCGAACGTTGGAATCGCGGTCGCTGGATGCTCAGCCGTGAAATGCTGGCGAGCCAAAGAACACAGTGTGGACCGCGGCCCGCATTCCAGGAACAAATCGTAGTCTTGCTCTTTAAGGCACTGGATTGCCTTTGAGAACTCGACTGTTGCTCGAGCATGGTTGGCCCAATAAGCGGGATCGGTAGTTTCGGCGGCCGTAATCATGCGCCCAGTTACGGTGGAAACAAACGGCCTTACGGGCGCGTGCAATTCAATTTTCGACACCGCCTCACGCAACGGCTTAACCATGGGATCCATCATCGCGGAATGAAACGCATGTGAAGTGTGCAGATGGCGGCAGACGATGCCTTCGGCTTCGAGTCGCTTCTGGAATTCGGCAACCTCGGCTTCCGGCCCAGACACCACACAGAGCGCGGGCGCATTATTAGAGGCAATCTGAAGTGCGGTCGGAAGAGTGTCAGCAATCGACTCCGCGGCGCTGTTGACGGCCATCATCGATCCGCGCGGAAGTTCCTGCATCAGGCGCCCGCGTAGAGCAATGATGCTTAGAGCGTCCTCCAGTTTCCACACCCCGGCAAGCGTGGCGGCGACAAATTCTCCAATGCTGTGTCCTGCCATTGTCGCCGGCTCAATGCCCAGGCTCTGCCAGAAACGCGCTAACGCATATTCGATTGCGAAAATCGAAGGCTGTGTGAAGAAGGTATCCTGCAGCGAAATCTGCGCGGTCTTTTCGTCTCCAACCGGCGGATAAAGAACCTCGCGCAAATCCCGCCCTAAATGAGGCTTGAGATATTCGCAGCAATCGTCCACCACAGCGCGAAACAGAGGCTCGCCATCATAAAGGTTCAGCCCCATGTTGACGTACTGCGTACCCTGTCCTCCGAAAAGAAAGACAATTGCAGGATTGCGCCGGTCGGTGCGTTTGCTTCCCGCTCGCAACGGATTCGGTTGTCGCAAAAGAGCGGCAGCTTCGCCTGGATCGGCCGCAACCACAAACCGCCGGTAAGCCATCTGTTTGCGCCCGGTTTGAAAAGTGTAGGCTGTGTCCGCGAAAGTCTCCGGCGCAGCGCCCGCGAGATGCTCCGCTAACGCGCGACTGTAAGCCGCCATTGCCGTGGGCGTTTTCGCCGAGAGCGGCAACAACTGAAGCGGGCGCGACGAGCCCACCGCCTTGGGCGCGGGCGCCTCTTCCAGAATCACATGGACGTTGGTTCCGCCAAATCCAAACGAGCTGACGGCAGTACGCCGCATTCGCTCTCCGCGAGGAAACGCGATGAGCTTATCGGCCATGACAAACGGACTGCTGGCAAAATCAATTTTTGGATTCGGCGTCCTAAAATGGAGGGTCGGCGGAATTTGTTCGCGGTAGAGCACGAGCGCGGCCTTGATCAGCCCCGCAACTCCGGCCGCGTTTGTCGGATGTCCGATGTTGCCCTTGATGGAGCCGAGATAGCAAAACTGTTTTTTGTCGGTCTGGCTTTCAAATACACTGCGCAGCGCTTCAAATTCGATGGGATCGCCAACGGGCGTGCCCGTGCCATGCGCCTCGATGTAGCCGATTGTCTCTGCGGGAACGTTTGCATCTGCCTGCGCCAAGGCGATGGCCTCGGCTTGTCCCTCCACGCTGGGCGCCAGAAACGAAGCCGGACGCGCTCCATTATTATTTTTGCCCGAGCCGCGAATTACGGCGTAAATCGTATCGCCGTCGGCCAGCGCATCGACAAGCCGCTTAAGCACGACCACACCGGCGCCATCGCAAAACATGGTTCCAGTGGCATCGGCATCGAAAGGACGGCAATGGCCATCTTTCGCGAACGTCCCTCCTTCCTGATAGAGAAACCCACTTTTTTGCGGCACTGTGATGTCCACGCCGCCGGAAAGCGCGATATCACACTCATGGTCGAGGAGCGAACGGTAAGCCTGGTCGATGGTCAACAGCGTGGTCGAGCAGGCCGTATTCACGCTCACCGCCGGACCTCGCAGATCCAGCAAATATGCGGTTCGAAGCGAGATGTAGTCTTTCTGGTTGCCATACTCGACCGCCAGTTTTCCGGCCCTGGCAAGCATCTCGGGGCGAGCCAGTAGATTGGTCGTGTAGTAGTGGTTGTCGCCGATACCGGCAAATACGCCAATCCGTCCCGCGTATCGCTCGGGGTCGTATCCCGCATTCTCCAGTGCGTGGTGCGCAAGCTCAAGAAAGACGCGTTGCTGCGGGTCCGTAACCTGGGCTTCGATCGGATTGATGCCAAAGAATGCCGCGTCGAAAAGCTCGGCTCCTTCAATCACACCACGCGCGCGTATGTAGTCGGGATCGTGGCGCAGATGTTCTTCAATGCCGGGTCCCAATTCCTCTGGCGAAAAGAAGGAAATAGATTCCACGCCATCGCAAAGATTGCGCCACAGCTGGTCGAGATCGCCTGCGCCCGGAAAACGGCCAGTCATGCCAATGATAGCGATAGCATTTCCGGCGAAGTCACTTCCGTCGTGCGAGTGCCGCTGCGCGCTTTTCGACAAATGGTGCGGGGAATGTCGCGGAGAATTCCGCTCGGAACTTTGCTCGTCCACCGAGTGAGGATGACGTTGAAGGCGCATCTCTCTCTTGGCATCGGCTAGATAATCAGCCTTGCTCTCGTGCGTCTCCAAAAATTCCGCAAGTCTGGCGATCGTCAGGTATTGAAAGACCTTGACCGGCGGAATCTCCAGCCCAAAGCGGCTTTCATAGTGCCGCACCATGCGGACCGCCGCCAGGGAATTGCCGCCGAGGTCGAAGAAGCTGTCGTCGACGCCGATTTGTTCGATTTGCAGCAGTTCGCTCCAAAGAGTCGCCAATCGTTTTTCCGCATCTGTCTTCGGGGCGATAAAATCCTGCGCAAGAACCGGGCGCTCACCTTTGGGTCGTGGCAAAGCGTTGCGATCCAGCTTCGCGTTCGGAGTCAGCGGAAACTTATCGAGGTGCACGAAAACCGACGGGACCATGTAATCGGGCAGTGTGGTTTTCAGTCCCTCTATTAAAGATGTGGAGCTCAGCCCGGCGTGCCCGGTATAGTAAGCTGCCAGTCTGGTCTCGCCAGGACGATCCTCGCGGAGAATGACAGCTGCCTGCGTGATTCCTTCAATCTTCGAGAGCGCGCTTTCGATCTCGCCCAGTTCAATGCGAAAACCATGTAACTTAACCTGCTGGTCGAGACGGCCCAGAAACTCCAGACTGCCGTCAATGCGCCAGCGCACCTCGTCCCCCGTGCGGTAGAGCGGCGCAGCAGAATCGCCGCCCACGACGTCGCTGACAAACTTCTCTGCCGTCAACTCAGGGCGTTTCCAATAACCGCGCGCCAAACCCGCGCCGCCGATCCACAGTTGACCTGGCGTGCCGACGGCAACCGGGTTGCGATTTTCATCGAGAACATGAAACTGCGTGTTGGCAATGGGTGAGCCCAGCGAAATTTGGTCCGCGGAAATTACACGATCCGCCGAGGACCAGATCGTAGTCTCGGTCGGCCCATACATATTCCAGAGTTCGCGGCAGCGAGGAAGCAATTGCCGCGCAAGGTCCGCTGAGAGCATTTCTCCGCCGCAGAAAATCCGCAGGTCTTTCTTGCCTTCCCAGCCGTTTTCGAGCAGCATGCGCCAGCGTGATGGCGTCGCCTGCATGACCGTGACGGCATGTTCTTCAAGCAGCCGTTCGATTTCTCGGGCATCGGAAGCCTGTTCCGCGGTCGCGATAACAACCCGCGCACCGCATATCAAAGGAAGAAGAAATTCGAGAATTGAAATGTCGAACGAAGTGGTAGTAACTGCCAGCAGCGTGTCGGATGCAGCCATTCCCGGCATCTCCGCCAGTGACTGCAAGAAATTGACCAGCGCCCGCCGCGGGATCATCACTCCCTTCGGCTTCCCCGTGGAACCAGACGTATATATAAGGTAGGCGAGAGAGTCGGCCTTGCCGCTGGCCCTCAGGTTAGTGGGCGGAAATTTGGAGATCCGTTTGCATTCCTGATCGAGCAAAATTGCGCGCACGGCTGTTTCCGGCAGCCTCTCTCGCTGGGAGGAATGCGTCAGCACCATGGGGGCCTCCGAATCAGCCAGCATGAAGGCCAGACGTTCTTTGGGAAACTTTGGGTCAAGAGGCAGGTAAGTTCCACCCGATTTGAGGATGGCGAGAAGACCAGCGACCGAATCAACCGAGCGATCAAGACATACGCCGACCAGACTTTCTGGTCCCACTCCTTGCTCACGCAGGAAACGGGCTATGCGGTTCGCGCGTGCATTCAGCTCGTTATAAGTGAGCTTTTCCGCGCCCACAATCAATGCAGCCGCATTTGGGGTGCGTCCAACCTGGTCTTCGATGAATTCGTGCGGGCCCCGGCCCACAGAATAATCGCGCCGGGCGCCGCTCCAGGAGGACACCCCATCTGTTCCGAGTTTTGTAGACATTAAAGGAAAATTCCGCCAATAACGAGCCAGCTGTCAGGCTTCGTTTGCCTGCAAGGCCCCTGAACTAATAAGTATGGGCTGAGACGAAAAGACGTAGTTAGTGACGTTAGTCACCGTTTCGTGCTGCCCCATGAGGACCCAATGCGGCCTACTTTTCAAATCGCACGATGGGTGATGAGGCACCGACGTTTTCTTGTGCGAGGGATAGTATTTTCGGGGAACTTCAATCGTCGGCGCTGACTGTGGATCGTGTGTTTGCGGGCGAGGGCGGGCGCTCGGCACCTATTTCCTGATCCTTGTATTGCAGTTGATAAAGCTTGTAATAAATGCCGCGTTGGGCAAGTAACTGCTGATGCGTGCCCATTTCGCGCACCTGCCCTTTGTGCATGACGATGATCTTGTCGGCGCGCTGGATCGTCGAGAGACGGTGGGCGATGATCAGCGAGGTGCGGCCTTCGACCATGCGGCTGAGCGCGTCGCGCACACGGAATTCGGTTTCGGTATCGACGCTGGAGGTGGCTTCATCGAGGATCAGAATCTTTGGATTGTGCGCTAGCGCCCGCGCAAACGAGATGAGCTGCTTCTGGCCGGTGGAAAGCGTCGAACCGCGCTCGTGGACTTCTTCTTTGAAGCCTCCGGGCAAGGTACGGATGAAGTCGGCGAGATTCACATCTTCGGCGGCCTGCGCCACATCTTCATCCTGAATGCGCGCGGTGCCGAGCCTTATGTTGCCTTCGACTGTGCCGGTGAAAAGAAAAGGATCCTGGAGAACGACGCCAATGCGGCTGCGCAGATCGTCGAGGTTCATCTCCTTGATGTCTATGCCGTCGATGCTGATTGCGCCCCGCTGCACGTCATAGAAGCGCATCAGCAGCGAGATGAGCGTGGTTTTACCCGCGCCGGTGTGCCCGACGACGGCAATGGTCTCGCCCGGTTTAATGGAGAAAGTCACATCGCGGAGCACCCAGTCGGGAGAATCGCCCGCGCTTGTATTTACATCGGTCTTCGATGGCGAGTCGCCCTCAACTTCGGCGTTCACGTTTCGATAGGCAAACCACACATGGTCAAACTCAATCAGTCCCGCGCCTGTCGCTTTCCTGGTGACGGCGGGTGATGTGATCTCAACCTTTGTATCGAGCAATTTGAAAACGCGTTCTCCCGCTGCCATCGCGCCTTGCAGGATGTTGTACTTCTCGCTCAAATCCTGGATGGGCCGGAAGAAGCGCTGCGCATACTGCATGAAGGCGACAAGCACGCCGATCGTTGTCAGCCCTCGAATCACGCTGCCGCCCCCGAACCAGAGGATGCAGGCGATGGCAATCGACGACAGGATTTCGACAACGGGATAGTAGGTCGCGTAGGCGAGGATGGCGTCTTTGTAGGCCTCCATGTGCGAGGCGTTGATCTTGGAAAATTGATCGTGGGCGCGCTTTTCGCGATTGAAGAGCTGAAGCACCAGCATGCCGGAGACGGCTTCCTGCAAGTACGAATTGATGCGTGCGATCGCTATGCGTATGCGGCGGTAGGAATCGCGTACCTTATCGCGGAAGACCTTGGTCACAAGCACGATCAGTGGCAGCACGGCAAAGGTGACCAGTGCCAGCTTCCAATTCATGCGGAGCATGATGATGAGAATCCCGATGAGGACGAAGACGTCCTCAAAGATGGAAACCACGCCCGCTGTGAACATCTCGTTCAGCGCATCGACGTCGGTAGTGACGCGCGTGACCAGGCGTCCGACCGGATTCTTATCGAAAAAAGCGACGTGCATATGTTGCAGGTGGCGGAAAATCTGGCTGCGCAGATCGAACATGATTTTCTGGCCAGTCCACTGCATCAAGTAGGTCTGGACGAATTCCAGCACAAATGTGAAGAGCAGGAGGCCGATGTAGAGTGCGCCAATCTGGGCAATGCCGGTCAAAGGCGCGCTGCTGAGGCGATCTCCGATCCAGGAGTGAGAATTGGAATTCCTGGTGAGATACTTATCGATCGCAATTTTGGTGAGAAGCGGGCCGAGCACGTCGGCGAAGGACTTCAGAATAATGGCCGCCAGCGCCACGAAGACGTGCCATTTGTAAGGACGCAGATAACGCAGAAGCCGCCGCATAAGGCGCGCATCGTACGCTTTACCTAATATTTCCTCTTCCTGGGCCATGCTTTGTCGGGAACCGCGCTCTGCCTATGGGGAGGGGCGCTCTCTCTAAAGGGTACCTTAAATAGATAGGGGAACGGGCCCGGCGGATGGAAAAGGTTTGGGACTATCTGGAGTTGGTCGGGCTGGCTGCCGTCGTCCGAACAGGCGAGCATGTGTTGGCGGCTCCCTCCGCTAAAAAGAAAAGTTCCCATCTTAGATAGCGAATACGAGCCTATTTATTCATTACAAATGGCGCCCTGGGACCCTATTCGCCGCACTTGGCTAATGGCTCCAGATAGCAACAAAACAGGCCTTTTAAAGGGAGCATCCTTGGCCTGGTTCCTGAACACCATCCTGTGATGGCCATCACCGTCCGTAGTGCCGCTTTTGTCTAAATTGCCGCTTAGCTTTCTATATTTGTCCGCGCGGAGGCTGCCATGCCCGCACCCGATAAGCCGCATAACAACAACGCGACCCCCAGTAGAAACGAGCGAGGCGCCTGGTTCCAAGGAGCCAGTACGGAATGTATCGATTCGCTGCGGCCCGCTGCCTCGCCTTGGCGGCTGATATTGCTTGGCGCGCCGGGAGTGGGCAAAGGCACACAAGCATATCTGCTGAACCAGCGCCTCAAGGCGTGTCATCTTTCCACGGGCGATTTATTCCGCGCCGCCTCCAGGCAAAGCGAGTGCGATCTTACACCGGCCATGAAGTCGGCAATGGACACCATGTTGCGCGGGGAACTTGTTCCGGACGCAACAGTGTGGGAGATGGTACGCGAGCGCGCCGCTTGTATCCGCTGCGCGGGAGGATTCGTGCTCGATGGATTCCCGCGCACGCTGGGTCAGGCCGACTTGCTGAGACAACTTATGGAGGTCGAAAAAATTCCACTTACGGCGGTGGTGAATTATGAATTGCCGCTGGCGGAAATTGTTTCGCGGCTCAGCGGCCGGCGTACCTGCGAGAAGTGTAAGGCGGTGTTCCATATCACGGGCCAGCCGCCTACAGTCGAAGGCGTGTGCGACCGCTGTGGAGGCAAGCTCTTTCAACGTGAGGACGATCGTCGGGAGTCGATTACAGTGCGCATGCAGGCCTATGAACGAAGCACCGCGCCACTCATCGAGTTCTACCGGTCACTCGGTTTGCTGCTGCCGGTTGCAGCGACGGGGTCGCCCGATGAGATTTGCGCGAGAACCATTGCAGCGCTGGTGGCGCGAACAGGCGTAGCGCTGAGTGCCTGATTCGGCTGCGAAGAATCTAATCGCGAAAAAGGGAACGGGCGCGACTCTGGGTCGCTCCGTTGTCCTGGAATGTAAATCGGTGGTCTCTGGATGTGGGCCGATCTCCTGCGCGAGACCCTCAGATCTTCGGTTTCCTCGGAGCAGGCCCCTGAGAGCTTGACCTACGGCCATTTCCATCCCGGGTTTTCACTGAAGAAGCGACGCCGTCCGCTGTACTCGAATCGATTTCTTTTTCCCTCCGTGCTTTTCCCTGCGCCCCTGCCGGAGGAGCGTCGTCCTTAGACTTCCCGCACGACGGGCAAACGACTTCCGCATTGTGATGCTCCATTTGGTGGAGGAAGTCGGAGAGTGCCGTGCCGCAGTGCTGGCAGAGCGACTCAATGTTGCTATTGCTAGCCATCTTGCCGCTCGTTAATTTATTGCGCGTCATTTTCCGCTAATTTCCTTCCCTCGCTATTTTAGGTCCCCATCTTCACTTGTGCGCAACTTTGTGCTATTTGCGACCATACAATAGTTTGTAGCGTGGCTTTAGGCCTTTACATTTCGGTGCCCTTCTGCAAGACCAAGTGCAGCTACTGCAATTTTGCCTCCGATGTATTCTCAAAGAGCGCGTATGAAAATTATGTCGCTCGTGTGATTGAAGACATATGCGGCGCGCATGTAATGGCGTCGGGACTTGGATGCTCGGTCGACGAAACAGTTGACTCCATTTATTTGGGCGGTGGCACGCCTTCCATCCTCGACGATGCACAACTGCTGCGGATCTTCCAGGCCGTCCGGCAGCAATTTACTGTCACGCCTGATGCCGAGATCACAGTGGAGTGCGCGCCTGGAACGCTGACTCCCGCGTTAATCGAGACTTTGCGGCGATGCCGCGTGAATCGCGTGAGCCTGGGAGTGCAGTCGTTCGTGGATCGCGAGGCGCAGGCTGTTGGCCGGTTGCACAAGCGCGAAACCGTCCATACGGAAGTAAAGAGATTGCGCGAGGCCGGGCTCGAAAACATCAACATCGATTTGATTGCCGGCCTTCCGCACCAGACGGCGGAAAGCTGGACTTTTTCGCTCGCGGAAACGTTAGCGCTTGGTGCGCCGCATGCCAGCGTGTACATGCTGGAAGTGGATGAAGATTCGCGCCTGGGGCGCGAGCTAATTGCCGGTGGCACACGCTACCACGCGCACTTTGTTCCCAACGACGAAGCGACCGCGGATTTCTACGAGCAGGCGTGCGCAACGCTGAACGCGGGGGGAATCGCACAATATGAGATTTCCAATTTTGCGCGCGCGGGAGCCGAGTCGCGGCACAATTTGAAGTACTGGACGCGGCAGCCGTATATCGGATTCGGTGTGGACGCACACTCCATGCTACTGAGGAGTGAGGGGGAACCAGCGGCTAAGGTCAGCGATGACAGTCGTGTTCTAACCTCGGGGCTGAAGCGCTGCGCCACCCAAAACCAAAACGGTAACCAAAGCCAACATGCCACGGAGTCGGAATTAAGGAATGTTCGTACTCGTGGCGTCCGGTTCGCGACGCCTGATTCGCTCGAGGCATACATGAATCGGGTCTCGCATACGGTGACGCCGTTGTCCACTCACGCTGCTATCGAAGAAAGTTTCTTCCTGGGGCTGCGGCTGAATCGAGGCGTTGATCGGGAGCGACTGCGGAGCGAGTTTGGCGCCGAATCAATTGCCGCGTTTGATTCAGTGATTGGCGAATGCGAACGAGAGGCACTGACGGAGAGAGCGGGCGAGACTGTTCGACTCACAAGCCGCGGGCGGTTGTTGTCGAACGAGGTATTCGCCAACTTCCTTGGATTAGAGTCTTGGGAAGCGGAAGACAGTACCCGTAACGTGAATCCACGTTAGTTGGGCGATCACAGATCCGGTGCAGAAACGGGGGCGGACGAAAGGTCCGCCCCTACTTATTAACGGCGGGCTGCTGGAATTTTCGCCGCCTCCGGGGCCGCTGCCGGCATGGTCGCTACTTTTCCGGTGGCTGCGACAGTTGTACCTGCTGCCTGCACCGGGGCTTGCGCTGCCGGAGTTGCTGTGGCCGGGATTAACCCCAATGCCTTGCGTACTTCGGTATCGAGTTTGGCCAGTACGTCTTTATTTTCTTTCAGGAAGGCACGCGCATTTTCGCGCCCCTGCCCGATCCGGTCGCTCTTGTAGCTGAACCAGGAGCCGGACTTTTCGACGATATTATTGTTTACAGCCAAGTCGAGCAGATCGCCTTCGCGGGAAATACCTTCGCCATAAAGAATGTCGAATTCGGATTCGCGGAAGGGCGCAGCCACTTTATTTTTTACGATCTTCACTCGGGTCCGCGACCCCACTACCAGATCGCCTTCCTTGATGGCGGCGATGCGGCGAATATCGATGCGCACCGACGAATAGAATTTCAGTGCGCGTCCACCCGTCGTCGTTTCGGGATTGCCGAACATCACGCCGATCTTCTCGCGAATCTGGTTAATAAAGATGAGGCAGGTGCGCGACTTGGAAACCGTGCCTGTCAACTTGCGCAGCGCCTGCGACATGAGGCGCGCTTGCAGGCCCATGTGACTGTCACCCATTTCGCCATCGAGTTCAGCTTTGGGTACCAGCGCCGCAACCGAATCCACCACCAGCACGTCAATTGCATTCGAGCGCACGAGCGCCTCGGTGATTTCAAGCGCCTGCTCGCCGTAGTCGGGCTGCGAGACCAGAAGATTGTCCACGTCGACGCCGAGTTTTTTGGCGTAGCCGGGATCGAGCGCGTGCTCGGCATCCACAAATGCGGCCATGCCGCCATTTTTCTGCGCTTCGGCGATTACTTGAAGCGCGATGGTGGTTTTGCCGGAAGATTCCGGCCCGAAAATCTCAATCACGCGTCCGCGGGGCACGCCGCCGACGCCGAGCGCGGCATCGAATGAAATCGCGCCGGTCGAAATCACGGAGATCGGGACGATCGCTTCCTTCGATCCCAGCCGCATGATCGAACCTTTGCCAAACTGCTTTTCAATTTGCGAAAACGCGAGATCGATTGCCTTGTTGCGCTCGTCTGTCCTGCTATCGGCCATGATGGCTGCTCCTGAGAGTTAATTCCGGATTGCGGTTCCACGTTTCTGTAACCTAATCCGGTAGCCTACACCCCCGGGCTGGAGCGAAAAGTGTTGGCTGTCACATCGATTTCGGTCAGTTTATCATGACGCGAATAAAAAGCGAATCAAAGAGATGACGGAAGTGGTTCCGCCCAAGGCGATTAGCCGCGGCATCCACCGGGGAACACTGGAGAACGCCAGGTTTAGTTCTACCGTGCTCCTCTGCGGCCTCCGCGATTAAAACTTCTGGTTTTCTTGCTAGACTTGCGGCATGCAGGCGAAGACTGAAACTAGCACTGCCGAAGGCCGCAGCTCGGTTGCATTCTGCCCGACGCTTTTTCTTGTCGCCACTCCCATCGGCAACCTCGAAGATATTACGCTCCGGGCGCTGCGAATCCTGAAAGAAGTGGACCTGATTGCCTGCGAAGACACGCGCCAGACGCAGAAGCTGCTGAGTCATTACGACATTCACACGCGCACGGTCAGCTATCACGAACACAATGAGATGACCAAGGCTGCCGAGCTGGTCGTAGATCTCGAAGGCGGCGCGCGAATCGCGCTGGTGACTGATGCGGGCATGCCCGGCATCTCTGACCCTGGCTTTCGGCTTATTACGCTGGCAATTCGCCATCGTGTGCCGGTGGTGCCGATTCCAGGAGCGTCGGCGTATCTGGCGGCGCTGGTTGCGAGCGGGTTGCCGACCGATTCGTTCCGCTTCAGCGGCTTCCTGCCGGCAAAGTCAGGACAGCGCCGCAAACTGCTTGAGAGCGTGCGCGAATCGCCGCGGACTCAGGTGTTCTATGAAGCTCCGCACCGACTGCTGGAGACGCTCGGCGATATTGTCGCGGTAATGGGACCGGATCGCCATATTGTGGTTGCGCGGGAAGTGACCAAGCTGCATGAGGAGTTTCTGCGAGGGCGAGCGGGAGAAGTGCTGAAGGAACTTAAGGCGCGAGGCGAAGTGAAAGGCGAGATCACGCTGCTGATCGCTAAGCAGGATGACTCCGAGGCGCGGGCCTCAAGTCCCGAGTTAAACGTCGCGCAGCGAGTCCGGGAAATCATGGCCGAAGAAAAGGCAGACGAAAAGGCGGCGCTGAAGAAAGTAGCCAAAGAGCGCGGAATTGGGAAAAGCGAAGCGTACCGGGAATGGCAGCGGGGGAAGTGAGAGCGGCGGGCAATGTTTATCGCTTGCGCTACGATATTTTTGGGAACGAAGTTGTGCTGCATTCCTCCCGGCATCGGAAGGAAGCGTATTGATTCGCATTCGCATCGATCTGGTCCCTAATCGCAATCACTTCCCCGCCAGCTCCTTCTTCACCGCTTCGCTGACTACTTTGCCATCCACGCGGAGGCCGGCGGCGGCGAAGCGGGCCATGGCGGCTTTCATCACCGTGCCCATATCTTTCATGGTCAGCGGGCCGGTCATTTCGATGATGGCTGCGCGCACTCCGGCTACGATCTCTCCTTCTCCGGCAGCTTTGGGCAGGTAGGCCTCGATCAGCTTGATCTCGGCGGCTTCTTTGTCGGCCATCTCCTGGCGTCCGCCTTTTTTGAACTGCTCGACTGAATCCTTGCGCTGCTTAATCAGCGTGGAGAGCACCTGCTGCGATTCGGCGTCGTCGAGCGGCGCCATCTTCTCGACTCCCTTTAACTGGAGCGCGCTTTTCACCATACGCAGCGTCGAGAGGCGCTGCTCTTCTTTCGCCTTCATGGCGGAGACGATGTCTTTCTGGATCTGGTCGATTAGGGGCATGGGCAGATTATAGAACCGCGAAGAGGTCAGAGGTTAGAGAGCGGAGGTGAAAACCGAGGAGGTTAGAAATAAGAGGTCAAAGTGCAGAGGTGAAATTCAAAGACTTAGCGAGCGATTCTAGCCTCTGCGATTTGGCCCCTCATTTTTAATTTCTAAGTAGTGGGCGCCGATTGAAAAGGAAGCGAGCCAAACGCGCGATTATTGCGTCGCAAAGGACGCGCCGCAATACGCGGCTCGCCCGATCCCTCGCTGCGCAAAGAGCCCCTTGCTCGAGATGAGAATCAAATTGCACCATTTTTGCAATTTCTTCCCGAAGCTCGCGCCATCGAATATCCTATTCACTCGAGAATGCAAATGCTCAAAAAAAACCGCCTCTTTACTCCTGGCCCTACGCCTCTGCTACCCGCTGCGCAGACGGCGATGGCGTCTTATGGCATGCACCACCGGACAGCCGATTTTCGAGCGCTCTTTACGCGTGTACTCAGGGATTTGCAGGAATTCATCGGCACGAAGAACGATGTGCTTGTTTTGACATCCTCGGGCACCGGCTTCATGGAGGCGTCGATTACGAATCTGACTTCTCCGGGCGACAAAGTGCTGGTGCTGACGGCGGGGAAATTTGGCGAGCGCTGGATTTCGCTGGCTAAGGCGTTTGGCTGCGCAGTTGAAACGGTCAGCGCGCCTTATGGCGAGACGTTTTCGCTCGACGCTGTACGCGCGAAGCTTACTCCGGAGATCCGGTGCGTCTATATGCAGGCCACTGAAAGTTCGACGGGCGCGCGCCACGATGTGGAAGCCATTGCAAAGGTGGTGCGGGCGTTGCCGGATACTCTCTTGGTGGTTGATGCCATCACTGGTCTCGGCACGACGCGGCTCGACGTGGTTGGGTGGGGGATTGACGTCATTATCGGCGGATCGCAAAAGGCGTTGATGATTCCGCCCGGCCTTGCATATGGCGCGATCAGCGAGCGGGCGTGGCAGCGCATGGAGACGGCGAAGTCTCCACGATATTATTTCGACCTGCGCAAGGAACGGAAAGCGGCCGCGAAGGCGGAGACCTCGTACACTCCGGCCACATCTTTGTTTGCGGGCCTTGCTGCCGCGCTCGATTATGTGCGGCAGATGGGAGACGGAAATCTCGCGGCCGGACGCGATGCGCTGATCGCAAACGCCGAGCTTTGCGCCGCTATGACGCGGGCGGGTGTGCAGGCGCTGGGACTAAAGTTGTTCTCCGCCGCTGCGCCGGCCGCTGCGCTTACGGCCGTGGCTGCTCCTGAAGACGCCGACTCGAACGCGATCTGCAAGCGATTTCGCGATCAGTTTGGAGCAGTGGTCGCCAACGGACAGGCGGAGATGAAGGGACAGCTATTCAGGATCGCGCATATTGGTTATTACGACTATCTCGATACGGTTGGAGTGCTGGCCGCCCTCGAACATGTGATCGCCGATCTCACAGGGAAGAAGGTGCAATTGGGATCCGCCGTGCGGGCCGCGCAGGAAGTGTATGCGGATTGCACTAAAGAGCGCTGAGGCTTGCCTGGTTATGCTTCCGGCTGACGCTTTTCTGTCCGTTCTGTCCGTCGTTCGAAGTAGAAGGCGAGCGCCAAGGCCACAATCAAGGCCGCGGTTCCAAACAGAGCCATGCCGGGTGCCGCGCCAGGCTCTTGAATAATGGCCTTGCGCGCCATGGCGATGAGCGCCACCTCCAGTACCACCCGCACGTGAATGACATCTTGCTTCAGATACGCTCTCAACGTCTCCAGCAGTTCAACTCCGATCAGGACCAGCAGGAAATATCCAAAGATATCGAGGAGGCCCTGCACCGGAAGCAGAAAGCGCGGCGACTGCCAGATTTCCTCACCGATCAGCAAACCCAAGTGCGCGGTGGAAAGAATGACGACGATGACAAGCATCCCGGCGAGCACCATGACTGTAATCCGCTGGATTTTCGCGAATATTGTCTCCAACACATTGCCCCTCCGGTAATTCCCCCACAGCTTTTGCGGGGAAAGTATAGCGCGAAAGCGCCACCGCGTGAGCTGAATGTGGATTTCCGGGAACATGAGATTCCTCGACCGCTCAGTGCGATTCGGGCTCGGAATGATAATGAGAGACGGTTGATCGAAAATGCGCCCGGGGCAATCGCAGTGGAGGACTGGCCTGCAGTATGCTGCGATTAGGAATCCAATGCTTCGCGGCGCAGCTTGCGGCTTTCGGCCAGCAGAGCCATCGAATGCATCAGGTTTTGCAGGGTCACGATGCCAATCAGGTGCTGTTCATCGACGACGGGAATGATGCTCAGATTGCGAGCCGAAAGCTTGCGGAAAGCGGAAGCGAGCGATTCCTGCTTGGCGGCCACGTCGAAGATTCGGCTCATGACGGCTTGCACGTAGCCGTTGCCTTCGGCGCGCAGGGCTTCCAGAATTTTCTGCTTCGAAATCACGCCAACCATGTCGCTGCCTCGGACCACGGGGAAATCGTCCTGCAAAGTATGAACAGCCTTTTCGAGCGCATCTTCGAGCGTGTCGGCGGGCGAGAGCGTAGCGAAGTCGGTCAACATGACTTCCTCCAGACGGACGCTTTGCAGCACAGATTGAAATACCGCCGAACGCTCTTCCAGTTGTGCTCCGACAAACAAAAAGAAGCCGATCATGACCAACCACCAGTTGCTGACCAGGATGCCGACCATCATGAAGAGGATGGAGAAGACGTGGCCGATGCGAACTGCCCGCTGCGTAGCGTGAACCATGTCAATGCGGCGCGAAAACAACGCTCGCAGCGCGCGGCCGCCATCCATGGGGTAAGCGGGCAACAGGTTGAATAAGCCGAGGAAGACGTTAACCCAAACGATGCTGCGCAGCAGCGCACTCGAATGCATCAGCGGCTTGGCGGTCAGCGAAAAGCCAGGAATGGCAGCACTCAGGAAAAGCGCGGCGACAGCGGCAATGACAAGATTGACGAGCGGCCCTGCGACGGCGATGCGAATATCGCGCTTCCAGGCATTGAGCGGATCGGGGATGGCATGCGCTTCGTCCAGGATGGTAATGCCGCCGATGGGCAGCAGGATAATTCCCTTCGCCTGTATACCGGAATTGCGCGCCGCCAGCGCATGCCCCAACTCGTGCAGGACGACGCTGCCAAAAATAATGCCGACCAGTCCCAGTCCACGGATGGCTGCGGTTGCGTCTTGCGCGGTGGCTTCGGTGCCCCACACAAAAACCAGCAGAAATAAGAAGGTAAGGTGTATGCGGATTTCAATGCCGAACAAGCGACCAATCGGGATGGACCAATTCCGCATAGATGTGCCTGCAAGTATTCTATCTTTTAGACACCGCTTTCAGGCGGGAGGTTGCGCCGGAGGGAATCCAAGGTCATGCGTAAATGCGAGTAATCGCCGGACTGTATAGGAGCCGACCACTGCGGTCCCTGCGCGGATTTGACGTGCGCCCTACGGCCGATCGCCTGCGGGAGACGCTGTTTAACGTGCTGTGCGCGGGCAATACGGGTGCGCTGGCAGGTACAACATGGCTCGACTTGTATGCGGGCACTGGAGCAGTTGGCATAGAAGCGCTGAGCCGCGGCGCCGCAAAAGTTTATTTTGCCGAAGCCGCCAGAGCTGCGGCCGACTTGATTGCGGCAAACTTGAAGTCATTGGGAATCACAACGGGGATCGCGACGGGGATCACGGGCGGCGGCTTTGCAATCGCGAAGGCCGAAACCGCGAAGGCGCTGCGGCAATGGGAATCTGCCGACGTGGTTGCGGATTTCGCGTTTCTCGATCCGCCCTACCGCTTGCGCGAGGAGTATTCGAGAACGCTAACGGCGCTGGCGAATTCGAAGGTGCTAGCTCCCGAAGGGATTGTGATTGCCGAGCACGAGAAGCGATTTGATCCTGGGGCAGAGTTCGGTAGTTTGCAGCGCTATCGGAAACTGGAGCAGGGAGATGCGGCGCTGAGCTTCTATTCGAAACGCCTGTGAGGCTTGAGTCGCGAGTCACGATCTTTGCCCGCAATCATAGCTCATAGCCTGCAGCTGCCCTATCGTTATAATCACTACGACATGGCTAACTTTCCACCGGTTGACGAACAACTGGCATACATCAAGAAGGGCGCGGCGGAGATTGTTAAGGAATCCGAACTGCGTGCGAAACTTGAACGCTCGCTCAAAACGGGCAAGCCGCTCCGCGTAAAAGCAGGGTTCGATCCGACTGCGCCCGATCTGCATTTGGGGCATACGGTTCTGCTGCGCAAGCTGAAACATTTTCAGGATCTCGGACACGCCGTAATCTTCTTGATCGGCGATTTCACGGGGATGATTGGCGACCCGACTGGGCGTTCGGCGACGCGGCCTCCGCTGACCCGCGAGCAGATCGAGCAGAATGCCGAGACCTACAAGGCGCAGGTGTTCAAAATTCTCAGCCCGGAAAAAACGGTCGTCGACTTCAACAGCCGCTGGTTCTCAAAATTCTCCGCTGAGGATTTCATACGCCTGTGCGCGAAATACACGGTCTCGCAAATGCTCGAGCGCGAGGACTTTCACAAGCGATTTCAGGAAGAAAAGCCGATTGCGGTGCACGAATTGTTATATCCGCTGGCGCAAGGATATGACTCGGTGGCGCTCGAGGCCGACGTTGAGCTGGGAGGCACGGATCAGAAATTCAATTTACTGGTGGGCCGCGAGCTACAGCGATCGTATGGGCAGGAATCGCAAGTGGTGCTGACCACGCCGATTCTGGAAGGCCTGGACGGCGTCAACAAGATGTCGAAGTCGCTGGGGAATGCGATTGGGATTCACGAGCCGCCGCTGGAGATGTATGGGAAGATCATGTCGATCTCCGATGACATGATGTGGCGCTACTACGAGCTGCTGACGGACGTGCGCACGGATCAGATCGCGCAGATGAAGCAGGATACGGCGAGCGGGAAGGCACATCCGATGGCGCTGAAGAAGGAGTTGGCGCGCGCGATTGTCGCGGATTTTCATTCGGCAGAGGCGGCTACGAAGGCGGGCGAGGATTGGGCGAAGCAGTTTCAGAGACACGAAGTGCCTGAGAATGTGGAGGAGGTGCCCGTCGTTCTTGCCGAGATCGGAGGAGTTGTTCATCAGGATGGCTTGGCGGTAGCCAGCGTGGCTCGTCTTTTGGTCAGTTGTAGGCTGGCGGTCTCCACTACTGATGCAGGCAGAAAAATGAAACAAGGCTCTGTAAGAGTCGGTGATCATGTACAGATGGAGCCTTACATTTCGCATCCGGGACCACCACCTGCAAGATTGCAGTTAAGGGTCGGCAAACAACTGAAGATCGCAATTGTCAGTTGGTGAACGACAAGTGAAGAATGTGCTGCCGACCTTTTCAATCGGCCTTAGGGACGAATTCATTCGTCCCTACGTGGCTGTGGATAGACTCGGTGTTTTCGTGTGCCAGTCTGTTGCCTGCTCATACGCATTTGCCAGATGTAGAAGGTCTGGCTTCCATGGAGCGCCGGCCAATTGGAGGCCGATCGGCATGCCGTCTTTTGTGAATCCGCAGGGGATGGAAATTGCCGGAATTCCCCACACATTAAATGGGCGCGTATTGCGCAGCATTATAAGTTCGGCTGGGCGAAGTTTGTCGGGATGCTGTTTCAGATCGGCGATCGAAGGCGGAGGAATCGGCACGGTCGGCGTCAGCAGCACATCAATTTCGTCAAACACTTTTGCAATTGCCTCGCGTATGGAGGCTAGTTCTCGCTTCGCGCGCTCTACGTCGGCCTCGGCCAGATTTTCTCCCGACTTGATTCGCGCAAGCGTCGGCGGCTGATAAAGCTCGGGCGAGCGCGCTACAAACTCTTTGTGATAGGCATAAGCCTCGGCGCTCGCAAGTGTACGGTCGGTTGAAACTTCAAGTTGAATCTCGTCGCGAATCTCGCAGCCCATCTCGCGAAAAACAGTAATCGCTTTCTCGACCGCGGTAGCCACTTCCGGATCGAGATCGTCAAAGAAAAACGGACGCGGAATGCCGATGCGCAACGGGGGCACGGATTCATCCAGATCGCACGTGTAATCGATGATCGGAACATCGGCAGTGGTCTTGTCGTCTGGAGCGTGGCCGGCCAGCACTTGCAGCATCAGGCCGGCATCGCAAACGCAATTTGTAATGGGTCCTACATGATCAAACGACGATGCCAGGGGAATCACGCCGCGCACGCTCACTCGCCCGAAAGTCGGCTTCATGCCAACCACTCCGCAGTAAGACGCAGGTAGCCGCACGGATCCTGCGGTATCGGTGCCGACGGCAGCATAGCCAAGTCCGGTGGCGACGCTTGCGGCTGAGCCTCCCGAAGAACCGCCGGCAATGCGTGAAGTGTTCCACGGATTATGAACTTCGCCAAAGTAGCCGATCATCGAACTACCGCCATAGGCGAACTCATGCAGGTTCTGTTTGCCTAGAATGATTGCGCCACCCTGGCGCAGGCGGCGGACGACTTCCGCATCCTCGTGGGGGATGCGGTTCTTGAACAGCGCGCTGGCCGCGGTCGTGGGCACATCGGCGGTGTCGATGATGTCCTTAATTCCGATAGGAATGCCATGCAGCGGGCCGCGATATTTACCGCGAAAAATCTCCTGCTCGGCGCGGCGGGCCTGGTCGAGCGCGGACTCCGCGAAAACCGTGATAAACGCATTAAGCTTAGGATTGAGCCGCTCGATGCGGGCGAGGCATTCGCGAGTCAGTTCGGCGGGCGAAATCTTGCGCGCGCGAATGCCGTGACTCAGATCCTTAATCGTGGAGTTCACAAATGCCTCAAACGTCAGCGCGCTTTTCTTCCGCCGCGCGCTTCGCGAACCATTTAACTACAAGATACACAATCGGCCCGGCTCCAAGTGCCCATGGTCCCCAGCGCATAGCCATGGGATCGCTGTAGCGCAAGACCACGTAGGTCATCACCAGCGGCGGCAGGATCACATAAGCGAGCCCGAATGCGCCACAGGGAATGCGAAAGGGGCGCGCAAGATCGGGGAGCTTCCGGCGCATTCCCCACGCCGAGAGCACCGTCATTACCGTGGTCGCGGCACGCAGCCAAACGTAAATGCTGATCAGCTCTCCCAGCGAATGCAGCGCGAGCGATGCGTAAATGGCGGTGGAAACCAAAATCGCAATCCACGGCGTGCCGTATCGCGGATGCCTGCGCGTGAGAAACGGTGGCAGGTAGCCATCTTCGGCGAGCGTGAACGGCATTCGCGTACTGGTGAGCACCGTGCTGTTGAGCAGCGCCAGGGTGCCCACCATGGCGGCAATGGTCATCAGGCTGCCCAGCCATGGGCCTCCAATCTGGTGCGCCACCGTCGAAAAGTACCCGTCTTTCCAGTCCCGCCAATTGCCGGCAACGGCGAGCCCCGCGAACGTTGGCAGAAAATAAGTGGCGACGGAAAGGGGGACGACAATTGCCAGCGCGCGAGGATACGTTCGCTGCGGATTTTCGACTTCTTCCGCGACCGACGAGAGCTGCTCGAATCCCGAATAGAGCCAAATGCCCAAGGCAAGGCCAACGCCGAAAACGTCGTGGAAAGGACGGTTCGGCGGCACCAGCGGCAGAAACGGATTGTGATGCCATTTGGCGACGCCCAGCACGATCATCGCGATCACGGGAATGAAGATGAAAATCTCGAACGCAGTCGCAGCCTTGCCCACCATTTGAATGCCGCGGACATTCAGCCATGTGATGAACGCTATCACCGCGAATGAAACCAGCCAGTGCTTCCAGCCATTGATTTGCGGGAAGTAGTAGCCCGATAGGTAATCGGTAAAGAGCACGGCGTAGGAGCCGCCGAGCAGAAACGATGCCGACCAGTTCCACCAGCCGGCCAGAAATCCAAAAAAGTCGCCGAAAGCGGCGCGGCTCCAGCGATAGAAGCCGCCTTCGACCGGCATGGCGGTTGTGAGTTCGGCGGAGACGAGCGAAACCGGAATGCACCAGACCAGCGGAAGCAGCAATAAATAAAGCAGCGCCATGCCGGGGCCGCTGGTGGAGACCATTGTCTCCAGCCCGAACGGGCCGCCCGTGGTGTAGGAGAACATCACGAAGACGAAGTAAAACAGGCTTGCCTTGCGGGCCAAACCTCTCGTCGATCCGGATTGCGATGGTGTAGTGATAGTGCTCACGAATTACAGCGGACGCTGATTAGCGGTTTCGTTGCAATCACAACCTCGCCAATTTCGACTGCTGGGACTTCAGCTTCCTGCAATGCGCGAACAAGCGCATCGGCATCCGATGCGGCAACCGAGATCAGCAAGCCTCCGGCGGTTTGAGGATCGAAGAGAATCGTGCGGATCTGGTCGGGCACCTCGGGGTCATAGGCAACAAGGCATTCGGTGAAATCGCGATTGGCTTTAAGGCCTCCGGGAATGTGTCCGGCGCGAATGCAGTCGAGCGCGCCGTCGAGGATGGGAATTTTCGTGGAGTCGAATATCAAGCCGACATTGGATGCGAGAGCCATTTCGCGGGCATGGCCGATGAGGCCGAAGCCGGTGACGTCGGTGAGGGCGTGAACGAGGAAGCCGGCTTTGGGCTTTGGGCTCTGGGCTCTGGGAAAAACAGCGTCGGATGTCGCGACCGATGCACCAGCAGTGGCGCGTTCTCCCAAAATCACGTCCGCTGCTCTCTTATTCAGCGTGGTCATCGACTTTACGGCAGCGTCGATCCAGCTTTGCTTGGCTGTGCCTTTCTTGATCGCGGTGGAAATGACGCCGGTGCCGAGCGCCTTGGTGAACAGCAGGCGATCTCCTGGCTGTGCGCCTTTATTGGCGAGCACGCGCTGGGGATGGACGACGCCGGTCACGGCATATCCAAACTTTGTTTCTTCGTCGCGAATGCTGTGGCCGCCGACGACCGTGCATCCGGCTTCGATCATCTTCGACAAGCCGCCGGCGAGAATGCGCTCGAGGATCGCGACGTCGGCTCTATCGGGGAAGCAAACTAGAGCGAGTGCAGTGAGCGGCTTTCCGCCCATCGCATACACGTCGCTGAGCGCATTGGTGGCTGCGATCTGGCCGAAGATGTAAGGATCGTCGACGACAGGCGTAAAGAAATCGACCGTCTGGACGAGCGCCGTCTCCGACGTGAGTTGATACACGCCGGCGTCGTCGGCATGATCGAAGCCGACCAGAACGTTCGGGTCATGTTGCCGGGCTAATTTCCCAAGCACCGTGTCCAGCACCGCCGGACTCAGCTTGGACGCTCAACCCGCAGCTTTCACCGACTCCGTAAGGCGGAATGGTTTTGTTTCTGGCACGTGGCCATTGTAATGGAGGGGACGAGGCCGAAGGTTAGAGGTCTGAGGTGCAAACCTAACGGGGACTATCTTGGGCGTCATCGCCCGACAACGTAAATCGAGAGTAGAATCTACTCGCACCCCTCGATGTATTGAATTGCATCAAAGCGGCCAGCGTAAAATACAGTGATCTTCCCTTCATCCGTTTCAAATCTGATACCGTTGCGGCCATCAGTCGAGCGAAGGGTTAAGTAGTGCCCCCGTGCTCCGGTATACGCGTGTGGTTCACTTTCAAATGTGAACCATACACCTGCCGAGCACGATTTTCTGAATCGCCAACCTCAATGCCTTCCGCCGTGCGAGTCCCAGCTTCGGTTACATCGACCCGCGCCAACCTCCCTTTTACAACCATAAACAGAATGTGCGGATGCTCTGCGGAGTCAACGTAAAAACATGCTTGCTCATCCTTACGCATTGGCATTACGAATTTCTCGTGCAGCACCGCATTTAGTTGAGACAGGCTCATACCAATTTTGACGGGACCGACGCCGTCCTGGCGAATAACCCACTCTTCACCAACAGCCGTGCTGGTGGCCAAAGTACTTAAGACCAAGGACGCCACGAGCGTACGTAAGATCATGACCAACATCTAGCTCCATGAGCTGAGGGGAGAGTCACTTCACCGCCACCTGCATGACTGTCAACTCCGGATACGCATGGTTCCACTGGGCGGAGATATTTTCGAAGGTCAGACGGAAGGGCTTGCTTTGGCCCGGCTCCAGCGGCGAGATATTCAGGTCGACAGCTTCGTCGTATGGGCCTCCGGTACGGAGAACATGTATGGGCACCTCTTCGCGCTGGGCGGTCTGTCCCATATCGTCCTTGAAGGTGACCGCAACCACCGCGTGGATTACCGTCTGATTGCCGGTATTGGAGATGACGCCATCAAGATAACTGACTGTGGCTCCGACAAAATTTTGCGCCGCGCTCGCTTTCAGGTCGGAAAACTTCAATTCGGCAGCGTAGGACGGAGGCTCGGCAGGCGGCTTTTGATCGGAACGCAAAATGACAACCAGAACGCCAATGATGATGGCAACAATCGCAACTCCAATAAGGATCGGGCGCCAGCTCGATTCGTCCGGCTGAGACGAGGATGCTGCGTTTGGTTGAAGCAATCCGCCCATGGCGGGATTGTACTACCGGCGAGTGTGTCAAGAACCGCAGAGGCACCGAACCCGCGTCTGCACAATATGATCTGTTGAATCATCATCAGAATAAAGGCTAGGCGGGCTGTCAAACGAGCCGCCAGGCCGTCGCGAGCCCAAACTGACTCGACGAAATTTCGCGAACATGGGCGCTTTGACTTAGTACAGTTGCAACTGTATTACCTACCAGTTACATGTTTTCAATAGCTTAGGGAAGTGAACATTCGGTATTGGAATTGCATCCTATTTAATGCTCGGTGCCGTCGAAACCGGGCAGGAGCCCTCCCCCAATGTCGACTTTTGCTCATGGCCCGAACCCGCGCTGGAATTGGATCGCGATCTTTTCTTTTGCCGCCTCATTTGCCGTAAGCCTGGCCTGCTGGACCGGTATCATTCGCGGCGTCCAATATCTGGTGCGGTAAGAGCGAATAAACCCGCAGGCGGGTACCTCGCAGCTTTGCTTGACTCTGCGGAACCCTTTAGCGGTCGTAGTGCAGCAGCGAGAACACGTCATACTTCCCCAGCCTCTCGCGGCCTTTCAGGAAATCCAACTCAACTACAAAAGCGAAGCCGGCAATCTTCCCACCGAGAATGGTTGCCAACTCGGCGGTCGCGACCGCGGTGCCTCCCGTCGCAAGCAGATCGTCGACAATCAACACGCGCTGGCCTTTTTGGATTGCATCTCTGTGAATCTCAAGCGCGTTCGAGCCATATTCGAGATCGTAGCTGACTTTAGCAGTTTCGGCGGGCAGTTTGCCCGGCTTGCGCACAGGAACGAATCCGGCGTTCAGCCGATAGGCGAGGGCGGGCCCGAAGATGAAGCCGCGCGCCTCCATACCCAGAATGAGATCGATCTCCTTGCCAATGTAATTCTCCGAGAGCGCGTCGATGAGGCGGGCGAAACCGAGCTTGTCCTTGAGCAGCGTAGTGATGTCGTAGAAGAGGATTCCCTTCTTAGGGAAATCGGGCACCTCGCGTATGAGCTTCTTCAGCGCTTCGCGGTCGACTGACGTCATTGGAGTAGTCTTTGAGGGAATTGCGGTTGTCATGGGCGATGTTGCGGGCGGCGTAATGGGCATTTTTGTTATTTTATGCTCCTCGAATTTGAAATGAAGCAAGCCCGCGAGTTGGCTCGGCGTCCGCGACTTCTACCTCATCCACACGCGCAGCGCGCGGTCCTTCGCGCAGACGGGAGTGGAGGCCCGCCAGCTGTTCGCGCGACCCCTGCGCCAGCACTTCAACCGTGCTGTCCGCATTGTTGCGCACCCATCCTGCGATCTGCAGCATGTGCGCTTCTCGCTCCACAAACCAGCGAAAGCCGACGCCTTGCACGCGTCCGCGAATTAGAAAGCGGCGAGCAAGAATTGTGGATGTTTCAACGAGAACCATAGTGGATGATTTGTGATTTCTAATTTGTAATTTGCAATTGGAAAACTCACAGCCGAGCCGTTCAATTACAAATTACCAATTCATCACGCTCGCGACAGATACGTGCCCTCAGCGGTGTCCACCTTAATGGTTTCGCCTTCGTTGATGAAGGGAGGCACCTGCACAACCAGACCAGTCTCCGTTTTTGCCGGTTTTGTCACGCTTGAGGCGGTCGCGCTCTTCAGGCCGGGCTCGGTTTCAATAATCTTGAGTAGAACTGTTTGGGGCAGCTCGATGCCTACGGCCTTGCCGTCAAAGAATTCCACTTTAATTTGGAGATTCGGCGTGAGGTACTCGACGGCGTCTCCGAGAGTGTCGCGGGTGAGGTGCGTCTGCTCGTAGTTTTCCGTGTTCATGAAGTAGTAGTCGTCGCCATCGGAGTAGAGGAACTCCATGCTGACTTCGTCCACGTTGACCTTTTCGATCGGGTCGGGCGAGCGAAAGCGTTCTACGAACATGGCACCGGTGCGCAGGTTACGGAGTTTTGCCTGGATAAAGGCCCGCAGGTTGCCGGGCGTGCGGTGCTCGACCGAAAACACGGAATGCAGATCATCTTTGTGCTTGATGATCATGCCGGGACGGAGCTGGGTTGCGGGAATCGACATTGCGGTTCTACATCTCCTTCAGACGCGTGGGAATTTTGGCAGCGAAGCGGGACGTATGGCTGTCCGCCGCACTCTGGGATTAACGTCCTATTTTACACAGGCGGTGCGGATTAGGGGAAATTCGCACAAAACACACTCGCTCGGTTGTGGAATAGAATAAGACCAGGTGGGAGGTCATTATGCGCGTTGGAAATTATGAAAGTTCCGAAGGCGGCGCGGGAACCGCGGTCGCTTTCTTGCTGATCGGCCTTGGCGTAGGTGCTGCACTGGGCCTGTTGCTGGCTCCGAAGACCGGACGGCAGTTGCGGAAAGACCTGCGGCGCTCCTACGACGATGCATTCGAAACCGTTTCTGACTGGACCGACGAAGCCCGCGGCCGGATTAAAGATGCGGTTGAAAAGGGTGCGGATCTCGCCGAGGAGCTGCGCTCGAAAGCGGAGCCACTGAGCGATTTTCTGCGCCGGTCGTAAGTTTGTTTTTGATCGCCAGTCGTGGCCCTGAGGCGGCGGCGATCAATCATAAGCATTGAGAACGGCCCGCGAAACTAGCCGAACGACTGCCGTCCAATGACTGAAGACGGATTGCTCCTAAGGCTCAACCTCCGTCTCATCTTCCAGTCTGCGCCTCTTCTTTTTGACCGTGCGGATGACGATCCCTACCGATAGCCGGAGATTATCCTGCTTGGCTTTGCCGATTGCCGAAAAGTCAGTCTTCGATTCCAGATAGTCGGCCCTGATGCGCACCGCGAGGCGGTCGCTGACCCTGTAATCGGCACCGCCTCCTGCCAGGAGCGCAAGACCAGAACTGACCTCGGCCACGTAGCCACCGGGCGACTGGGCCTTGGCCGTACCTCGCACGCCATCGTGCCCGAACATCAGCTCGCCGAACGGTGTCCAGCGCTCATATTTGCGATAAGGAAAATCCGCGCCAAAAAGAATGTTGTACTCGCGTGTGTTTGCGTTGAAGGTGGGAAAGGTTCCGGGACAGAACGGGGGGCAGTTAGGAAATGGCGCTTGCGGGCCAGTAGGAATTTTGGTGTTGCCGAAATACTCGCTGCCGTCTACCACTACTCCCACCCACCTCGCCGCATTCAATGCGAATGAGACGTTCCATCCATCCAGCTGAGCCCAATGGCCGGCGTTGAAAAACCCGGCCTGCGCGAAGGAATACCCGGCAAATAATTCAGTTCGCGGAAAATACGGCGCCGCCGGTTTTATTGGAGTAGGAATCGAAGTGGACTCCGAAGCGGTTGGAGTCGAAGACTGCGGAGTGGCAGAAGTTGTTGCGCCAGCATCGGGAGCCTGAGCGGTATTCGCAGAGGGAGTCGGTGTCGCTGCCGCCTGCGATGAGTCTGAAGAGGAAGCTTGCGCCGGAGCCTGCGCCCATGACATTGCGCATAGCACTGCGACTGCGGCCAATACTCCCAGGCAATTCCTCACGATTCCTCCTTAAAACCAGTGGCCAACAGCCAGTTGCAGCATAAAACCAGCCACAAGGGCACGGCCTTACAATTGCGATAAAAATCGAAATCCGACAGCGCGGCCTGAAGCGGCCTCGGATTCCAAAGGACTTTTAGCAAATTATTGAGTATACAGTGCGAGCCGCCAATTGCCGCAGCCGCTTTTCAGTTGGATGCAGCCTCTTACTCTTCTAGCGCCGCAGGCTCAATCTTCGACCATCAATATCAGCAACCAGATCGGAATCACTCAAATCAGAATCACTCGATCAACATGCAATCGCCATAGGAATAGAAGCGATAGCCGGATTCGACCGCGTGGCGATAAGCATTGAGCACGGGCTCGCGTCCAGCCAATGCGCAGACCAGCATCAGCAGGGTCGATTGCGGCAAATGAAAATTGGTCAGCAAGGCATCGACCACGCGAAAGCGATAGCCGGGATAGATGAAGATATCCGCTTCACCACGACCGGGTTGGACGCGAGCGTAATGATTGGCGTTACTTTCTTTTTCGTTTGCCAAAAATGTCTCCCTGCCGGCTAACTCTCCGTCAAGGCCACTCGCATGCCCGGCGTGCTCAAGCTCAACCGCGAATTCGAGCGTACGCACCGTGGTCGTCCCTACCGCGATTACCCTCCGCCCGCGTGCTTTCGCTGTGTTGATCGCGTTCGCGGCCTCGGCGGAAATTTCATACGTCTCGCGATGTAGCCTGTGATCCTCAACTGTTTCTACCCGCACAGGCTGAAACGTGCCCAGGCCAACGTGCAGCGTGATCTCCGCGATTGCAATTCCGCGGCCGCGAATCGCATCGAGGGTCTCATGAGTAAAATGCAACCCCGCGGTCGGCGCGGCGACCGAGCCCCGTGCCTGCGCATAAACAGTCTGATAGCGCTGGCGATCCGCCGGACTTTCTTCACGATCGATGTAAGGAGGCAGAGGCACGTGACCAAGGCGCTCGATGCGAGCGAAAAAATCTTCGACTGGACGAAACCGGATTCGCCGCTCTCCAAAGCTGCCACGCTCGGTGACCTCGGCCTCCAGTTCGACCGAGCCGGCGGATCGAACCGTGTCCGGCAAACTCTCTCCGAAGTAAAGCTTCTCGCCGACTCCAATCTTGCGGCCGGGGCGAACCAGGCACTCCCACTCGTTAGGATCTTCACTGATCTGTCGAGTCAGCAAAACCTCAACGCGGCCCTGCAGAAAATCACGCGCTGCGGGATTGCGAGGGCCCAGCGGCTGCGCATGCTCTCCGCTGCGGTGCCCGTACAGCCGGGCCGGAAATACGCGCGTATTGTTCAGGACCAGGAGATCGTTAGGCCGCAGCAGCCCAGGGAGTTCGCGAAACCGCCGGTCCTCCCAAGCGCCGGTGTTCCGGTCCAAGCGCAACATGCGCGAGGAGGCGCGGTCAGCCGACGGCTCCTGCGCAATGCTGTCGGGCGGCAAATCAAAGTTGAAGTCGGAGACGAGCATTGAAGATTCGTATGAAGAAGCTCACACCCGCCAGTTATCGGCGCGCCAATTTTTGATGGACTTCTTTATCTCATCCGGCGAAAGCTTCTCATCCAATGCTTGCTGTGCCAGCCCGGCCAGTTCACCGTCGGAGGCGAAGCGCAACGCGATCAACTGCCGCTCGCTCAACTCCGGAATTCGATTCCGAAGACTCTCCGGGAGCAGGGTGGCGAGACGAAGCCTCTCTTCAAGCCGAATAACCCGATCCTGCACTTTCAGCGTGTACATACGAATCTTGAGAATGGCCACCAACGCGGCCAGCGCAAGTATGGTCAGCAAAATGGCATGAAAGCGATGGTGGTGGTGATGGAAAGCGAGAAAAATGTGGGTGATTGCAGCCAGCAAGGCCAGCACAAATACAGGTAAGACAAAGAAGTGAAACCACGGGTCTCTGCGAACATGGTTCGAGTAAGATTGCGGCGCGCCTGGCATGGAAGCATCCTCTGGCATCATTTTATATTGATAAGAGAATTCAGTCGAAAGCTTGGCGAAAGCATGATTTTGTTGTCACCCCTTGGAGCCGTGCGGTACCATGGCCAGTCAGGGTGTGCTTATGCCGAGCGACCGCAGGCATCGTGTCGCCATTGTCGAATTCGGAAAGCTGTTGCACGCAAGCGGGTTTGTTGCGGCAACGGACGGGAATCTGTCTGTCCGCTTGGATGAAGACCGCGTACTGGTAACTCCCACCTGCATCAGCAAGGGCCGGATGACGCCCTCCGACTTAGTCATTGTCGACATGGCTGGCAAGCGGCTGGCTGGCAAGCGGCGTGTATCCACTGAAATTGGCATGCATCTGCTGATCTACGGCCTCCGCCCGGACGTATGCGGTATCGTGCATGCGCATCCGCCAACCGCGACAGGCTTCGCCGCTTCCGGTATGGGCTTAAGCAGCCCGCTGGTTTGCGAAGTGGTGGTTGGGCTGGGATCGATTCCGCTGGCGCGCTATGGCACGCCGGGTACCCCCGAGCTGACTGGCGCGCTTGAACCGCTCATACCCCATCACGACGCGATTCTAATGGCTAACCATGGTGTGGTAACTTTCGGCCATTCCCTCGAAGGCGCGTTCATGAAGATGGAAACGGTGGAGCATTTCGCCAAGATCGCGCTTGTAACTCACCTGCTTGGCCAAGCCCAGCCGCTCGGCGAAAAGGATGTAGAGAAGTTAATTGAAGTCCGTCAAAGGTATAACTTCTCCGGCCCAGCTCGCAGGCCCGTGGCCGGCGATGGCCTGGAAGCCGACCGCCAACCGGAAGAAACCGCCGGCGGACGAAGATAGCAGGCAGCTAAGCCAATCTCTGCTGTAAGTTGCCGCCTGCGAGGCGATCATCGATCATTAATGAGTGATCACTGATGACCGATCACTGACAACTGCCTTTCTATTTTCGCCGCCAATGCGGAAGCGAAATCCGGCGCGGAAGTTAGCCGTCAGTGCAGGATAGCCGACCACCTCGTTGTAATGTGCGTTCAGCGCATTCCCGAAATTTACGTAAGCTGTGACTCGAGAGTTAATGGCATACCAGCCGCCGAGATTGACGAGCGCGTAGCCAGCCGCGTGGTCCGTAGTGAATGCGAAATCTGAGCCCCCATATGGAAGGTCGTTGAACGGAAAGTCATAGTCCGGCCGGCGGCCCACAAAGCTGCCACTTAGATTGCCCCCCCAGCGTGTTCCCAGATAGTCCAGCAGAACTGTGCCCGCATGCTTGGGGCGATGGAGCAAGGGATCTCCGGGTGCATAGGGAGCGCAGGAGACCCCGAGCGTGCAGGTCTGGTTTGCCAGCACTTCCGTCGAGGTATAGGTATAGGCGGCATTCAGCGAGAGCCGTGAGGCAATCCTTCCTTGCGCGCGAAATTCGGCTCCCTGAGCGAAGGATTGATTGAGATTGAAGAACTGATATTCGCCCGTCGGAGTGGGTATGGCCTCGATCTGGTCGCGGAAAAGATTGTTGAAATAGGTAGCAGCGAGCGCCCAGCGTCCGGCGAGAAATTTCTGCTCGAAGCCCGCTTCGAAGGCTCGCGTGCGCTCGGGCAGGAGGTTCTTGTTCGGGGCGTAACCAACACCGGGCTCGCCAAAGACCTCGTACAACGCGGGTGTCATGAAACCCGTGGCATAGGAGAAACGCAGGCGGGTTCCAGAGAAGACTCTTCCGCCTCGCAGCGCAAGCAGGGTTAGCGATATACGCGGCACGCCACGGTTGCCGTAGGCGCTGTTGTGCACGAAGCGCCCGCCGGCGATTGCTGAGAGTCGTCCTAACGTGGCCTGCTGCTGAAAATAACCATCCTGTTGCAGGCGTTGGCCGCTGGCTGCAGGAGGGAAATCCAGATCATTCACGAAGCCGTTTTCATTCTCGATGCGATAGCCGAAGGTGCTGTGCGTCCAGGATCGCTCCGAGTAATCGCCTTGGTATTCGAAGCCGGCGCGATTGTCGTGCGTGGTGTAGCTGTCAGGGAAAGAATCGTACACGTACGGACTGCTGCTCAGGTTTGTATCGTTGTAGCGGTAGAGCGAATCGAAGGCAGTAAAGCGGTGCTGCCAGCCAAAGGGAGAGTTGACCGCGAGTTCCACGCTGCCAAGAAGGTTGTTTTGGCGCGATCGTTCGCTGGGATCGGGCTCAATCGGCTCCGTCGGGCCGGTGGGAGGAATGACTGGCGGATCGTACCCGTTGAAATTCCACTCTCCCGGCACGCCGGTATAGGTATTGGAGTGGCGAAAGCGTACACGCAACGAGACCTGATTGGTAAGGGCGACGCCGGCGTTTGCCCCTTGCAGGGAATTGGAATAGTGGTTATTGATGCCCTGACCGTTCGTCTCGAACTGATCGCCGAAGAAGTTGTAATCGAAGCGGCGAAAAAGACCCGACAGGGACGCGTAGCCGTTCGCCGTTCCGAAATTCCCGCCGTCCGCGCCGAAACGAAGCTCCGGAACTGCTGTGCTTCCAGTTCGCGTCCACACTTGAACGACGCTGGTCATGGCATCGGAACCGTATAAAGTGCTCTGGGCGCCGAGCGCGAGTTCCAGTCTGTCCACTTCGGTGAGCGGCAAAGTGCCAAAGTCAAACGTCAGACCGGGGTTGTCGACGGCGACGCCATCGACGATCACCTTGTTGTAGGTCGATTCGCCGCCGCGCACAAACAACGATGACAAGCCGCCCCTTTGGCCGTTCGTGTCTATAGCCGCGCCAGACAGAAAACGGATGGCGTCGGCAGCGGTGGCAGGCTGCATGGCCGTGAGCTGCGTCGCGCTAAGATTATCCACGTCCGCGCCGGCCGCTTCTCCGGGGACCGGGGTGCGCGTAGCGGTGACTACCACAGTTTCGGAGGCGGTGGCCAGACGCAAATTCACCGTGAGCTGATCGCGCGATGAAATGTCGGAGGGAACTTCCAGGCTCTCGGCCGCAAACCCCGGCGCAAGCACCCGAACCTTGTACGACCCAGCGGAAGGAATGTGAAACGTTGCGAATCCTTCAGCCGACGTGCTCTCAGTAGCGAGGACGGTGAGTTCGCTTGCGCGCAGCAGCGAAACCTGCGCGCCGGCGACCGCTGCCGATTGCGGATCGAGCACTCTGACTTTGAGATCGACGGCCGAAGCCGCCACGGAAAATAGCAGGGAAAAACAGAGGGCGAAAAAAACGGCGAGAGCTGAACGCATACCATTCTCCTTTTCACGCGAAAGGGTTATTGGTGATGGTTCGCGCCGGTCTCCTGGCTTGCGAGTAAGGACTCATTCGAATCCGGCCGATTGCGGTGTCCTTCCCAGGATTTTCTTAGTAATTCCCAGTGAACGACCGCCATTGTCCTCGCTTACAGTTGCGCGGCAGCGCGGGATTTACACCCGCTTCCCATAGCGCCGGTAGAAAACCGGGCTACGATCATGCGCGAACCTAAGATTGAGAAAACGATTGAGAAAGAACGAAAACAGCAACTGTGAAATTTACAGTTAGAAAGACAAAGAAGTCAAACCGGCGACGGTGCCCGGAGCAAACAATAATCGCGGCTAGTTTGCTGCTGCCCGGTTTAGGATTGGAAACTCAGCCGACCCCACGCGCGATACATTCGCTTCGGCGAAAGCGGTCACGCGTTCCAGCGCGGATTGTAATTGCCGATGAAACTCCGCCATCTGCACGTCGTCGGCGTTCGCCGGAACCCACATCTTTGTGCTGAAGCGCACCAGCGCTTTGGAGAATGGTTTTGGGATCACCATCCGATCCCATGAATTCAGCACCCACGCATCGGCGATAGCGACGTAAAACGCCGCCATCGGAGCGCCAGTCGCTCGCGCCAGCGAAACCGGCCCAGGCTTGGCTAAATACTTCGGACCGCGCGGGCCATCAATCGTGAATGCAACCAGATTGCCTTGCTTAATCTGCCCCTTCATGCCCAGCAAAGCGGGCGCGCCACTTCGGCTGCTCGATCCGCGCACTGCGATGAAGCCCAGCTTCTCGATGATGCGGGCAATGTATTCGCCATCGAAGCTGCGGCTCACCATGACGGCGATGCCGATATTCCTCCACAGCCATGCGCTCGCGAAAACCGCCCGATGCCAGAACGAATAGATCACGCGCTTCTCGAAGATTGCTTCCGGCGGCGAGGGAGGTTCCTCCCACGAGATGGAATAGCGCAGAGTGGGGCCGATCAAAATGATGGCAAGATAGTTTGCCCACGTGATGAGCGATAAAAGGATTTGCTGCCGTAAGGAGAATGGGCGCGCGGACGAAGCAGATTGCCGAGTGCTCGTCCTATCTGCTGAAGGCGCGTTGCCGGCGACGGGAGAAGAACTCACGCAGCCATTTTATCCGCGGAGATGAAAAGAAGGTTTCATTTGCGCAGGAATTTACCCGTTTCCGATGGCTGTTCCAGTCGTAATCTAAAACCTTGCTAAGGCTCGAGGTAACTCGTAATCCAGTCCTTCAAGCGCTGGCGGCGGTCATCGGTGGAATCGAAGCGAATCCCAAAAGTTTTGTTGACTTTCCGCCAGACGACTTTCCCGCGGACCCACATGCGAGGCAATGTCAGCAGGGAAAACGAAACTTCCACGATGCTGCCCATCTCAGGCAGGTGGCTGCTCTTGAGCGACATTCCACCACAGCTGATCTCACGGCTTGTTGCCGTCAGACGCCCGCCGTCGGGCACTGCGACTCCAACCTCTGTCATCACGGGAATGCGCACGTACCTCCGGAATTCATGCATCACCAGCGTGCGAGCCGAGCGCACGAGCTTGAGCGCGGCTGTGCGTTCCAGCGGCTCCTGAAACATGGCATTGATGCACAGCTTCGAGTAGCGCATCGCGTCCTGCGCGCTGCCACCCACGCCGAAAATCACAATCCGGCTGTTGGATGCCGAGCTACGGGCCAATTCGATAAGGCGCGTCGACGAAGGTTCCAAGGGAAGAACGCAGGCTTCGAACTTTTCGGTTTGCAGACGGGTTGCGTCTTCAGGCGCGAGCCGCAGAGTGTCGATTCCGAAGTGCCGAAAGCACTCGGCTACCAGACTGCGAGATTCATCCGAAAGATCGAAGAGCGCCGCGCACGCCACAGCCTTACGGTGTGGAAGCGGGACTGCGGGAAGACCGGTAGTCACCGACATGTGGTTACTGGAAGTAATCCTCCAAAACCCCATTCTGACGCGCCATTTGGCCGGTGCCTAGATTTCTAAAGGTCGTAGAAAACGTCCAAAAGGTACATGATGGGAGTCGCGACTTAGCCCGCGGAATCAACGTCCCTTCGATTTTTTTGCTCATGTCAACTTGTTGAAAATGTTTAGCACTCATCGGTCAAGCGTTTACGATCTTAGGAAACCCTCTGTTTTCATGCATAGGCGAGTTTGGCTCTCCGTCCAAGGTATGCGGCTACCACGAGCGCAGCCGTCATCAGCAGATAAAGTTGCGGCCTCGCAGATTGGGCCGTTGTGCCGAGAAAGTCCAGACCGGGCGTGTGATGCGCTGGCCCCACGTACCACCAAGCCGTGTAGAGAGCTTCAAAGAATCGGCTGGTCCCGCTCCACAGTCCAAGTGCCAACGCGAGCGAGGGCACAAAAAGAGTGCACGCGACCCAGGACAAAAAACCTTGGTGATCGCCCGCGATCAGGAGGCGAAGCGCAAGGCCGCTATTTGTGATGGCCGCAACGCAGACGCCGGCGAGCCAAACGGCCGGCAATTGCCGCACAAGCGAATGCTCCGAGGAAAAAATCAGCGACGCAGTATTGAAGCGCGCTTCTCGCGTTCCCATCTGCGACCACACCAGTACAGGCCAAATCAAGGCGGCCAGCGCCACTCCTCCTCGCACGGCATCAAGGGGCGAAGCCAGGCTAGCGATGAAGATGATTGCCGCACCGGCATACCACCACCAGCGATGACCCTTCAGCATCAATTTCATTTCCGCCCGAACAAGCTGCAGCACCGGGGCAGCACCAGATGTGTGCTTGACTGGAATCAGCCGCACCGTTGTTATTACGGGGAGCGCCGCCGGTTCATTATTCGCGGCGGCCGGGTTTTCGGCCGGCATTTTTTTCTGCCGCCACTCGCGTGCCGGATCGAAGCGGTGAAAAAAGATTGCCCCGAGAAGGGCGAGAGCAAACGAGGCAAGCACGCAAGTCACGCGGCTCCAGTAAAGGGCTGGCGTTCCTTTTATTCCGGACCACATAAACCTCTTGCTCGTGGCCGTATCTCCGATCGTCAAAGCCGCGCCGTTCTTATATGCCGGATCAATCTCGCGCAAGTCTTGCTGCATCTGACTCATCACGGAAACGATTCCACTAAAATCGGCAAAGTACGCTGCCCCGCTGATCTTTCCACCCTTGTCGAGCGAACCCACTGGCGCTGCCAGCAATGCCGTCCAAACGAAAAAATCGATGACATTGCCCGCTCCTCCGCGCAAGCCGGGAACGCACTCAAACAGAACCGCCATCCCCGCGGTGAATGCCACAGCCGGTAATGCAAAAATTAGAAAAGGTGACAGTAGCGCCCACAGATGCACATGAGGATCTTCTGATTTCAGCCCCAGCATTACTCCTCCGGCAACCGCCATCACCGCGGTCATCGCCGCCAGCACGGCGAAGTTACTGATCATTTTGGCGACCGTGTAAAAGCTCTTGGTGATTGGCGTGGCTGCAAGAATCCGCCCGACTCGCGTTTCCTGATCACGCTGAATCGTGTTCTTCACGATATAGAAACCGATCAGGCTGAGAAACATGGTTGCAACCAGCGCCATCAGGCAGCCAACCCAGGCTGAGTTGTAGACGCCGCGATATTCGTCGAGCCGGATTACTACCTTCCCCGTGACACAGCAGTAGCCGAGATAAACGGCAAACGCCAGCGTCACCAAGAAGTTGTAGCGGCGCACGCGCTCAAGAAAATCGGCGCGCACCAGATGATAGAGAACCCGCGTGCGGTTCATGCGGCTGCCCCAGCGCGATGCGTGTTGAGGCAATAGAGATATGCATCTTCGAGCGTCGGCAGAAGCGGTTGTGCGCCATTAGGGGCTGCGGCCGCCAGGATGCGAATGTGCACTCCATCGCTGCGGCGGGCCGTTCCACTGATCAAGTAGCGCTGTTTGATCGAGTGTATTTTGCTGCTTGGGACAACGTCCTCCCAGACTTTGCCTTCCACCTGCTTCAAGAGTTCTTCCGGCGCAGCGTGCGCGACGAGCGTGCCCGCCGAAATAAGGGCGATGTCGGTAGCCATCGCTTCGACATCGGAAACAATATGCGTCGAGAGTATGACGATGCGTTCTCCCGATAGTTCAGACAGGAGATTGCGGAAGCGTACGCGTTCCTCGGGATCGAGGCCGGCGGTTGGCTCGTCGACGATCAGCATCTGCGGATCGTTGAGAAGCGCCTGTGCAATCCCGACGCGCTGCTTCATGCCGCCGGAAAACTCACCTAGAGGTCGTTTCCGGACGTCGTTCAGATTGACCAGGTTGAGCAACTCATCGATTCGCCTTCGCGACGTGGCCGCGTCGAGTCCTTTGGCGGCGGCAAGATACTCCAGAAATTCGACCGCATTCAGGTTGGGATACACTCCAAAATCCTGCGGAAGATAACCAAGCACCCTGCGAATGTCATTGGGATTTTGGGCCAAATCGATGCCGTTCCACAGCACCCGGCCCTGCGTCGCCCGCGTGATGGTCGAAAGGACGCTCATCAGGGTGGTTTTCCCCGCGCCATTCGGCCCAAGCAAGCCCAGCACGCCGGACCGCAACTCAAGACTGAAGTCGCGCAGTGCCCACACCTTGCCGCTATACTGTTTGCTGATGCGTTCAATGCTCAGTTTCAATCGTCCTCCTCCGCCTCCACGCTCTGTCTGTTAAACGCAGGAACGGAGCGAAAAGTTCCTGCATGGGACAGATGTGGAACGATCATGGCGGAATCGCAATGCGCTTGCGCGGATCTTCCAATGTAGGAGCGCACATCCGTTAATATGGTTTCCGTTAATATGGTTCGATCCGATGTAGTTCTATCTCATGCGGTTCGAGCCTGTGAGGTGATTCCGACCGTGTCGTCCTCGGCCAATGCTATACCCGATCCATCGTCACCATTGCGTGTCTCCGCCCTGGTCAAGCGCTTCGGTCCCTTGACCGCTGTCGACGGCATAACGCTAGAACTGCGGACCGGAGAATGCTTGGGATTGCTCGGCCCTAACGGCGCGGGCAAGAGCACGCTCATCCGCAGCATTGTAGGCCGGGTCATTCCAGATGCTGGCGTCCTAACTGTTTTCGGCGCCCCCGCCGATTCCACGGCCGCCCGCGATGTTTTGGGATGGGTTCCGCAGGAATTGGCTCTTTATCCCCGTCTCACCTGCCGCGAAAATTTGCTGGCCTTCGGTCGTTATCACGGCATGAGCGGAGCCGCGCTCAACCAGGCGATTGCGTGGTGCCTGGGCTGGTCCACGCTCACGGACCGCGCGGATGAGCTGGTCAAAAATCTCTCGGGAGGCATGAAGCGCCGCCTCAACATGGCGGCTGGCCTCATTCATCGGCCGCGGCTTGTTCTGATGGATGAGCCCACTGTGGGCGTCGATCCGCAGTCGCGCAATCATATTTTTGAAATGATCGAAAAGCTGCGTACGGAGGGGATGTCGCTGATCTATACCACGCATTACATGGAAGAAGCAGAGCGCCTGTGCGACCGCATCGCCATTGTCGACCATGGCAAGATCATCGCGCTGGGCACGCATGCCGAACTGGTGCAGGGATCGTTCGGCTCGCACAGCCAGGTGCTGGCCCGCTTTGCCGGCGAGGAGGATCGTGTGGCGGCATGGGTTGCCGAACGCGGCGGCAGCGCGGTGAATGGCTCAGTGGAATTCACAGTTGGCCATCCCGCCGAAATCGCCACTCTGCTCGAAGCCTCGTCCAGTGCCGGTTTCGACCTGATGGATATATCACTGCGCAAACCGAATCTGGAATCGGTCTTTCTGCATTTGACGGGGAGGGCGCTTCGCGACTGACTTACAGTCTCGACTGACATTGCCATGATTATTTCCGCCATCGTTCGCACCGCTCTCGTTTCTCTTCGCCGCGATCGCGGCGCGCTCGCGCTGAGTTTTATCCTGCCCATCGCCTTCTTCAGCATCTTCGCTGTGATTTTTGGCGGTCACCGCGACACTACGCCCAAGATCAAAGTCATTGTGGTCGATGAGGATCACAGCCGCGCATCGCAACGCCTCGCCAAGGGCTTGCAAGAAGAGGGATCGTTGTCCGTTAAGATCCGGCCTGCTGCCGTGAAGGGGGCCGAGCAGCCTGAATACACGGCGGCGACGGCCGAGGCGGCGGTGAAAGGCGGAGCCGCGCCCGTCGCGGTAATCATTCCTCATGGCTTCGGCGAAAATCCGATTGATTTCGGTCCGCCCAATCCCAATCGCCCGAACATCCAGTTGCTCGAAGATAGCAGCGACATGGTGGCTCCCCAGATGATTGCCGGGCTCCTGCAGAAAGTCGCGATGACGTCCATGCCCGACCTGATGGCGGAGCAAGGCTCGAAATACTTCGATCGATTCGCCGGCGGATTAACTCACGAACAGCGTGATCACCTTGATGACGGCATTCGCCGTTTGCGCGAGCGGCAAGATAGCGGCGCAGCCACGTCGGGGTCGGGCAGCGGCGGCATTGTCGCCGTCACCTCGCGCGCCGTTGTCGGCGAAAACAAGAACAATCCCATGGTCTCTTTTTACGCGGCTGCCATCGGAGTCATGTTTCTGCTCTTCACGGCTAGCGGCGCGGCAGGCGCTCTGCTCGACGAAGCGGAGAGTGGCACGCTCGACCGTGTGCTTAGTTCGCGGGTGACCATGACCGCGCTGATGCTGGGCAAGCTGATTTACAACTCGCTGCTCGCGTTTGCGCAATTGCTGCTGATGTTTTTGTGGGGCTGGGCGGTATTCAAACTCGATTTCTGGTCGCACATTCCCGGTTTCATCGTGATGGGCGTGTGTACGGCTTTGGCGGTCGCGGCATTCGGATTGGTACTCGCCAGCATCTGCCAGACCCGCGCGCAACTGGGAGCGCTCTCCACGCTGGTCATTCTAATCATGTCCTCAATCGGCGGCAGCATGTTCCCTCGCTACTTCATGTCGGAGGGAATGCAGAAAGCGGGCCTGTTCACGATTAACGCCTGGGCGATTGATGGATTTACCAAGGTGTTTTGGCGCGACCAGCCTATTTCTGAGCTCTGGCCGCAGGTGCTGGTGTTGCTGGCGGTTGCGGTCGTCCTGTTCGCGATTGCTCGCCGAGTAGCTCGTCGCTGGGAGTATGCATAGCGCCTAGCTTTTCGCTCTACAACCTGTCGTCCTCGCGAACCAGCCGCGCAATTGACGGAAAGCATCGCCTCAATCCAGACTAAATCTTTATGGCAAAGCTTCGCGTAGGCATTCTCTTTGGCGGGCGCAGCGGCGAGCACGAAGTGTCGCTGCTTTCCGCGGCATCGGTTTTGAAAGCCATCGACAAAACCAAATATGAAGTGGTACCCATCGGCATTACGAAAGACGGCCGCTGGTTGACCGCCGAACATGCCGAGCGTCTGCTGAAAGGCGATGCGGGCGCAAAGCATCTGCGGGCGGGCGATCCGGACGCGACGCCGGGCGCGGCCGTGCTGACCTCAGGTGAATCGGTGGTTGTTCCGCCGGAGCCGGCGCATCGCGATTCGGGGATGGCCCCATTTCAAACCGAGGCGGCCAGCATGCGCCGTGCGGCCGATCGCGCCATCAACGTTGACGTCATGTTTCCCGTTCTGCACGGGACCTTCGGCGAGGACGGCACGATTCAAGGCCTGCTCGAACTCGCCGACATTGCCTATGTGGGCGCGGGCGTGCTCGGCTCCTCCGCGGGCATGGACAAGGACGTAATGAAGGCTCTCTTCAAGAACGCGGGTCTGCCGATCGTCAAACATGTAACTATGCTGCGCTCGGCGTGGGAAAGCGCGCCGAAGAAAGTGGAGAAGCAAGTTGAGAGCAAGCTCAAGTATCCGGTATTTGTGAAACCCGCGAACTTGGGTTCGTCAGTCGGTATTTCGAAGGCACACGATCGTAAGGAACTCGGGCCAGCGATTGCGGAAGCGGCGAAGTATGACCGCAAGATTGTGATTGAGGAAGGCGTCGGCGGAAAGAAACTTAAAGCGCGCGAGATTGAATGCGCGGTGCTCGGCAATGATGAGCCCAAGGCTTCGGTTGCGGGAGAGATTGTCCCCTGCAAGGAGTTTTACGACTACGACGCGAAGTATCTGGCGGAAGGCTCGGAGCTTGTGATTCCCGCCAAGTTGAGCAAGGCGGAGATGAAGCGCGTGCAGGCGCTCGCGATTGCCGCCTTTCAGGCGGTCGATTGTTCGGGCCTGGCGCGCGTGGATTTCCTGATGGAGCCAGGAACATCGCGCAAGCTCTACGTGAACGAAATCAACACCATGCCTGGATTCACGGCCATCAGTATGTATCCCAAACTGTGGGGCGCGACAGGCGTTTCGTATCCCGAGCTGATCGACCGGCTGATTCAGTTCGGCATGGAGAGGCATCGCGACAAGAAACGCAATCGCTATAGCAGGTAACGCGCGGCAGCCCTACTCAATCCAGAGGCGTCACTGCGACAGCATTCGCGCCAGCTCTCTGCGCGCGAGCATATTCTCGGGGTGATGCAGCATTTCCAGTTTGTACTCCGCAATCGCCTGTTGCCGCTGTCCGCTGTCCTCGAATATTTTGCCGAGAATCAGGTGGAAACCGGGAGACATGGGACTGCGCTGAAGGGCGCGCTCTGCGTTCACGGCAGCCTCGTTCAACTTTCCCTGCTGCATCTGGGCGCGGGCAAGATAGATGAATTGGTCGGGGTCGCGGCCGTCGATCTGGATCGCGCGATTTAAGTAACTCTCAGCGTCGTTGAATCTGCCGGCGCGATAATAGGCGTAACCCAGGTTATAGTTCGCGGACCAGAACCACGGATCGCGTTGCAGCACGCGGAGATAAATACGAGTTGCCTCGTCGTAGCGGCCTGCATCGGAAAGTTCGTTGGCGAGATTATCCTGCACCACCAGATTTTGAGGAGCTGACGCCATTCCGCTCTGGTAAAGCAGAAGATTATTGGCCCATTGCATTTGATGATGCGCTGTGCCGACGATTCCGGTCGCGCACAGAACGCCTACAATGGCCCACTTTACGGTTGCGCCGCGATTGCCTGCTCGTCGAGCTGGGAAGTGCTCCGCGGCCAACGCCAGCAGAATCACAAGTCCAACTGAAGGAAGATAAAGGAAGCGGTCATGCACAAAGTTATCTGGAGCTACCGCGCGCAGATACAGCGTTGGCAGAATGGAGAGAACGATCCACAGCAAAGCGAAGATGCCGAGACGAGGATTCTTCAGTCTGGTCACTGCATAACAAACGGCTGCAAAAGCAATCAGCAGGAAAAGAGCGGGTAACAGGAAGTTACTAACGCCAGGCGCAGTTACATAAGACAGAGAATAGAATTCGCTGGATGTAATCGGCAGCAGTAGATGCTTCAGGTCGAACCACATCACCGAAGGCCAGGTCAGGATCATTGTGCTCCAGCTTAGAGGCGCGATCGGATTCGCCATCGCATGCAGCATCAGCCGGCGTATAACCAAGTAAGCCGCGAGGACAGCAAAATATGGAACTGAGACAATAGCTTCCTTGCCTGCTGACCAAAGGCTCGCTTTGAAGGCAGACGTGATGCTGGCATCTTCTGCCAAGTTAGCATTGTCAGCTGAGCAAGAATCTGCCGCCAGCGAGCGAGAATCCGGGCGGATAGCCGCAAAACCCAGAATCACCATGGGAAATACGGCTGCTGTTTCTTTCGACAAGAGCGCCAGCAAAAACAGGAAAATAGACGCGGCGATCCAGGCAATAGAATTGGAATCCGTGGCGTTCCTGCTATCGCGAAATTTGAGGTACGCGAGGAAGCTGCCGAGCAGCAGCACTGTCATCAGCAGATCGTTGACTGAAGAAAGCCACGCGACATTTTCCACGTGAACCGGATGCAGGCCAAACAAGAGTGCGGCGATGGCTGCGGTGGTTCGATTTGCCGCCAGCTTTGTGACCAGCACAAAAACCAACCAGGTCGCGAGCACATGGCCAATCAGCATGGCAAAGTGCCATCCTGCGGGCTCAAGGCCAAAAAGCATGTAGTTGAGACGCAGCCACAAGATCGTTACTGGACGAAAGAATGTTCCTCCCGAAACTCCTGCTGCGCTCTTGGGGACGAAGTACGCGGCGAGCGCTCTCCAGGAGCGGATCGCGGTGTTTTGCACAATCACGGGCTTGTCGTCGTAGACGAATCCGAATCCGAGCGTGGCCAAATAAGCAAGCGCGGTAAGCGCGCACACGAGCGCTTCCATCGCGCCGTTCTTCTCGAGCAGTTGCGCGACAGGAATCTGCGCGGTCGTATCCCGCGAGATCGTGCTCAGCGATGGATCGGATGATTGCACTCATTCGAGTATAGGGAGAATTGCCGCCTAATCAGCCGCAAAAGCGGAGCGCAAGGTTACATCTGTTACCACGGTTTAGAGGAGTTGAAAGTTGGTTGCGCTTGGCAGCCGTTTGGCAGGCAAGACCAATCGCAGCTTCGAACTAATGCTATACACAAAAATCGCAGTTCCTTCGCGCTGCAAAACTCACGAACGTTATGCTGCAGCTTCGCGGCTTTGGTCGTTTACGGCTGAGGTTGCGGGCTTGCGCATGGGCAGACTTTCGCCTGGCTCGGCAGGTTCGGGTCGCTCCACTCTTCCTTCAACTCGTCCGATGATCGGGCGGTCGTCGGCAGCGAGCGTTCGCTTCGAGATTGACCGGTTTTCCTCCAGCAGGCAATCGATCAACTGCAACTCACTTGGCCGCAAGACCTGGTGAGGAAGCGAGGAAAAATTACGGAACGTCCACAGCAGACGCGCGCGCTGAACCAGGCTTGGTTCGAGATAACGAGTCCCGATTGAAGTATCGAGTTCGAGAACACCAGCGAGAAGTTTTTTAATCCACATCGGAAATCCACCTGAGAAGAGCAGCGGCTCCGCTTTCTCGAATTGCAACGCGCTCTGATTTATGTGCTTTTAGGCCGGGACATTATTGCACTAATTCTGGTGCGTGGGAAGCCAATTTGGGCTAAAAACGCAATTTTTTTCAGTCGAGCGCTGGCTGGAAGAGCGCTTCCAGCCGGCTTTGTACGCCTGCTTTCCGACCATCAACTGATTTCGGGGAGCTGGTCGATGCGGTCGATCGTTGCGGCGACCCCTACCCCCTTGCCGCCGGACTTCTCGACGCGGACCACGGAAGCCTGGCAGAGAGTCCAGCCGCCGGGGCCGAGGCCGAAGCCATCGGGGAGCATGACTACCAGCTCGATCTTGGCGCCGGGCTCGAAGCCGGATTCGGAGTAGAGAAAGATTCCGGAAGAGCTGAGATCGCGAGTGAGCGCGGATTGTTCCGGCTCATCGCCAGCCTTGGTGCGCACCTTAACGGGGACCTCAATCCGGGCGCGTTTTTGGGAGCGGCGCTCGGTCGGGTTTTGGCTGTTTGGCACCTTGGACGCTACCCCTCCCCCCCCTATACCGATCTATTGGAATCAGCGACTTGGCGAAAAAATCCTTGCAAAATCTTGACCCGAAACGACTTAGATCCCAAAATATTGATTCTAATGCGGTTGCACCACCGCTCGATTCGAGTACCCCAATTCAATTGAGCGTTAACTCAAAAAGTCCAATTCGGCACGAAAATCTAAGTGGATGATTGATAGTGACGAGCATTGGAGGGTGGAGTCAAGGAAAAAATGGTGCCTGCGATTTCCAGATGACGCGACCGCGCCCGTGACGGGAGGAGTTGCCGGAATAACTGGCGCGAGGGCTGACTCTATTTCGACTAGAAGCTGAAGGCGAGGCCGCCGCGGACGCTGCGGGCGGATTGGACCAGGTAGACGGTGTGGCCGTCCTGACCGAGGACGGGAACATAGCCCTGCGCGAGGAGATTGCGCAGATCGATGAGGAGTTCGAGATGGCCGGACAGGAAACTGGACGGAATGGGCTGGCGGACGAACAGATTCAAGTAGGGATCGGACTGGCCGGCGGATGTGTTGAACATATCCACGGGAGTGAGCGAGCGGTCGGCATAGCGATAGGAGGCGATCCAGCGGGTTTTGGACTTAGGCACGCTTCCGCGGAGCTTGGCGGCGACGGCCTGGCGGGTTTGGGTGCGGATGAAGCTGCGCGCGTCTTCGAGCTGAATATCCGGGCGGGAAAGATCGAGCACGCCGCCATAAGAATAATCGAGGGTCGCGGTGAGATCGGATAAGAGTTTGCGCTCGAGAACGACGCGCATGCCTTGAGTGGCGAAGTTATTTCCCTGATAGCTGAAGGTGCCCGAGAAAATGTCGGGGAGCACGTCGCCGGAACCGGCAGAGAGGCCGCCGCCGATGCCGGTGAGGACGGGATCGACGATGCTATCGGAAAAGAACGCGACCTGCATATTGTTCCTGCCGACGCGCTGGGAGAGAGAGACCTCCTGATGGCGAGCGCGTTCGACGGCAGGAGAAAAATTGGTCATGCTCATGCGCGGGCCGGTGGCGCGCTGATCGGGCGCAGGATCTGAGGAATCGCCGGAGAGATCCTCGAGCGTCAAGCGCGGGACCGAACTGCGGTATTGGTATTCCAAGACCGTGTTTGGCGAGAGATGAAGATCGGCGGAGCCAAAGGGCTTGAAAGCGCGGACGCGTCCGAGAAACTGAATGGTCTGGAGTTCGCTGCCGAGGCGCATCTCCAGGCTGTTGCCGAGGATGACGCGGTCGGCGCTGGTGAGCGAGAGCGCCTGCAAAGTTGCGCCGGGCAAGGTGTTCGTAGGGTCGGCGGAATTGAGGCGGAGCGCAGTCAGCGAGAAAGATGGCTCGGATATGTTGTTAAAGTGGCCGATGTATGAGGTGCGAAGGAAGGTGGACGGAACGGTCACACCATCCGATGAGTAGCCAAGGTCGCCGTTGAGGCGGATGGTGCCGGTCGACAATAGAGACCGCTCGACGGAAAAAGCCGTGCTCATATCGGACGCGCTGCCGAAGCCCTCACCCGGAGAACCGGTAAGGAATGCGAGCGAACCTTTGATGTCGTTGGCGCCTCCATTTTCGACCACGGCGGTGGTGCCATCGCCGAGGACGCGCAAAATGGGGCGATTGGAGATGGCGCGGAGATTCCACTTCCAGTCATCCTGATCGGACTGAGTGGGAATAGTGACGAGTTGGATGGCCTCAAAGAGATTGGTCATGGTGACGTTGACCATGAGCCGTGCGCCGGCGCGGATGCCGATTCTTTCGCGCAGTGTGGGCAGGAAAGAGGGCTCGCTTACTTTGAGGCTGTAGTTTCCGGGTAGAAGCTTGGCGATTGAATAAAAGCCGCGGCCGTCGGTAAAGGCTTTGACAGTTTGGGCGGGCTGAATGAGATCGGAGCCGATTAGAGGCAGGAGTTCCACCACCGCGCCCATCTGCGGGACACCGCTGGAATCGCGCACGTAGCCGGAGATGGTCGCCGTCGCCGACCAAGCCGGGATCGCCAGGCAGATAACGGTCACGAAGATCCGGAGGTTCTTGAACATCGCGCCCACCAATTCCAGCGACGGAAACCCGTCGCGGACTGCTCCGCCGTTCGAATGCTCCAGCGGCTGCTCCGGACGGGTGAGACGCCCGTCCGGTATTCCTGATTTCGTTACTTCAAATCTTCATTCGGACGAGTCGAGGCCCGCCCATTTTACTCGAGCAGCAGTTTACTCCACGGCGAAAGTCGCGGTGGGATCGACCGACTGCTTGGAGAGTTTGTCGTTCACCTTGATCTCGATCTTATAAGTGCCGGGCTGCAGATTGGCGGCGGAAAGGGTCTTCTGCAGCGTGACCTGATCGCCAATGTTACCCATGGTGTCGGTCGATTCAACGGTATGAATGACGGGCTTGTTATTGACGTCGGTGACGTTATATTCCACGGTGGCGGAAGGTTTGTGAGTCTTCTCGTCGAGGGTAAGATTGTAAACCTGCATCCAGAAATTAACTTTCTGATTGCGCTTAAACGAAACTGGTTTGCCGTTCGCCGGAGCGACGCGCGGACGCACTTTCGTCTGTCCGATGACGAAATTGCCAGTGCCAACGTTCTTGGCGGCGACAGGCTCCATCTGGTCGGCAATGATGAGGGTCGAATTGCTCAGGTGTTCTTCGCTGAAATCGGGAATGACGATGCCGCGGCTCCACGAGCCGGTGCGGTCGCCATTGACATCTTTGACGACGACGTCGAGGCGATAGCGATTCTGACTGATGCGCAGCGGCACGGCTTTCCAGTAGACAGAGGAATTGTCTGCGGTTTTGGCGAGCAATTCGGACGGCACATCAACTTGAACCGGATCTTCGAAGGTCTGAACAATCTTGCCGGTCAAAGTGGTGAAGCGCCCGAAGATATTGACGGTGCCGCGCTGGATGCCATCCTTGTTCTGGAAGGTTACGTCGCGATTCTTGATCTGGATAGTGACGGGAACGAGAACGGTGTCGCCGGTGACGCGCACGAAATCGACGCGAACATCGAAGGGCATGAGGTTGACGCTGATTTTATGGCTGACCACCTCTTCGAGATCTTTGAATTTGACGGCGGGAGCGGCCTGCAATTTGGCGAATTGCTCCAAGCGATCGAATTCCTTGGTTTGCAGATCGTTATTGAAGGGCGAAGTGCCGAGTTGCTCGATGCCGTTGCCCCCGGTGAAGCGGCTGGTCTTACTTGCCATACCCAGTGACTCATAGAGGGTGAGTCCGGCGTTGGGAGTGTACTTGAGAGCGTCCTTCTCGGAACGGTCCATGGTCATGTGATAGTCGCCGCACATGCAGGGGTCGACGAACTCAATGATGACTTCCTGCCCGATGCCTTCAATATATCGATAACGCCAGGTTTCAAAGGGAAAGGTAGAGGTTTCGCCGCCGCCTTCATCCATGGGACGTTCATAGGTCCCCCCTGAAGGATGGGCATCGATTTCATCGGGGGGGCCAAAGACGATGTAAGTGCGGCCGCGATCGGTCTTCCACCCGGGAATGCCGGCAGGAAAGTGCTCGTTGGCATATGCGATGCGGCGGTAATGTTCTTCCTTGAATTCGTTCTCTTCGGTATCGGGCGTGGGGTCACGGCGCTGCCAGAAGGCTTCAATGAACTGGTCGCGCTCCTCGTCATTGGAAAGCTGCATGAAGGCGGATTTTTCCTCGTCGGTTATGATCCAGCGGACATCTTCATCCAGCCATTTGCGGTAGGTCTTGCTCAACTCAATCTTGAGAGCGCGGGCGTTGGCTTTTTTCTGCTTCTCCGGGAGCGGGCGCTTCAGCGGATCGCTCGAACTTTCCGGGGCGGAGCTTTTCGGAGTCGTCGCCGAGGTGCCGGGAGCCGGCGCAGCACGTTTATCTTCGGCTGGTGCAGGGGGTGCAGGAATCTGCGCCTGCGCCGGAGGATTCTGAGCTGGACTGGCGGCTGGAAGAGAGGGATTGGAGGCGTCTGGCGTAGCGGGAGCGTCCTTCTGCTGCGCCAAGGATGTGGCGCAGGAGACGAGCGCAAGTACGGCTAGCAAAACGCCCAGCCAGCACCTTTTCTGGAAGCCGGAGGAATACATAATAGAAGGACCTACCTTGAAAGACGCGATGCCGATAATTCTATGTTGATTGGATACAACAAGGCAAGGAAAAGAGGCCTGGGGTGAGAGATTTTCTGGAAGCGAGGGGATTCTCTATCATCTTGAGAAAACGGGGTTTGTACGGGCGGAGGCAGGGGCGATTCTGTTTGAAATGCGGCGGTTGGGCAAAGTTGCCGCCGCGATACTGCGAGATATAATGTCGAAGGCGTGCTGTGGCTTCTCGAACCATCCGGACCCCGACGTTTAGAAAATTGATATCCTTGAAGAAATGTCCGCGGGAACTTTGTTTCAAGGTGGAACGTAAATTATGAAGGAGCGGTAGTATCCGGCGCGAAATCGCGGCCTGAGCGGAATCGTGACTCAATGAAAACCTGGAAAAAAGTATTGATCGGCGTGGGCGCGGTCACGGTGCTTGGGACCATTGTTGCCGTAACGGTCTATCAGAGCCGCAAGAATCTGGTCACGGTGCAGACGGGCAAAGCGCAGAAAGAGAAGCTCAGTTCGGTGGTAAGCGCATCGGGAGAGATCAAGCCGAAGACGTATGCGAACATCGGAGCCAACGCCATGGGGAGGATCGTCAAGCTGCATGTCAAGGAAGGCGATCGTGTAAGGAAGGGGCAACTGCTTGCGCAGTTGGAGAACGTGCAATCACGGGCCGATGTGAACGCCATGCGGGCATCGGTGCAGGCGGCGGAGACGGACTATGTGGCGGCGGAAGCCGGGCTGCAGACCTCGAGGGCGGATTTGAATCGGGCGAAATCGGACGCCGACCACGCGCAGTTGGATTGGGAGCGGGCCCAGGGATTATTTAAAGACGCGCTTATCGCGAAGCAGGATTACGACACGAAGAAAGCGGCATGGGAATCGGCGGAAGCGGGATTGGCGCAGGCGCAGGCGCGGGTTGAGCAGGCAAAGGCGCAGAAGGATTCAGCGCAAAGGCATATTTCTCAAAATCAGGCGAACTTGACGCGAGTCTCCGACGTATTACAAAAGACGACGTACGAAGCCCCGTTCGACGGCGTGATTACGAACCTGCCGGTGCGGGAGGGCGAGACGGTGGTGATGGGGATACAGAACTCGCCGGGCAGCACGCTGATGACGCTGGCCGATATGTCGGTAATCACGGCGGAGGTGAAGGTAGATGAGACTGACATCGTCAATGTGCAGATGGGACAGCAGGCGGAGGTGACGATCGATGCGATTCCGCGTAAAACATTTCACGGGACGGTGACCGAAATCGGGGATAACGCGATTGTGCGGTCGACCGGAGTTTCAACCTCGCAGGCGACTTCGACCAGCGAAGAGGCGAAGGATTTCAAAGTGGTGGTGACGTTGAACGATCCGCCTTCGGATTTGCGGCCGGGGCTTTCGGCGACAGCCAAGATAACGACGGCAACGCGGGACGATGTGGTGAGCATTCCGATCCAGGCATTGACGGTGCGGACGCAAGCGGACCTGGTGACGAAGGATTCGAAGGGATCGGTGCAGGCGGCGGCTCCGGTGGATGCAGCGAAGCAGAAAGATGAAATTCAGGGTGTTTTCGTAATTCGCAATAAAAAAGCGGAGTTTGTTCCGGTAGAGACGGGCATAAGCGGGACAACGGACATCGAAGTATTGAAGGGCGTGCACGAGGGTGACGAAGTAATTACTGGCAGTTATAAAGTTTTACGTACGCTGAAACCGGGGACGAGTGTAAAAATCGATAATTCGACTCCGAAGAAGGAAGAAGAGAGCAGCTAGGCGGCAGAGTTGAGATTTCTGTACTCCGGGGGCGAGTCGTCGCCGGAACTGCCGGCGCTACCTGGCGTCTCACTAATTAGACGCTGGAACGTCAAAGTAATAAGCGGCCAGAGGAGCGTGCGTGCCCGAGCCGAAGGAGAACGACATGGCGACAGCGGAGATACTCTCCATTGAAAGGCCGACGAACTTGAGCCCGGCGGGTGACAAGCCCGCGAACTGGTCTGGGCCGGACTCATGCATGATCGCCACGGAGGATTTGTGGAAGACGTACGACATGGGCTCGGAGCAGCAGGTGCAGGCGCTGCGCGGGATCAATCTGCGCATACGGCGGAATGAGTATGTTGCGATCATGGGACCATCGGGATCGGGCAAATCGACGCTGATGAATCTGATTGGCTGCCTGGATTCGCCGTCGAAGGGGCAATACTGGCTGAACGGGCAGTTGGTGAGCGAGCTGGATGACGATGAGCTGGCGCGCATCCGGAATAAAGAAATTGGATTTGTGTTTCAGACATTTAATCTGCTGGCGCGTGCGACTTCGCTGCATAACGTGGAGCTGCCGCTGATTTATGCGGGAGTGCCGTCGGCGGAACGAATTGAGCGGGCGAAAGCGGCGCTGGCATCGGTGGGCATGGAAAGCCGCATGACACACAAGCCGAACGAACTCTCAGGGGGACAACGGCAGAGAGTGGCCGTGGCGCGGGCACTGGTCAACAAGCCGGCGATCATTCTGGCCGACGAGCCGACGGGCAACCTGGACTCGCAGACGGGCAATGAGATCATGGCGCTGTTCGATCGTCTGCACGCGGAAGGGAACACGATCGTGCTGGTGACGCACGAGCACGATATCGCCGAATATGCGCATCGGATCATTTACATCAAGGACGGAATCGTGGCGCGGGACGAGGTTAAGGAAGGGCGGTAGGTAGCGGCCCGCCGATCGCTATTCGCTATTTCGCATTTTTTGGATTTGCGCGGGCATGGTTGCCCGCGTTTGTATTTCCGGAAAAGTTTGCTGAAGAATATTTTGGCCGTGCGGCGTTCCCTCAGCGGCTAAAGCCCCATTGATTGAGCAGTCCTAATCGCAGCGGTGAACCGCTGCGCCACCCAAAATCAAATGTCACGCTGGCGGCTTTTGGGGCGGCGGGACATCTGCCGGGGAGAGAGTGGGCTTTTCTGTGCCCGCGGCTTATCTGCCGAGAAGGGACTGGACTTCTTTTTGTGCGGCGGCAAGATCGTGCGAAACGCTGGCTGCGCGTTTGCGGAACGCGGCGGCATCGCCCGACTTCCCTTGCTGCTCCAACGCGCTCGCGATCAGCAGATAGCCGACGTCGGTGGGTTGCAGAGACATGGCGCGGGAGTACTGGCGGATGGCCTCCGCGAAGTTCCCCATCTTCTGCGCAAGCAGGCCGAGGCCGATCAGGGGCATGGGTTGGTCGGGCGCGAGGTTGCTCGAAGTCTCAAAGCTCTGCTTTGCCATGGATAAGTCACCGAGTTGGCGATAGACCCAGCCCAGGTTGGCATAAGCTTCGGCGCGTAGAATCGGTTGCGCCGCGTGGCGGGTTATGACCTGATAATGGACGATGGCCGCGCGAGGATTTCCACCTGCCTGCTCGTAAGCGCCGAGGGCAAGATTGGCATCAAGGTCGATGGGCAGGATCGCCATGGCGGCGTGGAAATGAGCGAGAGCCTCTGCCGAATGACCTTCATCGGATAAATAAAATCCCAGCATGTCATGGGCGACGGTGTTGTTCTCGGTCACCGCCAGAGTCCGCGTCCAGATAGAAGCGCTGTCGCGCCAATAGCCGAGTTGCCGATAGGTGAGACCGCCGAGGATGAACAGCACGGCGATGGCGGGAATGGAAAGCCACGCTGCGGAAATGCGACGAGCTCTTGCGCGGCGAACTTTCTCCGGATCGCTTGTGGAATCGCCCGCCGCCCAATTTTTTGCCTGATGAGCGGGCCCATCCTTCGGCCAATCAGGCGCCCAATCAGTCGCGCAATCGGCGGCCAGCCAGGTTGACATCAGAAACAGACCGATGAAGGGGAGATAGGCGAAGTGGTCGGGCATGGCTTGATTTCCGACGCGCACCAATCCAATCATTGGCACGAACGCACCCAGAAACCAGAACCATCCCACGGTGAGATAGCGCCGTTTGTGAGCGCACAAAACGGCGGCAGTAACAAGCGCGAGCAATAGCGCGGCGGCGGCCACTTTCCACAACGGGAACAGCTGCATGGGTTGCGGGTAGACGAGTGCCAGCTTCGTCGGCCAGAATGCTTTTCCCAGATAGTGAACGTAGGAGATGAGAGCTGTCTCCAGCCGCAGGAGCGGGCTGGCTGCGGCGAGCGTGGTAACAGCTCCGCCGGATTGTTGAGCCTTTACGGTGACGGCGGCGCAAGCGGCGGAGAACGCGAGTAGCGGGAGTTTCTCGAGGATGAGCCATTGCACGGAGGTTTGCCGCGCTTCCGCTTTATTCGGCTGAACTTCATCCAGAAAGGCAATGCCGGAACCGGCTGCGGTGCCGCTCTCAGAAGCGTGCGGCGTGGCTGCGATGGCCTCCGGCCATCCGCCAAAACGCTGAAGAGGCCAGTAATCGAACAACAAAAGCAGAAACGGCAGGGTGACGATTTGTGACTTGCTGAGCAGTCCGAGTGCGAAGGAAAGTAAGACGAGCGCATACCGGCCGATATGCGGACGCCGCACATAGGCGACATAGGCATGTATTGCGAGCAGAAGAAAAAGCATGCTGAGGACGTTCTTGCGCTCGGAGGCCCAAGCCACGGATTCGACATTGATGGGATGCAGCGCAAACAGCGCCGCGACGAACAGGCTGCGCCAGTGAAGCCGGGTGACATTCACCAGCAGCAGAAAAAGAAGGAGAGCATTTGCCGCATGCAACAGAACGTTGACTTCATGGTGAGCGGCGGGATTCAACCCGAAGATCTGGCAGTCGAGCGCGTGGGTGAGCCAGGTTATGGGGTGATAATGGGCGCCCTCGAAGGTGGTGAAAGCCCATTTCATGGTTTGCGCAGTGAGGCCGGCTCTTATGTGCGGGTTGGCAGCAATGTAAGTGTTGTCGTCAAAGTTGATGAAGCCGTTGTGCGCGATTGGAGAGTAGGAGACGGCCACAGCCGCAATGAGGAGCAGGGCCATCGTCAGAGTGCGCTTTGCGGGCGCGAGTGACAGGCCGGAGCTATCCGGCTGGTTCACTGGCTTCTGGATTGTCGCGATGGCGGGCGCACTCATAGGTAAATAAACAGACAAATAAACAGATAGATAGAACAATTCTCATCCAGGTGAAGTGGATTTGGGACAAGTAATCGAGCGGACAAGTGCCGTTAGTCATGCAGCGGAGGTCATGAACAGGCCGAGCGTTGCAGGTAAGAGGTATGGCGCGGTCGCCTATTCGCTGCCGAGTACGATTTCAACGGTTTTGCCAGCAGGCGCATTCTTGCGCGTCATGACGCCATCTTTCTCAGCGTGGATCTCCACCAACTGGCCATTTCCGGCATGCGCGGGCAAAGAAAAATTGCCCTGTTTGTCGGTGAGCACAACGTCGGGATACCCGGCGACTGAGACGCTGGCTCCGAAAACCGCAGCCATGCCTTCATCGACGACTACTCCGCGGACTTTGGCTGAGGTATCGGCGACGAGCGGAATGGTGACGGTGGGATAGTAATTGTCAGAGAGAATGAGCGTGTAGCTGCCTTTCAGGAACTCATCCTTCACGGTGGCGGAAAAAGTTACTTTTGCGTCGGCGGGATGGATTTGGGGAGGGACGTCCAGCCGCCAGCCGCCTTCCGAGATCGGGAGGTCGCCAGAGAGAGTGGATTTCACCTCGGCGTAGTAGACCGGCGATTTGTCGGGTCTCACGAGGTAGACATGAATCTGATAGACATTGCGCGCATGGAGGATATGGGAAGCGGCAAGCGGAATCAGTCCGATGGCGACGATCGCGGCGGCGGCAAATGCACCCAGCGCTCGACGCTTTGCCCGGAATTGAACGGCGAAAGCAATGATCGCCAGGATTAAAGCTGCAATGGCGACCGCCTCAGGATAAGGAATGCGCCCTGCGATTTTGAGAACCTGCTCCGGCATGATCGTTTCGCTCTATTAGTACAAATTGAGGATGGGTGGGGTGACAAGTTCCGAAGGGGAGTGATCGGGTGTGACTTCGGAGATCGGGGATTCCGGGTATTGCGGAGGAAGAGCCTTTAAGCACCGGGTACAGAGGGGAACGAAGATTTCATTCGGACCAGCTTTATTGCCGGGCTGCGGCGGGTAAGACGACGTCGCGCGTGGAATTTGTGCCGGCGGAGCGCGCCACGAAGAAATTGTGGTCGTACAGGTTGCGATACATGCGGCCTGCGATTTCGGCGGCCTTGGGACCGAATGTGGGGCGTCCACCTTGCAGGAAAACTACGGTCACGATGCGTCCGATATCGGTGTTCGCGTACGAGGCGAACCATCCGAAACGGGTTCCGGCATGGGAGCAGGTGCCGGTCTTGCCGAGGATGGATTCTTCGTCGAAATTCAGGCGCAGGCTGCGCGCGGTGCCGTATTGAACGGCTCCGGCCATGCCGTCTGAGAGCTCGGGAATGGCGTTGGCGATATCGAGATGACGTTTGATGATGGGCTGGAAGTTGGCCACAGCCTCGGGCGAATCAGGATGCTGGAGGTAGTAGAGCGTGCCGCCGTTGGCGATGGCGGCGACCATGGCTCCAAGTTGCAGCGGGGTCATGGAAATGCCTTCGCCGAATGAGCACATCTTGCCGACGCCGCCGAGCTTGGAGGAGATTTCCTCCTCGGGATACTCGCCCAGATGCTCGCCTGGGATGTGATATCCGGCATACTCACCGAGTCCAAACTGGTGGGCGTAATATTGAACCTTCTCGAAACCAAGCTTGCGGCCCAGAGCCTCAAAATAGGCGTTGTTGGAGTGGGCGAGGGCCTCGGTTAGAGTCATGTGCGAGCGCGGGGCGAGCGGGACTTCGGTCTGCCGATCAATCAGGCCTTCACTCACCCCGGCGAGCGCGACCGAAAGCTTGATGGTGGAACAAGGCTGCGCGCCGCTTGCGAGTGCGAGCTTCTGATTCACCATCGCGAGAATGCGGCCGCTGGTCGGCTCAATGGCGACGACGGTGCCGTTCATGTTGCCAAGGGCGTCGATGGCGGCCTCGCGGACGATGGGATCCTCGCCCGCGGTGAGGTCGCCTTCGGTGAGCCCGTAGGCGAACGAACTGGTGTGAAAACGCTCATAATAGCGGGGATGGCGATAAGCAGCGGATTTGGCCAGGGGCACGCGGCTATGCGCCAGCGCGTGCATATGACGCCGGGCACGCTGCGTTTCAGTTACAGAACGGGATTTTGAGCGGGGCGTGAGGGTATGCGGACTGACGCTGGCAGCGAAGCCGCTCGATGCGAGCAGGAGCGGCAGTGCGAATAAAAAGGCCAGACGAAGCGAAAAAAGAAAAAACTTACCCCTCACAAGTTCCATCCCCGGATGATATGAATAGCCATAGCGTTGGCTATATCAGTTGATTTAGTGCAAGGCAATCGCCACAGTGGCGGCACGGTTGGGTCGATGCCAGGCAACTACTCGATAGTAGGAGATTTAGCTGCTTCGGCGCAATCAAAAAGTACAAATTGATCAATAGTCGAACAGCCCGGATAAGTTGTTTGATTACAATGTGTTAATGATGCCTAGCCTGGGGACAAGGCCGTTCGTAATGAGGATGACGGTTGTTACCATTTTGGTACTGATTCTGCAATGAATTGCGCTTATTGCGGGAGCTCTTCGTCTGAAACACTGTGTGGGATTTTGCGGGTTTGCGGCGCATTCGCCGCTGCGGCCAAGTGTCATCGGATTGGGAAGCGGGATGGGGAAGCACGCAACGGAATTCCGATTGGGGGTTCAATCTTGAAAACATCGTTCTCATTCTCACTCCCCTGGCTGGCGGCGGGGATTGCTTACACTTTAATGATGGCGTTGACGGCGCAAGCGGCAGACCGGAGTTTGGAGGCGCGGCGGGTGGAGCTGAATCGCATGCTCGCCGATGAGTGGGAGTACACGCTACGCACGCAGCCGGAGCTGGCCACGGAGATTGGCGACAATCGTTATAACGACCGGCTCAGCGACTTTTCCGACAAGGCGATTGCCGACGATCTTGAGCACACGCGGCAGGCACTGGCACGGTTTGAGGCGCTGGATGTAACTGGCTTCCCCGAGCAGGAGCGGCTGAATCACGTGTTGATGGTGCGCACACTCCGCGAAGGCCTGGAGGCCGCGAAGTTCAAAGACTGGGAGATGCCGGCCACGCAGTTCGGCGGAATTCATCTGGGATATGCGTCGCTCCCGTTCGATACGCCGCTGCGCAATGTGAAGGACTATGAGGATTACATCTCCCGGCTGCATCAGATTCCGCGCGTGCTGGATCAGGCGGAAGGGCACATGCGGGAGGGACTGCGCGACCGGCTTATGCCTCCAAAGTATTTGCTGGAGAAAGTTTCGACGCAGGCGCAGGACATTGCAGATGAGTCTCTCGGAAAAGATGCGGCGGAGAAGAGTCCTTTTACTTCGCCGCTGCGAAAGTTTCCGGATTCAATTGGCGAGGCCGACCGGAAGCGGCTGAGCGCGGCGATTGAAGAGGCGGTGAAGAATGAAGTCGCACCCGCGTATGCGAAGTTCGCGAAATTTGTGCGCGAGGATTACGCTCCGCATGGGCGGCTTGATCCGGGACTGTGGTCGTTGCCGGATGGCGATGGGCGCTACCGGATGGCGGTGCGCCATCAGACGACCACCGACATGCCGGCCGACCAGATCCACGAGCTGGGCGTAAAGAGCGTGGCGGAAATTGAAACGCAGATGCTGAAGATTGCGCAGGCGCAGGGATTTCACGATCTGAAATCGTTTAACGAACATATACGGCAGGATCCAGCGCTGCATGCGAAGTCGGGGCAGCAGCTGTTCGATTTGTATACTCACTACCGCGACCAGATGTATGGCAAACTGCCGGAGCTTTTTGGGAAACTGCCGAAGAACAAACTCGATGTTGTGCCGATGGAATCGTTTCGCGCGGCATCGTCGCCGCCGGCGGATTATTCCATTGGCGCGGGCGATGGCTCGCGGCCGGGACGGATCAACGTCAATGAATATGCTCCGGAGAAGCGGCTACTGTTGAATGTGGAAGCGATCGCTTATCACGAAGGCGTGCCGGGGCATCACTTACAATTTTCAATTGCGCAAGAATTACCCGACTTACCGCCATTTCGTAAGTTCAATTTAGATCTTAATGCGTACACGGAAGGATGGGCATTTTACTCGGAGCGGCTGGGGAAGGAAGTAGGATTCTATCAGGACCCTTATAGCGAGTACGGCCGGCTGCAAAACGAGATATGGCGGGCGGTGCGCTGGGTGGTGGATACGGGCGTCCACTCGCAGCACTGGACGCGGCAGCAGATGGTGGATTACTTCCACGAACACACGGCCATGGACGACGAGAATATCAATACAGAGGTGGATCGTTACATTGCGTGGCCGGGCCAGGCGCTTTCTTACAAGATGGGACAGATGAAGATACTCGAGTTACGAGCGCGGGCGCAGAAGGAGTTAGGTCCAAAGTTCGATCTGCGAGCGTTTCACGATGCGGTGCTCGATTCGGGTCCGCTGCCGCTCGATGTGCTGCAGGAGAAAATCGAGGAGTGGATTAAGGCGAGTAAGTAAGAGGGCGCGCGACCTCGGCGGCTAAAGAGGCTGGGGTAAAGTCGAAGGAATGCAGATTCCTCGCCGTCCTCGCCGCGCAAGCGCGGCTGCGGACAGCTCGGAATGACAAAAAGTAAGGGACTTGGCGGCGCGACTGGAAGCCGCAACCTTTCAAAACTCGGCACGAGGTGACTTTTTTCGCAACCTCTAAGGACGCTGCACCAAGATGGAGCTTATCGCAGCGCTGAAGCGCTGCGCCACCCAAAGGCACGCGGCGGCTCACGCATTGAGAATCACGGCACTGCAAAACTACTGTAGTTTTGCGTACTCTGATTTGGCTTCTTTCAGGATGGGTACTTCCGGATCGGCATCTTTCCACAGGGCAAAGAAGTCCTGATATGCGGCCTTCGCCTTGATTGGGTCGCCGCTAATGACATAGGCCCGGCCCAGGCCCAGCTTGGCCAGAGAATGCTCAGGACCGATCGGATCGATGCCGCGATGATCCACGATTTTCTGAAATTCCGCAGCGGCTTCTGGACCCCGCTTGGCCTGAAGATAAGCAAGGCCGCGAACATAGACCGGGACAAGTGCCTGAGCATTGCCTAATTCATAAGGTGTTGCCGACTGTAACGCGGCGATGGCCTGATCTGGCGCCTTGCGGCTGATGGCTGCCAGTGCAGAAACGTCCGCCATGCCGACGTTGTGGAGAAGCGTGTCAGAGGGGAAACGCCGACCCAGTTCTTCCATGATGGCCTGGGCGTGAGGGCCGTCCCCAGTCATCGCCAACGCGGCCGCGACAGGCACGAGGTTGCTGCGGCCGTGCGCCAGCGCGGAACTTGCCGCCGCCAACTCGCGTGCGATAGTAGCGTTGCCCACTGCGGCCTGCGTCACCGCAAACCCTGCTTTTGTGTCTGCCGTGGTTTCCTTGAATCCGAGCCGGTCGCTTACTTGTGTGGAGCGTGCAATCAAGTCCTCGGCTTTGTGCATTTGCCCGTGCGCGGCCGCCACGTTTGCGGCGTCGATCAGGAGAAGATAGTCGCTGGGTTTGCCCTCCGCCCATTTCATTTGGCGTTGCATGCCGTCGGCATCGCCAGTCGCGGCCGCCAGCACGTAGAAGCTTTCGTGGATGAAGAGGTTATCGGCTTTTGCATCCTGCGCGTGCTGCAGAGTCGCGCGGGCCTCTTCGAAGCGGTTCAGACCCATGTAAGATCCGGCGGCGTGTTCATAGCCAAAGGGCGCGCCGGGCTCAAGCCGCGTAAACTCGTTCGCAAACTGAATTGCTTTCTCAAACTCGCTATAAAAAAGGTTGTACTCAAGCGCGAGATTGGCATACGCGCTGGAGTCGTTAGGGTAGGTGCGAATCGCCAACTCGAGATTTTGTTTGTCTTTTTCTATATCGCCAGTCGACGTATAGAAATGATCGTCGATGTAGAAGCGCTCGCGCTCACTGACACGATCGCGCAAATCGAAGGCCTTTTTCGCTTCCTGAACCGATTGATCCTCTTCGCCAAGGTTGTTGTAGACAGCCGACAGCCGGGCGTGCGCCATGGCAAAATTCGGGTCTAACTCGAGAGCGTGCTGGAATAAAGGAATGGATTCAGCCTCGCCGCCGCTGTTGCGGATCTCGTCGGCTGCGGCGTAAGCTTTCAGCGCTTCGAGCGACGATGTGGTTGCCTCGGTCACCGGCGTATCGAATTTCTGAATTGTGGCCAGCGACTCGCCGAGCTTTTCGCGCAGGCTGGAGGCGGTCTTTCCAACTGCAGGGAGCACGCCTTCCTTTGTGGCTGCCGTTACTTGCTCGCGGGCGAGGGAATCTCCGGTGGCGCAGTTGGTGGCGTCGAGTGCGACCACGTATTGACTGCCCAGGCTGGCGATCGATCCGCTCAGCATGCCTTTGATGTGTTCGCGCTCGCAAATCTCGCGGGCTACATTGCCCGTGACGCGCTCATCGGCGGGGCGGCCCATGAACTGCAGCGCGTTGCGCACCGTTTGATCGGGCACGATGTTGAGGTAGGGCGACTGCTCGAGCTGCACGGCCAGCGCCTGTTTGAGGGTGCCGTCGAAGACGGGATCGCCGGTGGTGTTAACGAAATCGGCGAGCAGAATGGAATCTTTTTCGGTGAGCTTTTGCGTGCCGTGCGAGCGCCAGAAGACGATACCGGCGATGGCCGCCGCTAGGAGAACTCCGATTCCAACGATCAAATACTTTTTTGAAGATGCCGGAGCCGGCGCGGCGAACTGCGCGGCTGCCGAATGCGATGCAGCAGATGCTTGCGGCGCCGAAACACCTGTTTGCGAGGCCGACACTGAGGCGGAAATAGCGCGAGAAGAACCGCTGGCATGCTGGATTGAAGTCTGCGACGAAGAAGCGGCCGTCTCCGGCGGCTCTTCGGCGGCAATTCTTTTTCCGGAACTCGAATCCCGCTTCAGACGCTGCAATTCGGCGCGCATCTCGGACGCATGCTGATAGCGGAGGTCGCGGTCTTTTTCCAGCGCGCGGTTGATAATGCGCTCGAGTTCGGAAGGGATATCGGGATTCAGGCGAATGGGTGACGCAGGGGCGCGCTCCAGAATGGCGTTGAAGATTACCGCTGAGGTATCGCCGCGGAAGGGAAGCGTGCCCGTCGCCATTTCATAGAGGACAGCGCCGAAAGAAAAAAGATCGCTGCGCGTGTCCAGTTCCTTGCCCCTGGCCTGTTCCGGCGACATGTAGGCGACGGTGCCGAGAGCTGTGCCGGGGCTGGTGAGATGTTGGTTGGCGCCATCGGCGGTAGCGAGCGTCACGTCTTTCGCACCGCGGCCCGAGATTTTCGCGAGTCCGAAGTCGAGAACTTTGGCGTGGCCGCGCTTGGTGACGAAAATATTGGCGGGCTTGATGTCGCGGTGCACGATGCCTTCGGCGTGAGCGGCGTCGAGCGCATCGGCGACTTCAATGCCGAGCGAAAGAAGCTGATCCAATTCCATGGGACGGCCGGCAATCAGGTGCTTCAGCGTCATGCCATCGAGGAACTCCATGGCGATAAACGCGCGGCCTTCATGTTCACCAATGTCGTGAATGGTGCAGATGTTGGGATGATTGAGCGCGGATGCGGCCTGCGCTTCGCGCTGAAAGCGCGCGAGCGACTGCGGGTCGCCGGAGACATCCTCAGGCAGGAACTTCAACGCGACAAAACGATGGAGGCGGGTGTCCTCGGCTTTGTAGACCACACCCATGCCGCCGCCCCCCAGCTTCTCGACAACCCGGTAATGAGAAATGGTCTGGCCGATCATGGTGTCGGGCAATCTTAGGCGGGAAGCGGGGTCAAGTCAATGAAAGAGGGGTGGTTAGAGCAGGCGAATGGAGGGCAGAAGTGAATGATTATAATCTCTATCATATCACTTGACTATTGAGGACTTTTTTGATTTAATTTTGCCTGGACGCGCGGACGAACTCCCCCGAAATTTCGCGCAAGCGGCAGACTGACCGGGCAGGCGCTTTTTAAATCGGGCCGCAGCTCATACCAACGCCAGAGCCTGCCCGGGTCCGCTGGAATTCCCCCGCCACCAGCCGTCATATCAAGCTCCGTCAGGCTGAGGGTTTGTCGTATAGGCGAGACGTTGCTTTATAGATCAGGAGAATTGCTATGTCAGCAGATCATTCCGTGAAGCCAGTCCCGAAGTACCCCGCGAAATCCCCAAACGGTTCCTTTATTTCGCTTGATACGTGGGCGGTGATTGTTGCGCTGCTGCTGGCACTGGCCGTGAAATTCGATCTTCTTAAGAACGTCGTTTGGTAACGCAGAGGCTTCAACGCCGCGGCGATCCAGCCACGAAGGCAATAGTGCGAGCGCAAGGGCAGTCGATCCGTCGATCCGTTATCAGGCATGGAACAAGGAACTTAAGATTCTCCATGGAGAAAATTATGGCTTCTTCAACCTCGGTATTACGAGCGGAATCCGATAACCGAACACTCGGGGCGTTGAGCATACTTCCCGGAGTTATTTTACTGGCCGGAATCGGTTACGCCGCGAAGGTGCTTGAGCGCACGGTGAATACTTATGCCAAGACTCACCATTGGACGTTTCCAAACATTGAATATGTTCTTTGGGCGATTCTTATCGGGCTGGCGATCTCGAACACGCTGACTATTCCAAGGATTTTTCAGTCTGGCATTGCGACATACGAGTTCTGGCTGAAGCTTGGAATTGTGCTGCTGGGCGCGCGCTTTGTTCTGACCGACGTTCTGAAACTGGGCGGGATAAGTCTGGCGTTAGTCGTGGTTGAAATCACACTATCGCTGGCGCTGATGACCTTCCTCGGAAAAATATTCGGGCTGAAGCCGAAGTTGATTTCGCTGCTGGCGATTGGCTCGTCGATCTGCGGCGTTTCGGCGATCATTGCGGCCAAGGGAGCAATTGATGCCGATGATGAGGATTCGTCGTTTGCCATCGCTGCGATCCTGGCGCTGGGAGCGCTCGCTCTGTTTACTTTTCCCGCAATTGCTCATGGCTTGCACATGAACGACGTCTCCTATGGTTTGTGGGCTGGACTGGGGGTTGATAACACGGCCGAAGCGACGGCGGCAGGAGCCTTGTATTCCGATGCCGCCGGCAAAGTTGCGGTGCTCGCGAAAACGGCGCGCAACGCCATGATCGGCTTTGTGGTATTGGCATATGCGATCTACTGGGCGGGACGCGGGCAGGCCGAAACAGTGACTAACAAAGCGGCGTTTTTGTGGAAGAAATTTCCCAAGTTCATTCTCGGCTTCCTTTTGATTTCGGTGCTTGTGGGATTTCATACGTTTAACAAAGGACAGGTCGCGTCGCTGGGCAACTTATCGAAGTGGGCATTTCTGCTGACGTTTGCGGGTGTCGGATTACGCACGAATTTCCGCGAGATGTCAAAACAGGGATTACGGCCGTTTATCGTTGGCGCGCTCGGAGAGATTTTGATTGCGTGCTTGACGCTCGGCTTGGTGATTGGGGCGAATCGGATTTGGGGACTGTAAGGGGGCGGGAGAAAAGGCTGGTTTAAACACCAGGCCATACCGCTTGAAAGAACAGGTGAAATTCGACTCGCTTTACGCGGGCGGGGGCGCCCGCGCCACACAAGCGCACATCTTATTCGATTACCATCTCGGGCTCGCGGCCGGGAGTTCCTGACTGATTCTGAGACGACTTTTCTCGCGTTTTTTCTGGTTGCCGCGCCGCGAAGCCTGGGGTTGGGCTTGCGGCTTCGCATTGATCCTGCGGTTCGGCGATATCGGAGAGATCGAGGCGGAGATTGCCGGGGTTGGTTGCGAAGGCGAGCCCTGTATCCAGTGCAATCGTTCCGGCGCGAACCAGTTTCTCAATGTTGGTATCGAAATCCTGCATGCCTTCGGTATCGCCGTCACGCATGGCATCGAGCAGCGTCTTGCCTTCCTGCTCGCCTTTTTCCATATATTCGCGGGTGCGAAGAGTTGACGTTAGTATCTCGATGATGGCGACACGGCCACCTTCTTTTTGCGGTACCAGTCGTTGCGACACGATATAGCGAAAACTTTTTGCCAGCCTTGTCCGGATAATTTCCTGGTCGCTCAACGGAAAAGCGCCGACGATGCGCTCCACCGTTTTCGATGCGTCGATGGTGTGCAGAGTGGAGAGGACGAGGTGGCCGGTCTCGGCCGCTTCGAGTGCGATCTCAATCGTTTCCTTATCGCGCATTTCGCCCACCAGAATTACCTTTGGCGCCTGGCGCAAGGCCGCGCGCAGGGCGAGCGCGAAGCTTGGCGTATCACTATGCAATTCGCGCTGGTGAATGATCGACTTCTTGTGGCGATGAACGAATTCGACCGGATCCTCGATGGTAAGAATGTGGTATGACTTGGTTTCGTTGATGCGGTCGACGATCGCCGCCATGGTCGAAGATTTCCCGGACCCGGTTGGTCCCGTCACCAGCACGATGCCGTTCTTAAGATTGGCAATTTCGCCGAGTTGCGGCGGCAGGTTGAGATCCGTGAATGTGGGAACGGCCTTGGGAATTACGCGCATGACGATGGCGTGGCTCCCGCGCTGCATAAAAATATTGACGCGGAAGCGGCAATGGCCGGGCAGGCTATAAGAAAGATCGCAGGAGCCTTGCTGTTGCAGGCTGCTCTTGGCTTGCTGGCTACCCGCCATCAATTCTTCGGAGATGCGATGAGTGTCGTCGGGCGACAGGGCTTGTAATCCGCGGATTTTTACCGGCACTAACTGGCCGCTGACTTCAATATGAGGCAGGCTGCCCGGAGAAAAGATCAGATCGCTGACGCGCGGTGCGGATTGCAGCATACCCAGCAAGAGGGCTGGCGTGGGGATGGCCTGGTTCGTTGCTGGCGAAGCACTTGGTGCAGTGGCGGCTGGAACCGCGGCGGTCGTGGACAAGGGCTGCCTCCTCGATGCAGGTTACTGGTCACGCCACGCGGCCTCAAGTGACGAAAGGTTGAAGCGCGCAATTGTTCGGAACGCCGCTTCCGGTGATTCTCTGGTCATTACGCGGTAATCGGGGAAATCCCTATTGCGCCGGTTGTTTGGCGGAAGACGTTTTTATGTGGTCCGCTGACCTCTGGTCAGATAACTCCAGCAGTTGAGCCATGAAATGCACGAGGCGAAGATTATCGGCGAGCGAAGGTTTGCCATCGATTGAAGCGTGGCTGAGTGCGGGAGTGATAAGCGCATCCTTTACCAAGCCGGCGGGAATCTCGTGTTGCAGCCAGAGCATCTCCGGGGGTGGGATGACGTTATCGGCCGCTCCGTGCAGCAGTAAGACAGGGACTTGCAACGATGCTAACCGGCCGTGGGGAGATGCGGGCGCCATCTCTGCTTGGTGGCGCGCGATGGACTGCTTCATCTCACCGGCGAGCGCATCCACGTCGTGGTTGTAGAGTAACTCCATTTTCTCGCGCGACGGCGGACTTAGTCCTTCGGCAACTTTCTTCGATTCGTCAACCTTCTCCCATAGCAAGAGCTGGAGCGCATCGTGAGCGGTAGTGACATCGGCGGGAGGGAAAAAATCTTCGAGATGGGAATAAATCAGGATGAGCGGACCATACTCGTGGGCCTGCATGTGCAGCGTAGTCCCGTCGGGACGGGTAATGGTGTTGGTGATCAGGAACTCCGACACGCGAGCCAGGTCGTCATGCGCTCCCACTGACATTACGAAGCCAATGTAAGGCGCATATTGCGGGCGGGCAGCGGCGATGAGAGATAAACCTCCTCCGAAGCTGATGCCGAGCAAGCCGACCTTTCGACCGGTCTGGGTGTAAAGGCTGCGGGCGGAGGATCCGATGACGTCAACGGAATTGCTGTCGATCCGATAATCGGCGAGGGCGGCCAGTTCGGGCGTCAGCACGCGAATTCCGCCAGCGGACATGGCGCGCGCAAATGCGACCAGCCGCGGCTCGTCAATGCCTAAATGATGCACGCCGTGCACAATGACGATCGCGGGCGCATTGGGGAAGCCAACCGGAATATAGAGCCGCGCGCGGATCGGACCGCTGGGAGTCGGTACTTCGGTCAGCCTCTCTTCAACGGGATAGGTGCCGAAGCTGGCGAGCGTGCTCCAGTGTTGCGGATTCTCGATCCGCAAAAGCAGCGCGACGGCCCGAAGATGGGTCGCGACCGGGTGGGCGAGGAGCAGGAGAATTAGAAGGACCAAACCGAAGACAACGGTTGCGATGCGGCGACGATGGCGCACGGCGGGAGAGGCGCTTTGCAGTTTGCTGGTTGGTGAGTTCAAGGATTGAAGGTCAAGTATGCCGGTTCCTGGGGAATTGGGCTAGGGGATGTTGAGGTCGGGCGTTTCAGGCATAGGCTGGTTTGGGGCATGATGGCCTGCTCAGGACAATTATCTTGGTGTCTAATTTAAGGAGGACGTATTTCGAGCCAAAACGTATGAAGCGACCACTCGCTGTGTTGATAGCTGTTGCCGGAGCAACGGTACTCGTCTTTGTCGGAGGCGCGAATCTCTTTCCAGATTGGACTTGGAAAGTTCTGAATGCGGCGAGGAGTGCTAAGACAGGATTACTTGGAGAGAGGACACCGGTGACAGAACTGTCGAAGTATGCACCGCCGCCTGGTGACTCGGCGGAAGTAGAGCAGGTATCGTGTCCATTGCCACCACAGAATTCGCTCTACACGCTTGTCGTGCCTACACCGCGTGACGAAAGCTGCTCACGACAGATCGGCGACGTGTCCTTGAACAACTATGGGATGGTCGGCAACCCATTGCGCGGTTGGGTAGGCTGCATCGATGGGAACGATCTTAAAGGCGTGCGCATCGACGCGATGAGTCGCAAATGGGAAAGACCGTCTTGCATCAACAATCACGAACCCGAAAGGAAGGTTCGTGTTCCCAAATCTCAAGGCTGGAACCTACCACGTGGCAGTGAACTCGAGGGGGTTGGAACGGGTTGACGCGGTCGTGACTACCGACCCACGATCTCAAGACGCATTGTGTCTCGTGGCAGCAGGAACTACGGGGCAGTAGTATATGGTCATTGGTAAATCCCATGCACTACCTGTCTACGCGGGCGGGGGCGCCCGCGCCACACTTGAATCTGAACCTCGGCGCCTTAAGCTTTGTTACACCGCGTCCCTCTTCTACATCACATCATTTCGCTTGCGCAGAAATGCGGGAACGTCCAAGTCTTCTGCCGGATAACTCGGCGCTGACATGCGCATTCCATCCAGCGAAATTACTTCCGCTTGCTGCGCATTAAAGGCCGCTGGAGCTGGCATCTGGTCGAATGCCGCTGGAGACGAATCGGGCTGGAAGGGTGGCTCTGGTTCGAACGCCGGCTCGCGGCTCGCGAAGTCATTGCTTGATGCTTCCGCTGAACTGCCGAGATCTTGCACGGCACTTGCCGTTTGGTTGGCTGCTGCTTCATGCGCAAAATCGTCAGCGTGCTCGCTGACGTGGAGACGGTCGCGATAGCGAGGCGCTTCTCTTGCAACAATGATGGGATCGAAGCTCTCATTGCGGCGGGCATCGCGGGCGAGTGCGCTTGCGCCACAACCGTCTTTGAATCCAGTCGCAATCACCGTGATCTTGACCGAGTCTTTCATCTTCTCGTCGAGCACGGCTCCGAAGATGATGTTGGCGTCTTCGTGCGCTGCGCCTTGAATAATGGTGCAGGCCTGCTGCACCTCGGCGAGCTTCAGCGAACAGGAGCCGGTGATGTTGATAAGGATGCCCCGGGCTCCATCAATGGCTCCGGCTTCGAGCAGCGGCGAGGCGATGGCGCGCTGGGCGGCCTCAGTGGTGCGGCGCTCGCCCGACGCGGTGGCCGTGCCCATGACCGCATAACCCATGCCGGCCATGATGGCTTTCACGTCGGCGAAGTCGCGGTTGATGATGCCGGGAATAGTGATGATGTCGGAAATGCCCTGCACGCCCTGGCGGAGAATGTCGTCGGCGATGCGGAAGGATTCGAAGAAGCCGGCATTTTCGGCAACCCCGAGCAGCTTTTCGTTGGGGATGACGATGGTGGTATCGACTGATTCCATCAGTTCGGAGACGCCGCGCTCGGCTTGCTGCATGCGGCGTTTGCCCTCGAAGGCAAACGGCTTAGTGACGACAGCCACGGTGAGCGCGCCCATTTCGCTGGCCAGCGATGCGATGATGGGAGCGGCTCCGGTCGCAGTGCCGCCGCCCATGCCGGCAGTAATAAAGACCATGTCGGCGCCTTCGATGGCTTCGATGATTTTGTCGGAATCCTCGAGCGCGGCTTTGCGGCCAATTTCAGGATTGGCGCCCGCGCCCAGTCCGTTGGTGAGCTTCACGCCCAGCTGAATCTTCGTAGCGGCGCGCGACATGCGGAGAGCCTGCAGGTCTGTGTTGGCCACGATGAACTCGATGTGCTCCATGCCGGAGTCGATCATGCGGTTGACGGCGTTGTTGCCGCCTCCGCCGACACCGATGACTTTGATGCGCGCGTCGTTTCTGAATTCTTCGTTGAAGCTGATGCGGAGTCCGTTGTCTTCGATCATGGTGCACCTCGTGAAATCAGTTGTCAGTTGTCTCTACAAAAAATTCCGCCGGCTGGATGCCGGCGCTACTTTACGCGCCCTTCCCCGCGAACAGGGCCTTCATTCTTGTTCCGAAACCCGGTTCTTGCAGGCCCCGCGCTAATCGTGCGCGGTGTCCGTAATAAATCATCCCCAGCACAGTTGAAAACTCGGGTTCGGCCATGAACGATGGCATCTTGGCCATGGGCGTGGGCCATGCCAGCCGCGCGGCTTTTCGCAAAACCGATTCCGCCACGTCGAGCAGCCCGGGCAAGCGGGAAGCTCCGCCGCTCAGCACGAGGCCGGCAATGCAATGATCCAGAACGCCCGCCTGGCGCAGGTTGTCACGCATCAGCTCGAAAAGTTCGCGGGCGCGCGGGCCAAGGATTTCTCCGATCATGCGCTGCGACATCATGCGCGACGGACGATCGCCAACAGACGGAACCTCGACTTCATTGCCTTCGGGGATCAGCGTGGGGACGGCGTTGCCGAAAGTCTTTTTCAGCATCTCGGCGTCGGCCAAGCCGGTACACATGCCGACGGATAGATCGCTGGTGAAGTGGTCGCCGCCGATAGGAATAACGGCAGTGTGCGCGACCGCGCCCTGTTGAAACACGATAAAGTCGCAACTGCCAGCGCCGAGATCGGCGAGGCAGACTCCGAGTTCGCGCTCGTCGGCGCGTAGCACGGAATCGGCGCAGGAGAGCGGCTCGAAGATGGTGTCATCCACGTGGACCCCGGCTTTGTTGACGGCGGTGACCAGATTTTGCGTGGCGCTCGAAAGCGCGGTCACGATGTGCACGCGAACTTCAAGGCGAGTGGCCATCATTCCGGTGGGGTCCTGCACGCCGGGCTGATCGTCGAGAATGAACTCCTGTGGCAGCAGATGGAGAATTTCGCGATCGGCTGGCAAAGGCAAGCTGCGCGCCTTTTCCACGGCCTGGCGAATTTCATCGCGGCCAATTTCGCGCGAACGCGCGCCAAAGCTGATGCCGCCGTGGCTGTTCATGCCGCGAATGTGGGCTCCGGCAATGCCGATGACGGCGTGCTCGATGGGGATGCCGGCGGCATCTTCGGCTGCCTCGACAGCTTTTTGAATGCAGCCGGTGGCTTTCTCAAGTTCGGTGATGACGCCTTTACGCAGACCGCGCGAGTGGCTAACGCCGTGTCCCCGGTAGCGCAGGCCGTTGTCGCTGAGCTCGGCGACCAGCACAGTCGTTTTGGCGCTGCCTACATCGATGGCCGTTATGAAATTGGGCGCGAAGGTCGGCATTAGTTTTGCGGAACCTCCTTGGCGATGGCGGGACTTGGCTTCTTCTGGCTGCTGGCGATGGCAGCGGGCTTCGGCACCGATGCTTGCAGTTGCTTCGCGCCCGATGATTTCGGCGTTGAAACCGGCGGCAAATTCTTTTCAATCACGCTGGAAACGGGCGGCTTCTCGCTATTCGTTTTTGCCTTCGCCTTTGGAGCGGCATGATGAGACGCGGCTCTGGGCGCGACGTTGGATGCGGGCTTTGCTGTGAACTTCGGCGTAGTCTTGCCAGCGGCCTTTTGGCCTGCCTTCGATTTTGCGGGCGCAGGCGTTGTCACGGGAGTGGGCGCAGGGCGATTCACATACTTCTCATAGTTGACGATGGCGGCATTTTTCACTCCCGCGGCGAGCGCCGCTTTGGTGGCGGCGGGAGTCAACGCCGGCTGGCGCGGAATGCCTTGCAGATCGGGATTGACGATAATCTGTCCGTCATAGCGTAAATCGACCGATTCGAGTTTTTGGAATTGCTGCCGCCATGCTTCGACGTTCGTTACATAAATCTTGTAGCGCTGCAGATAATTGCCGTTGCCGAGATGAACAAGAACTCCATCGCTGGAATCGGCGGTCGTAATCTTCACGTCTTCGGAGTCGGTAAGATCCACTTCGCTGATGTCCTGCGAGTAATGTGCGCCGCCGGAATCCAGTTGCCGTACAAGCTCGTTGTAATTCTTCATGCGCGCGGCCCGTGTGGAAAGCGGCTCGCTCGCATTCATGCCCGCAATCACGGGGAAGGAATATTTGTGTTTGGGACCGGACGCGAGCTCCATGAGATTGCCGCCTGCATCGATCAGCGAAATGTGCGATCCGACGCGGGCGAACGCAACCGGCGTGCGCTCGTGAATTTCAATGCGCAGGCGGTTGGGGACAAAGCGCATCACGCTGGCCGATTCCACCCAGGGAATCTGCTGAAGCTGCTGCTGGCGCTGATCGAGCGGGACAAAGAAAACATTGCGACCAATGTCGCCGCCCATCACCTCCATCACCTGCGCGCGCGTAACGTGTTGCGCGCCGGCAACCTCAATCTGATCGCTGGAGTCTATGCGGAATCGCCAGGAGTGCTTGCCATAGCTGTAGAGTGCGGCGCCGAAAATGCCGAGAAGGGTAAGAACGGCAACCGCCAGTGCGGCCCACTTCAGGCCATTGGCGGTCTTTTTGGGGAGCGATCCGCGGCGGACCGAGACTCGATTCTGGCCGCGAAGGAATGGAGATTCCTGCTCCGTTTCGAGGTCGATGACGCGCGAGTCGTCGAACGGTTCGCGGGCTCGAGGAGCCGGGCGCGAAGCTTCATCGTCGCGATGACCACGCTCGCGCTCGTCGTCGCGGGAGACGGGAAGCGGATACAGCTCTTCCTGGACGGCAGTGGAACTTGATTTCCGCGCCAATTGTCCGGTCAGTTGTCGTCAGAAAACCGCTGAGCTTGATCAGAATAACGCGGTTTCGCGAAATGAGACAGTGCAAAGTTGAGTGCGGGGGGATTTAGTGGCTGGCGGCGAGAGACTTTTTTTCGAGGATTTCCAGAATGATCGGTCCAAGCTGCGAGACGCTGCCCGCGCCTAGCGTGAGAATCATGTCGCCGGGCTCGGCGAGCTGAGCGACCCTCTCGGCTGCATCCGCGAACGAAGCGACGTAAGTGGCGGACGGCTTTCCTGCTTCGGCGATGCGCTGTGCGAGGGCTTCGCCGGAGATGCCTTCAATCGGCTTTTCGCTCGCCGCGTAGATATCGAGCACGCATAGCATGTCGGCGTCCCCGAACGCGGCGGCGAATTCCTCCATCAGATCGCGCGTGCGTGTGTAGCGGTGCGGTTGAAAAATGACGTGGACGCGGCGGAATCCGCATTGGCGGGCTGCGGCCAACGTGGCGCGGATTTCCGTCGGATGGTGGCCGTAGTCATCCACAACCGTTATTCCAGCGGTCTTTCCTTTGAGTTGGAAGCGGCGGTCAACGCCGCGGAAGCCAGCGAGTGCGGCGCGAATCTGGTCGGCGGGAATATCAAGGGCTGTGCCCACCGCAATCGCGGCTGTTGCGTTCAGCACGTTATGCTTGCCCGGAACGCGCAGCGTGAATTCGCCCAGAGGGCGCTGTTTCTGATTCTTATCTTTATAGAAGACGCAAAACCGGCTAAGCGCCGCCTCGCCCAGATCAGCGCCCAAGTTAGCGCCCCCTGAACTGGAGCGAACTCGATCCGTTTGCTCCTCAACATTTGCCGGCTGAATGGAAATTAAAAAATTGGAGCCGGGCGTAGTTCCGTAAGTGGTGACGCGGCGGTGAACGCGCGGCAGCAGACGACGCAGGACGGGGTCGTCATTGCATCCGACGACCAGGCCGTAAAAGGGCACGCGCTCCATGAATTCAAGGAAGGTGCGGCGCACGTCGCGCATGTCGTGATAGCAGTCCATGTGCTCGCGGTCAATATTGGTGACGACCGACAAAATCGGCGAAAGCTTGAGGAACGACCGGTCGCTTTCGTCAGCTTCGGCGACCATGTATTGCGACTTGCCCAGGCGCGCATTCGATCCCATGGCATCGACGCGGCCTCCGACGACGACGGTGGGATCAAGGCCGCCCGCGGCGAGGACGGCCGCCACCATGGAAGTGGTGGTCGTTTTGCCGTGCATGCCGGCGATGGCAATGCCATATTTCAGGCGCATCAGCTCGGCCAGCATTTCGGCGCGCTGAATAACCGGAATATGCAAACGCCGTGCCTCGACGACTTCGGGATTGGCAATGGAAATGGCGGAACTGGTAACGACGACATCCGCGCCCGCTATGTTCGATCCTTGGTGGCCTTCGAAGGTCTGCGCGCCGAGACTGGCCAACCGCTGCGTGACGGCGGAACTCTTCAGATCGGAGCCGGAAATCTTGTAGCCGAGATTCAGCATGACCTCGGCGATGCCGCTCATGCCGATGCCGCCGATGCCTACGAAATGGATGCGCTGGATCTTGGCGAACATGCGTTGATGGTTCGCTTACTTCAGTTCCCGCCGATGTGCGCGGATGCACGCTGATCATAAAACATTTCACCGCCAAGACGCAGAAGACGTAGAGACAGGAGGGGCAGGGCTTATTCAAAAGACGCAGTGAGTTTTCCCTTTTCGCAACAGTGAAAGCGAGAGAAGACGCCCTGCGGCGCCTTATCTCGCCTCTCGCTTAAACCGGATCACGCTCTAGTGACGCCCGCCGCCATGTCCACCAGCGTGACCACCACCCCGATATCCGGGGAGGGCGTGTTCTCCCTTCGCTTCATGGCCGGCGTCGCCCACGTGGCCTCGCCCATCCCGCGCTTCGTTTCCCTGGAAGTGGTTGAAGCGCTGCGATCCGCGCTCCGGCAGCGGGCCGGCGTAACCGTGATGAGGATCAAAGCGGTTGTCGACATGGCCAAAAAAACCATGGGGGCCATGAAACCAAGGACCAGCTCCAAGAAACACGCCACCAACAAACCAATCGGGCCCATAGTAGCCATAAGGAGCGCAGTCATAGGGCTCATAGTCGAAGTACCCGTAAGGGCACACGGGAGCCGGTCCGATATTTACGCCGACGGCAACCTGAGCTTGCACCAGAGGTGCACAGCACAAAAGCGCAGCTATCAGAGCCGCGAAAGCAAGCACAGTGACTTTGAACATGTTTTCTCCTTAGATTTTGTACAGAGTTTTTAACCCGGGCAGCTTAGCGCCAGCATAATCCCCCAGGATCAGTACCGGCAAGTCGGCCTAAGGGGGCGACTTGCTCGACGGTTGGGAAATTTCCGAGGCGACTGCCCTGAACAGCATTAGCCCGTGGGCTGTCGCCCCAAAAAATGATCTCCGTTGATCAGCGTTCATCTGCGGAAGCGGAGTCTCCGGCCAGCCCCCTTACCATCTCCGCAATTTCATGAACCGCGTTGGGATGCGCCAGCGACTTTGCGGCCGCGGACATACTGCGAAGGCGCGGCGGATCATTGATTAGAGAAGCGATTATCTCGACCAGATACGCGGCTTCGAGATTCGATTCTTCGACTACCACCGCGGCTCCCACGCGTTCCAGGGCACGCGCATTAAAGTTCTGGTGGTCGTCGGCGGCGCGCGGAAAAGGAATAAAAATTGCCGGCTTTCCCGCCGCTGTGATCTCGGCCACGGTGCCGGCTCCGGAGCGGCAGACGAGCAGATCGGCGCGCGCAAAAATTGCGGGCATGTCATCGATAAATTTGTGGACCTCGCCGGAAAACGCATGCGGCGAACCCGAGTACGCGAGGGGTGACCCGCCCGTCATTCCGAGCCTGCGGTATGCCGCGTCGACGGCCTCGTAGTCGGCGTTGCCGGTTTGGTGAATGATATGAATTCCCGGAACCTTAGCGCGCAATCCGGGCAGCGATGCCATCATGGCTTGATTGATCGCGTGCGCGCCCTGACTGCCTCCGAACACAAGTAACGTGGGAACGCCGCTTCCTCCAGGAGTTTCTCTCGCCGGCAGATTGAAGAACGCTTCGCGCACGGGCACTCCGGTGACCTTTGCGTGGCGGAAGTATTCGCGAGTCTCATCAAAGTGCACGGCGGCCGCGGAGACGAAGCGCGCGACCATGCGATTGGCGAATCCGGGAACCAGGTTCGGTTCGAAGGCCAGCGTGGGAATGCGACGGCGCATGGCGGCAATCATCGCGGGGCCGGAGGCGTAACCTCCTACTCCAACGACGACGTCGGGGCGAAAGTCGGAGACGATGCGGCCCGAGGTCCAGAGAGCGCGCGGCAGATCGAAAATAGTTTTCGCGCGCGTAAGAAGGCTGACATTTTTGAGCGCGCCGACCTTGATCAGTTCGAGGTAAAATCCGGCCTGTGGAACGAGGTGCGTCTCAATGCCGCGCGCAGTGCCAATGAAGAGCACGTCAGCGGCGAATTGTTTTTTGAGTTGCTGGGCGATGGCAATGGCGGGGATGACGTGTCCGCCTGTGCCCCCGCCCGCGATGATGACGCGCATGCTCAAACAAAAAATCTATCACGGAGAGCTATTACGGAGAACTAATACGGGCTGCCCCCACGTATCCCCTCTGTTTTTTCCGGGGAAGATGGCGCATACTTGTCCGGCTGAGGAGCAATCGTTGCTTCATTTCGTACTTTGTTCGTGGGTCGTAATCAGGAGGAGGATATGGCGTTCGATTGTCGGGGGTTCCGCAATTGCTATGTAACTAGCTTGATTGTTCTCGCTGTTCTGCTTTTGTGCCTTGGTTCGCTCAGTGCGCAGCCCGCCGTGCCTCGTTTGGCGGATGGGCTGGCGGTGGCTGGGCCGAACCGGCCTCCTCTGGTGCCGGAGGGCTATGTGATCACGCCATTCGGATATTTCCATCCCTCATGCGTGCTGCGGATTACGGAGGGCGAAACGCTGCTGGCCGATGGGCGCTTCGAACGTGCGGATGGAACGGCCGACGCCAACGCTCCGGTGTGCGGTTATCCGCGTTATTCGCCGGGCGGCGAGCTTGTAACCGAGGACTTTTTGAAAGTACGTGGGCGGAATGTGCCGGTGGTGAACGGATGGCTGGAGAGTGTGTGGGTCGACACGAGCGCTTCGTACGGCAAAATCAGTTCGACCTGGCCAGTGCCTCCCCAGCCGGCGATTAATAACGGCGAGACGCTTTTCTTCTTCAACGGATTGGAAGATATTAACGCCGTGCAAAGCATTTTGCAGCCTGTGCTGCAGTGGTATGCGCCGGGACCGTGGGCGATAGCCAGCTGGAACTGCTGCCTGTCGGGAATTACGGTGGAGAGCACTCCGGTGAATGTTAGTCCGGGAGATACAATTCTCGGGACAATCAGCTCCACTTGCAAGGCGGGAACGACTTACTGCGCCAAGTGGAACATTGTAAGTGAAGACGAGACTAGCAAAAAGAAAACAACGCTGAGTAAGACGCCGAGTAATGGACAAATCTGGAATTGGGGATTCGGCGCGGTGATGGAGATCTACGGAGTTACAGAATGCAAGGATTTTCCCAAGGGCAATAAGAGCACTATCTTTACGACACATCTATACGATCAGAACCTGAATGCGGTTCCGAGTCCAAGCTGGACAGCGGCTCCCGCCGGTTCGACCACCACGCCGAAATGTGGCTACGGGTTGAAAGTCACGCCGACAGAGGAGACGCTGAAGTATTAAGGCTGTTGACCGTGCTGTCTTGAGCCGTGCGGTTCGTCCACTCCCTCGGCACAATTCCGGGTGTTAGTGGACTTGGCTCAGAATCGGCCGGCGCAGGTATATTATTTGCGCTTGGGAGGGGCCCAGCGCTTGAACCCCACCAGATTCTCGTCCTCGATAATTCCTTCGGAAGCGAGTATCTCATGCAAGCGTGAAGCAGCCTTTTCGAGCGCCACGCGCTGGGCCTGAGTGCGCTTGCAGGTGGCCGGTATGTAAAAGCCCACGGTGTTGCCGCGACGAGTAATCGCAACCGCTTCACCAGCTTGTAGAAGGTAGGCTGCGAGTTTATTGCGAAACTCGCGCACTCCCACTCTCAGGGTTCCCATTGATTTTAACTCCCATCTTCAGACTCTGAAGAGAGTGCTGATTGCGTGCACATTGGGGCGTATATGGTCCCTTACACTTACGAACTGAATTGTCCTTGTTCGGCCCTAACCGAGGTATACCTTCGCGGATACGACTTCGAACTACCTGGGGAAACTACTGGGGAAGTAAAAAAAGCCACACAAATTCTGCGCCTCGGTGCCTCTCTTGTCAAGCTCTAACTTCATTATGTGTAGCTTAATTGACATCTGGCGAAACACCTTTCATAACTTGCGAAAGAAGGATGGACTCTGGATAGCGTCGATAAATCGGCTCCATTCAGAGAAACAGTAAAAATCTGAACTTCACTGCCTTATATCCCCGCCGGTCCCCTGACACTGTTCGTCTTCGTGAAAGTCCATCCTTCCTGAGGACGTGAGACGGCACGTCGCTTGTACATCCGAACCTTGGATGCGGAATAGCGCATCGGAGTTTATGGTCTTCCGCTCAAGTCGATACCGGGTTCAGAAGGCCAAATGAGATTCGTCATTTATTGCGGAAGCGTTGTTCTGAAAATTGAGAAACGATGCAGATTCTCTGCTTGCTTCGCCATCAATAGCGATTTTGCTTAGCCCGGAATGTCAGGGAAAGAAAAAATAGTGTGCCAGCGGCGTCTTTTCTACTCCGCCTGCTTGGTGATATTCAGCAACACGCCGACACACGCCAGTGTTACGAATAACGAACTCCCTCCATAGGAGACAAACGGCAGCGGGATGCCCTTGGTGGGCATTAGTCCTAAGACTACGCTGATGTTGATGAAGGCTTGCAGGGTGATCATGCTGGTGATGCCGACGGCGAGGAAGCGTCCGAAGTTATCCTGGGTGCGGAGGGCGGCGCGCGTGCCTCGCCAGAGAAAGATGGCGAATAAGATGATGACGGCCAGGGCTCCCACCAGGCCTAACTCCTCGGCAGTAACTGCGAAGATGAAATCGGTGTGCGGCTCGGGGAGATAGAAGAGTTTTTGTTTGCCTTCCATCAGCCCGAGGCCGGTGACGCCTCCGGTGGAGACGGCAATTAGCGATTGAATGATGTGGAAGCCAAAGCCCTTGGGATCCGCGTAGGGATTCATGAAGGCGAGAATGCGGTCTCGGCGGTAGGAGACGTGAAAGATAAGGAAATAGAGCGGGAGGCTGGCCGCGGCGAAGGCATATCCAAAATAGCGGAGACGGATGCCCGCCACGAACAGGATGCAGCCCGTGATTCCAGCGCATGCGATGGCGGTGCCGAGGTCGGGCTGGAAGACGATGAGTCCCAGAAAGGCGCACGTCGGCACGATCGCGGGGAGAAGCGTGTTGCGCCAGTCGTCCATGAAGTGGGCTTTATTTTCCGCCGCCTTGCTGCTCAAAAACCACGCCAGAAATAAGATGATGGCGGGCTTGGCGAATTCGGAGGGCTGAAATGAGACGGGCCCCAGGTGAAACCAGCGGTGCGTGCCGTGCGCGCGGTCCAGAAAAAAGACGGAAATCAGAAACAGGGTGGTGAGGCCGAGCGAGGTGAAAACCAGCGCTGGATGCTGCAAGCGCTTGTAATCGATCTTCATCGCGATGACCATCACCGCCAGCCCGGCGATTGCCCACACTAACTGCTTGAGTAAAAATTCGTAGGCGGAACCGAAGCGCTCTTTCGCCATCACCGCCGAAGCGGAGAAGATCATCACCAGGCCTGTGAAGACCAGAAGAGCGGTAACGGTGAACATCCAACGATCGACACTAACGCGCTTGGCCATAACGACAGTTCCCGGTTCTCAGTTCGCAGATTCCAATACAATCCCGCTCTCCCTGCGGGCTTAGCTGGATTGCAGAAGTCTGGATGAATCCATTTCATCACGTGGAAGCGAGACGTGGAGATGATTTGGAGTAGGAATGTTCGCTGGGGATGACTTTGTTGGTTCGCGTGGCAGCTTTAGCCCGCGAGTGCGGCTTTCGCGATCCCAAAAATTGCCTGCTAGGACCTGCGGGCAGCCGGGCGATGCGACAAGAATCCCGCGAAAATGAAGATAAGTCCGGGCGCAGCGATCAGGAAAAAGTATGGGCCATGCGGCCAATGTCCGGAGCGGAACAGATTCCAAACATAAAAAGCGATGAGGCATGCCAGGGCGAGCGCGCCTCCCAGTTCCTCTCGAAACCAAGCCACGGCTAAGCCAAGGCAAACGCCGATCGGCCAGAAAGCCAGGCCGATCCATTCGTTCGGAGCGGGCGCCGGGCGGCCGCTTTGCATGATTTCCGTCACGGTGAACGCAAGAACCAGCGCGATGCAGAGAATACTCCACACACGAGCAAGCCAACGGGTGAGCAATTCAACGGTGTCGGCGGACATAGGCCCTTTACCTGGAACAGCAATTCTACTCGCCTGCACGCCGATTCCAGCCGGATTTATTTTCTCGACTGCGCCGTTGCCGTCAGGGACTGCACCGCTTCTTTGAATGCCTGGCCGCGGTGCTCGTAGTTTTGAAACTGGTCGAAGCTGGAGCAGGCCGGCGCAAGGACCACCACATCTCCGGCGACGGCGCATTGCGAGGCCCGCTGGACGGCATTCTCCAGAGTTTCGGCGTGGTCGATTTCGGCGGCGCCATGTATTTGCGATTCGATTTTAGCGGCGGCCGCTCCAATGGTGTAAACGCGTTTCACGCGGGTGCGCAGCAGGTCGTTGAGAACCGAGTAATCGCTGCCCTTATCTTTGCCGCCGAGAATAAGGTGAATGTTGGCGGGGAAAGATTCAAGCGCCTTGATAGTGGCGTCAACGTTGGTCGCTTTTGAATCGTTGTAATAATCGACGCCATTCACCTTGGCGACGAATTCGAGGCGGTGCTCAACCGCTTTGAAATTCTGAACCGCGTGGCGGATTTTCTGCGGCGCGCAATCGGCCAACATGCCGACGCAGATTGCGCCCAAAACGTTTTCCAGATTGTGCGCGCCTTTTAGAGGGATCTCCGACAGCAGCATGATCTCGCTCTGCTGCTGGCCCTCGCGGAAAAAGATGGCGCCATTGCGAACGAAGGCTCCCCGGTCGATTTCTTTCTTCCTGCTGAAGTGGACGATTTGCCCCCGCGTGCGGTCGTGCAGGGCGGCGGTCGTGGCGTCGTCGGCGTTCAACACGGTGAAATCTTCGGGGCTTTGATTTTCAAAAATGCGTGCTTTGGCATTGACGTAATTAGCAAACGTCTTGTGGCGATCGAGATGGTCGGGCGTAATGTTGAGAATCACGGCGATGCGCGGGTGGAAGTCGACGATGGTCTCAAGTTGAAAGCTGGAAACTTCGAGAACGACCCATGTTCCGGCCTGAGCTTGATCGACGAATGAAATGGCGGGCGTGCCGATATTGCCGCCGACCAGCACGGGCACGTTGCCGGCGGCAAGGATTTCTCCCGCCAGCGTGGTGGTGGTAGTTTTGCCGTTGGCTCCCGTAATGGCGGCGATGGGACCGGGGAAAAAGCCCGCTGCCAGCTCGATTTCACCGATTACTTTTTCGCCAAGATTGCGCGCCTGAACGAGTTGCGGCGCGTCGAATGGGACGCCGGGGCTGACGACGATCAGGTCTTGTCCGCGAAAGGTGCGGTCGCCGTGACCTCCGGTTTCAACGGTGACGCCGTGCTCAAGCAGTAGCAGAATTTCCTTGCGAAGCTCGGCCTCGGGCTTGGAATCGGAGACAGTGACGCGGGCTCCGCGCGATTTCAGAAAAAGAGCGGATGCCACGCCGGATTTACCCAGGCCGACTACGAGAACGCGTTTGTCTTTAAGGTCCATGGTTGAATTTGAAATGGGTGCTTTGTGATTTGGTAATTTGAAACGCCACGGCAGGAAACCTGCAATTCCAAATTACCAAATTACACCACTACAAAATTACGGAACTCTTCTTCATCGCAATTTCAGCGTGGTCAGCGCGAACAGTGCGAACACCAGTGACGCAATCCAGAAGCGCACAATCACCTTGGACTCCGACCAGCCTAACAGCTCAAAGTGATGATGGATGGGCGCCATCTTGAAAATTCTTTTCTTGCGCAGTTTGTAGGAACCGACCTGCAGAATCACCGACAGCGCCTCGATAACAAAGATGCCGCCGATAAAGGGCAGCAGCAGTTCCTGTTTGATCATCACAGCGACCGTGCCGATTGCGCCGCCAAGCGCAAGGGATCCGACGTCGCCCATGAAGATCTCAGCCGGATGCGCGTTGTACCAGAGGAATCCGATGGCGGAGCCGACCATGGCTCCACAGAAAATTGTGAGCTCGCCCACCTGCGGCATGCGTTGTAACTCGAGGTAAGTCGAAAATGTGGCGTGGCCGCTCAGGTAAGTCAGGACGGCGAGCGCTCCGGCCGCGATCACTGTGCAGCCAATGGCCAGGCCGTCAAGCCCGTCCGTGAGATTGACTGCATTACTCGACCCGACCACCACTAACACAACGAAGAACACAAACGGCAGAAAAGCCAGCGGCCAGAGATGCGGATAAGTGGTCAGGCGTTGAATCACGAGATCGGGACGAAACTGCTTGAAGAAGGGGACGAGCAGTTTGGTGGAGTATTCTCCGCGGTATTGGAGCGCGATGAGCGCGATGGCGATTACGATGCTTGACGCGATCTGATAGCCAAGTTTGGCGCGCGCGGTGAGGCCGAGGTTGCGGCGATGAACGACTTTCAGGTAGTCGTCGGCGAAGCCGATTGCGCCGAAGGCCACAGTGGAGAAGACGGCGATCCAGACGAAAGGATTCGCCAGGTCAGCCCAAAGCAGTGTGGGAACGAGAATTGCGATGGCAATCAGCAATCCACCCATGGTGGGCGTTCCGGCTTTTTTCTGATGCGCTTGTGGTCCTTCTTCGCGAATGTACTGGCCGATTTGAAAATCGCGCAGGCGCTGAATCACGAGCGGGCCAACGATGAGTCCGGTGAAGAGCGCGGTTAGGCTGGCGAATGCGGTGCGGAACGTGAGGTAACGGAAGATGCGGAAGGGCGGGAAGTAATGGTAGAGTTTGAGATAGAGCAGCCAGTAGAGCAAAAACTTACCCCCGTCGCTATTCGTTAGTTGTCAGTCGTTCGCGATTTACAGGTTCGGCGTGCCCTTTCACTGCGTGCGCCGACCATTTGTCTTTCCACATCTCCAATGCTTTTTCCAGCTTTACTCCGCGCGAAGCTTTGAGTAACACAACATCGCTGTCACGCGTTTCGCGCGCCAGCCATTCGCCGGCTTCCTCCGGCGTGGCGACAAACTCAGCTGTCATTCCCGCCCTGCGCGCGGCTTCCACCATTGCCTTCGCCATGCCTCGCACGCCGAGCAAAAAATCAATCTTCTGCTCCGCCATGTAGCGCCCGCAATCGCGATGCAGCTGCTCCGCGGACGCGCCCAGTTCGAGCATCTCTCCAGCCACCGCAATGCGGCGGCTGGCGGGCATGGCAGCCAGCGTGTCAATCGCGGCCATCAGCGCCTTTGGACTTGAATTGTAACAATCGTAGAGCACCCGGATGTTGCCGACCTGGACGACCTCGCCGCGTTTGTCGGCAGGAGCGAGGGACGGCAGAGCCGCGGCAATCTCAGATGGCGTGATGCCACGATCCATGGCCACGGCGGCGGCGGCGAGCACGTTGTACACGTTGTGCTTGCCGATCAGCGGACTATGAATGGGCTGGCGCACTCCGTCGCAGGTCGTTCCTCCGCAGAGCAGGTCGAAGCGCGTGCCCTCCGCGCCGGTCACTTCGATATTTTCCGCGCGAACATCGGCGACCGGCTTGAGTCCAAACAAAATCACTTTGCCTTTGAAATTGCGGCCGAACTGACTGACGTATTCGTCGTCCGCATTCAGAAAGGCCGTGCCCGAGCTTGGGAGGGACTCGACCAACTCGTACTTTGCACGCGCGATACCGGCGATGGAATCGAAGAATTCAAGGTGCACAGGCGCGACGTTTGTGATCACGCCCTGATCAGGCAGCGCAATGCGCGCCAGCGCGGCAATTTCGCCGCCGTGCGACATGCCCATTTCAACCACGGCGAGATCGTATTCCGGTTCAAGCGTGAGCAGGCCGAGAGGAAGGCCAAAGTGATTATTGAAATTTCCCTTGGTGCGGTGTACGCGGTACTTGATCGAAAGCAGGTGCGCGACGGCCTCTTTCGTAGTGGTCTTGCCCACCGAGCCGGTGATCCCAATCGCCGTTTTGCCCCATAGCTTTCTGACGGCTGTGGCGAGAGTTTGGAGCGCGGCGAGCGTATCGTCGACGGCGAGCAGGGCCTTGGAAGTGGCGTACCGGGCGAGCTGATCTTTGCGGATGACAGCCGCAACCGCTCCTTGTTTCAGCACTGACTCGACGAAATCGTGGCCGTCGAAGCGCTCGCCCTTGACCGCGAAAAAAAGTTCTCCCGGATGAATGGTTCGCGAGTCAATGGAATATCCCTGGGCCAGCGCATTGCAATCGTAAGAGCCGGCTGCTCCAATAAACTCGGCCACGCGCGAAAGCGAGAGCTTCATGCGCGGCTCCCAGCTGGGCTCGCCTGCGCGGGATCGCACTCATAGCCGAGCGAGGCGAGCGCTTCCCGCGCTACATCGACGTCGTCGAAGGGAAGGGAACCTTCGCGGGTGGTTTGCGTTTTCTCGTGGCCCTTTCCGGCGAGAAGAACAATGTCCCCGGGCGCGGCTTTTCCGATGGCGAGTGCAATGGCCTTGCGGCGATCGGGCTCGGTCGCATATTTTGTGCCGGATTTTTGTAATCCCACCATTGCATCATTAATGATGGCCAGCGGATCCTCCGAGCGCGGATTGTCCGAAGTGAGAACGACGTAGTCGCTTCCGTTGCCCGCAGCTTCGCCCATCAGCGGACGCTTGCTGCGATCGCGGTCGCCTCCGCAGCCGAAGAGCGTAATGACCTTGCCAACGGCGCTCGCAGGCGGACGGGCGGCGCTCACCGCTTCCCCGGAACTGTAAACAACGAAATCGCGCGCCAGCGCCGTCAGGTTGCGAAGCGCATCGTCGGTGTGCGCGTAGTCGACGACCACGGTGAAGGGCTGGCCGCAATCGACGCGTTCAAAGCGGCCGGGAACGTAATTGAGATTGGCGACACCCCGGGTGATCGCATCGGCGGCTTGTGTGGCGCCGATACTCTTGTCCGCGCTTGCCAGTCGTGCATAGCCTGCCGCAGCGGCGGCGAGCACGTTGTACACGTTCACTTTGCCGATGAGCGGAGTCCAGATCGCCAGCGAGCCATCCGGAGTGGCCATTTGAAAACGACTGCCCCGCGGCGTCATCTCGAGCGACTCGGCATGGAAATCGCCAGCGCTCAGGCCATAGGAGATGGTGATGGAACTCTTCTTCTTCGCGAGTTCGAGCAGCCGCAGGCCATATTCGTCGTCGGTGTTGAGCACGGCGGCGCGCGGCTGCTCAGTTCCGCAGCCTTCGAACAGAATCTGCTTAGAGCGGAAATATTCGTCCATGCTGCCGTGGTAATCGAGATGATCGCGCGTGAGGTTGGTGAATACGGCGACATCGAATGGGATGCCGAAGACTCGCTGCTGGGCGAGCGCGTGCGAGGACACTTCCATCACCGATTCAGTTACGCCTTGCGCCAGTCCTTCAGCGAGCAATTGGTTCAGCTCGAGCGCTTCGGGCGTAGTGTGCGGAGCGGGAAGAATTTTTCCGGCAACATGATATTCAATCGTCCCAACCAGCGCCGTCTTGCGGCCGGCCGCTTGCAGGATCGATTCAATGATGAACGCCGTTGTGCTCTTGCCGTTGGTGCCGGTGATGCCGGTATTGGCAATGCGCTCGGCGGGGCGCTTGTAGAAATTTGCGCTGAGGCGGGCTAGGGCGCGGCGTCCGTGCGGGACTTGTGCCCAGGCCATCGCCGCCCGCCCTTCGCTTTGCGATAGGACGGGGCACCCAGGTTCAGCGGCGGAGTCAGTGACGATGGCGACGGCTCCGGCGGCGATGGCTTGATCGATGAAGCGGTTGCCGTCGCTAGTTTCTCCTTTCATGGCGACAAATACGAAGCCGGGGCGGATGCGACGGGAGTCGTAGTCGAGGCCGGTGATGGCCGGATTCCCGGTCGAGTTTCCGCTGCGGGAGAGGATCTCGGCGCCATCGAGGAGTTGTTGAAAGGTCATTGGAGAGATTATAGGTCAGAGGTTAGAGGTCAGATTGCGGAGGTTTAGCGCTTTTCTCCCAACGCTCAGTGAGCATAATCGCCGTTACGCCAACAATACCGCAATCTAGCCTGTGTCAATCCATCTCCAACATAAAAGTCCATGGCCGTAGCTACAACAACAACCGCAGCCCATCCGAGAACTAGAAAACGAGATTTTCCTTTTCCACAAATTGCTAGCGGAATGCTGGCGATCAGTGTGAACATGAAGACACGGCCAAGCGGCTTCCAGAGCCCTTGTGGCGGAGTCATACCGTGGGGGCTCCCACCACTGTGAAACCAAGAAACGAAGAAACCTACTCCAGCGAGCGTTGAACAGGTCGCTACTGTCAATGCAGCATAAAGACAGTGTGTTCTCCAATTTGGCCGCGACGATTCTTGCCCAATCCTTAGCCCGTTTGTCCACGCGGCTGCCAGGAGAGCACTCGGAAGAATGAAAGGTACCCCGGTGGCGACATACATCCCATTCATTTTTACTTACCGAAGCGCACTGTCACTCTTGCTCCCGCGGCGACGTGCGTTCCCGGCTGCGGAGATTGTTCGCGGGCTATGCCGCTGCCGATTGCGTCGAGGTCCAGGCCGGCGTCTTGCGCTATTTCCAGCGCGTTGCGCACGTTCTTGCCTAAGAACGACGGGACTTCGTTGCCGCCTTCTTCCACGGCGAGAACCACAGTTCCGCTGATGGGCGATCTCGCGGATGCGCCAGGAGCGGTTGGATTGGCCGGCCCTGAGTATGCTGTGGACTGGCTTGCAGCATTCCCACTCAAGCCAAAAGACGGCTTGAGTGGGGCACCCTGCGCAGTGGCCGAGGTGGTTCCATGTGCTGCCTGCACGGTCTCCATCGCCTCTTCTTGTTTTTGTGCGGCTGGAACTATCTGCGAGGTGACGGCGGGTTGCTTCGTATCAACAGATGCATTCGCGGTTTTTGCCTGCGACAGACTCGCCGTGCTCGAAAACGGCTCGCTTCCTGTATCGCTCATATCGAGATTCTCGCCTAAGTGATCGGGCGAAATCTCTTCGAGACTTGCATCTGGAACATTGCGGCGAGCCAGGAGCTGGCGGCTGGCGGGCAGTTCGACATCATGCGGCACATGCTGATACTCGAGTACCTGCTGCACGATGCGCTGGAAGATCGGTGCAGAAACTTGTCCGCCCTGATGCAGGCCGACAGCTGAGTCTAGAATCACAACGACCGCGATCTGCGGGTTGTTAATCGGCGCGAAGCCGGCAAAAGAGCCGACATACTTTGTTTTGGAGTAAGCGTGGATCGCGGGATCCACCTTCTGCGCCGTGCCGGTTTTTCCCGCCGACGTATAGCCTTCGAGGATCGCTTTGCGGCCGGTGCCGTGCAGAACCACGCCCTGAAGCATTTGTTTCATCTCCGCAGCGGTCAGCGACGAAATCACGCGTGTGCCCTGTGCTGGCTGGAAGGCCACTGTCTGCGGCGCATTTTGCGGCGCAATCGTGCCTGCGACAATGCGCGGCGGAATGCGCACGCCGTCGTTCGCAATCGTGGAGATCAACGATGTGAGCTGCATGGCTGAAATGCCAATCTCCTGCCCCATCGAGATCGCCGCGAGCGAGACCTTCGACCACCGGTCGGTCGGTTTCGCCATGCCGCGCGTTTCTCCCGGCAGTTCAATGCCGGTCTGCTGGCCGAACCCGAAGGCGCGAATGTATTTATAAAAACGCTCGTTCCCGAGCCGCATCGCGACTTTGATTGCGCCCACGTCGCTCGATTCCGCAATAATGTCGGCGACGGAGAGCATGCCGTGCGGCTTGCTGTCCCGTATGCGCATGCCGTTGATGACGATCGATCCCATCTGGCAATCGAACATCTCGTCGGGCCGCGTCACTTTTTCTTCCAGGCCGGCGGAGATGGTGACCATCTTGAAAGTCGAGCCCGGTTCGTAGATGTCGCTCACAGCACGGTCCTTCAGCGATTCAGGGCGAATTTCTTTTTTGTTATTCGGGTTGAACGTGGGCCGGTTTGTGAGGGCGAGAATTTCGCCAGTGTGCGGATTTTCGACAACCACCGTGCCGGCAATGGCCTTCGTTTCTTCCATGCCGCGTTCAAGTTCGCGCTCGGCAATGTATTGAATATTCTGGTCGATGGTGAGAACCAGGTTGTCGCCGGGCTCGGGCTGCTTTTCGACGCTCGCAAACCAGCGCTTGCGCGCATCGACGGAGATCATCAGCTTGCCAGGCCTGCCTTCGAGTTTCTCGTTGAACTCGCGCTCCAGCCCGCTCAAGCCCTGATCGTCGGTGCCGACGTAGCCGAGTACCTGCGCTGCCAGGTCGCGCTTCGGATAAAAGCGCTTCGCCTCTTTCTGAAAGTGGATGCCCTGAAGGTTGAGAGAGCGAATGCGTTCGACAGTCTCTGCATCGGCCTTTCTCGCCACCCAGCAAAATGTTTTATGAGCTTTGCAGTCGGCGAGAACCACGCGCGGATCGTCTTTGGTGATGCGCGAAATCAGGCTGACAGTGTTAGCGAGATCCGGAGTTTCCGTGGGTACGATGAAGGCCGAATCCACGTCGATCGACATCGCCAACTCGTGACCGGCGCGATCGTAGATGACGCCGCGGCGCGGCGAGAGGTCGAAACTGCGCTGCTGCTGGTGCTGCGCCCGGCGCTCGAAATCTCCGTAGCAAAATATCTGGAGATAAATGAGGCGAGCGCAGATGGCGACAAGCCAGAGGCAAAGAAATCCAGAGAGAAGGTAAAGCCGAAGCCGAGTGCGATTGGAAGAGCTGTTTGCCGCCACGATCAATCCTTAGAAAACATCGGCGGCCCCGAGGAGCCGCCGCGAAAAACAAACCTGGCGGACATAAGTGTCCGCCCCACAGGGGCTACCGAGTAGATACGACCACGACCGGCCTGACGCTGGCCATAACCGGCGAACCCGGATCGCTGCCGGCATCCATAGGAATCACCTGGCCGGGATCGGGCGCCTGCAGTCCGAGCTGGCGAGCCATAATGTCAATGCGCTTGGGATCGCGCAGTGACGCCTCTTCCAGACGCAGCGCCTGATTCATTCCCGCCAGCCCGTCGCGCTGTGTGCGGAGAGATTCGATCTTGTAGCCGTATTCGATGGCGCGGAAGTGCTGCAGCGCGTAACCCATGACCAACAGGAACAAGAGACACAACAGCGCTCCGAAGATGCGCATTTCGCGTTCGCGCCGCGGGTCCTCAACCTTTACCAGGCGCGAGTTGTCGATGCGCTTGCGAAAATAGATTTCCGGCGTGCCCAGCCAGCAGGACTTGCGCCGGTCGGAATGAATTGGTTGCAATGCAGCGGCCGCGCTCATGATTTATGCGACTCCAGACTCGTGCCATACGGGAAGTTTCGATTCGTAAACGTTGTTGTCGCCGGCGATCCAAACTTCGGGGACCTGGAAGTCCGGGGTGGCGTCGTCGTGCGAGTTTGCTGTGCGCTCGACTGTGGCGATGAGATCTTCGATGAGTGTGCCTGTGAACATGATTTGCGGGTACCGATTCCTTTCCGGATAGGGCCTTGTTTTTTCCTGCTTGGCCGCTCCGGAATAACTCCACCACAGAACTCGACGCTTTTTGCCGGCGGGATGGCCGGCGCTCCTGTTTCTACCGTTCTCTGCAAAGCTTTTCCCGGTGCGTTTTACAATCCCCGCACCGGGGGTCCGGCAGTTTCTCCGGACGAACTTAAATTTTTTCTGCCGCGCGCATCTTGGCGCTGCGCGCTCGCGGATTGCTATCGATTTCTTCTTCGCTCGCAATCACCGGCTTTTTTGTCAGCAGCCGGTACACACCTTGCTTCGCGCCTTCGCGCATTGCATCCTTCACGATCCTGTCTTCCAGCGAGTGAAAGCTGATCACCACCAGCCTTCCGCCCGGCTTCAGCACCCGAGGCGCAGCCTCCAGCAATGCTTTCAGATCGTCCAGTTCACGGTTTACGAATATTCGGAGAGCCTGGAAAGTTCTGGTCGCCGGATGAATCCTGTCGTGTTTATGCTGACCCAGTTTCATGGGCCGGGCCGCGGCCGATATGACGTCAACGAGTTGCTTTGTCGTCTGTATCGGCCGCGACCGGACCAAGGCTCTGGCGATTCTCCGCGACCTCCTTTCCTCACCGAATTCGTAAATCACATCGGCAAGCTCGCGCTCGTCGAGGTGGTTTACCACTTGTTCGGCGGTCTCGCCCGACATGGGGTTCATCCGCATGTCGAGCGGTCCTTCCGCCTGAAAACTAAATCCGCGCTCCGGGTCCGCGAGCTGCAAACTGCTTACGCCCAGGTCGGCGATTAAACCGTCGATCGTCGCTGTCCCTTGGTTGTTCGCTAAGTCCGCGAATGACCCATGCAGCAACGTAATCGTCGGCCAGTTGCCGGTTGCTAGTTGCTCGTTGCTAGTCGTCTGTTGCGTGTCGCCGGGTTTACCAGCAACTAGCAACAAGCGGCTGGCAACTGCCAGCGCCGCAGGATCCTTATCGAAGCCAATCAAATGTCCCGGTGCGCCGAGGCGTCTTGCTATTTCGAAACTGTGTCCGCCCAGCCCCACCGTGGCATCCACATAACTTCCGCCACGCTTTATGGCTAAAAAATCGATCGCTTCTTTTAAAAGAACCGGAACGTGGCCAGCCGCTGTTTTTCCCGGCATACCATGCCCACCCCGCTGGGGGATGTTTTGTCCAAAATCCTTTTCCACTAGATGCCCAGGTTGTCGAGCGTCTTGGTGTCTTCATCCGTGAAGGGCTCTTTAATCTCCTTGTCGAGCGCTTCCATGTTCCGGACTTCCAGGTAAGTCAGATTGCCGAGCACTGCCACCTCCCCCCGAAGCTGCGCCGACTCACGCAAAATCTGAGGAATCAGCAGGCGCCCCTGCCCGTCCATCTCTACGACTTGCCCGTAATAATTCGTGCGCGTCAAAAACTTCTTCTTCGTGGGATTGAACGTCGATAGCGACGCCAGCCTCTGCTCGATCCGTTCCCATTCCTCGAAGGGATATATCTGGCCACTTATTCCGTCCGTACTCGTGATGTAAAATCTCTGCGCATATTTTTCGTCGATCACGCGCTTGTATTCCGCGGGGACCTTGAGCCGTCCTTTTTCGTCCACGCGAGTTGGGTGATTTCCGCGAAACATGCGTCCTGCTGGTTTCTGGGCTGCGTTGCGTTCTGGCTGCTACCACAGCCAACAACATCACGAGGGAGGTAGAAGCGGTCACCATGCAAGTGGAATCGGGTACGTTTGGGCTCGAATTAGGGGAGTCAGCTTCAAGTACCACTGGCGCCTCGAAAGTTACAGTTTCTTGCCCCGCCCTCTACCGCTTGTTCCACTTTCAACCACTTTTGACCACATCCTACGCCTAACTGGTTTATTGTCAATAGGAAAGTTCCAGGTTGAGAGCCCCGCAAAGGGGCGTTTCGGCAAACCGCCATTACTTGTGGTTAATCAATTGGATGACCGCTAGCGCTTGGGTTTACAAACTCGATTCGGCTCCCCAATCCGCTCTTCCGCACTTCACCCCGCCAGTGCTTCAGGGAGAAAATCTCTGTGGATAACAGGCTTCTTCCGCCGCGGACGCTCCGAAATTCTTCTCACCTCTCCCTCGCTCCACTTTTCTCGCCCCACCCTTCCGGCTTACTTTTCTCACCTTACTTTTCTCGCTGAATGTTGTGCGGCTCAAGGGCGGCGACCCCATGATCTTTGGCCGCGCCGGAAAAGAGATTCGCGCCCTGCGCGAAGCTGAAATCGAATTCGAGGTTGGGCCCGGAGTGACGGTCCGCGCTGGCCGGGGCCGCCGCGGCCGAAGTCTCACTCACCATGCGCGAAACCGCCTTCTCGCTCCTGATCATGACCGGGCACTTCGCCAGCGGTCACGCCGAAAATTGTCCCCTTCCCGACCTGCGCGCTCTGCTGGCTTGGGGCACCACCAACGCGCTCTACATGCCGGGTGCCGATCCCCGACTAACTGTGGGTGAGGCGGTGAATCATGATTGAAACCAATGGCGTCGAGCGCGACGATCTCCTCAGCGTCCAGGGATTCTTCGACTCCTGGGCGGCCGAAGAACTGCTCGACTGGGCTATTTCACCGCTTCGAAGGCCGAATTGCTATTGGCTCAGCCTTCGGCGCGGAAGGTATCGTATTGTTTGACATCGCCGCGCGCCTGCGCTCGGATGGCCGCATCTTCACGCTTGATACCGGCCTTTTTTCCCGAAAGCGCTGACCGTCAATCAACAAGCGGAGAAGTACGGCCCCTCATTGTGTCAGCGCGCTCCCGACCGCTGCTGCCAGGCGCGCAAGATTGAAAACGCTGCGCCAGCGGCTCCCGACCCTCGATGCCTGGGTCGCCGCCATTCGCCGCGATCAGACGCCCGACCGTGCGTATGCGCGCAAAGTGGAATGGGATGCGAAGTTCGGCTTGATTAAAATTAATCCGCTCTGCGACTGGTCGAGCGAGATGGTGTGGAATTATGTGCGGTCCAGCGATCTTCCCTACAATCCATTGCACGACCGCGATTATCCCAGCATCGGCTGCGAATCCTGCACCCGCCCTGCGCAAGCTGGAGAAGACACGCGCTTCGGACGATGGGCCGGTCTCACAAAAACGGAGTGTGGTTTGCACCAGCGCCCAGAGCCGCCATTACTCCGCATGCTGCCGGAATAAAAAACATCTTTCAACCCCACTTTCCATCATAAACGGGCGCTAACTCGCGACTTACTCCACCTTATGTTTTGCCGTATAACCCTCGCGAGCGTAGACAACGTACTTCACTTCTTTGCCTTTCTGATCGCGAACTTTTAGAGGACCGCCATCCGGCGCTTGTAACTCAACCTTCAGTTTGCGGTAAGTGCCATCTAACTTCGTGTTAGTAGGGTGGTAAGTGATGGTGTATTGATTGCGAATATCGGAGGAAATCTGACCAAAGATCTCCGGCAGCTCGCCCTGAAAGCGCGGGAAATACGCCCGTCCGCCAGTAAGCTTGGCGAAGGTGCTCATCTGGTTATCGTTCTGCAACCATCCAACTTCACGCGCCCCGCCGGCCCTCCCGCCTGCATCCTCCATCTCCCGATATGTCCAGCCAATGCTGATGGGATAGATGGTTACGTCTTTAGTCGACTTTATTTTCTTAAGCGCCTGATCGTACGTGAGCTTGCTGAACGTGTCGGAGCCGGAAGAAACCAGAATGATATATTTCTTCCCTTCGATGCGGTCAAGCCGGTCTAGCGTGTCAAAGAGTGCGTCAAACAGGTTGCGTTCGCTGAACATAGGAACGCGAAGCGAGTTGAGCGCTCCCATGATCGCCCGCTTGTCTTGCGTGAAATCGACCAGGATTGACGTCTTCATGTCGTAGGATTCAACCGCAACCCAGTCGTCTTTTCTCAGGGTACCGGCGAATGTGTAAGAGGCATTGAGTGCGTCCACCATGTAGTTATATGCCTCTCGTTGGCCAAAGCCATGTATCGTGGCTCGAGGAGCCGCGAATTCCACCAGCAGCACCGCCGTGATCGGAGCTTGCGTCTGATTGAAGCTGGCAATTTTCTGCGCCGTGCCATCTTCCTGAATTTTGAAGTTATCTTCCTTCAGCCCGGGAATCGTCTGCCCGTCCTTGGTCGTCACCAGCACGTCGAGTGACACCAGCGGAACGTCCACGCTCAGCGAATAATTCGGCATGTTGTCGATCTTCTTCGGCTTCTCGGGCGCGGGCGGCGGCGGCTCCTCTTTTTTCTTCGGAATGACATAAGGGCCAACGTCGTTTTGCGGGCCGCCCGCTTCCGGAGGAGCCGGTTGCTGGTTCGGATTGGCCGGGGGCTGTTGCTGAGTCGTGGCTGGCTGCGATGTGTCCTGGCCAAAGGTCAAACCAGCCAAAACCAGCCAGCAGCAGGCCAAAGCCAGCAGTGTGAGAGGTTTACGGGAAGCTGGCAATACCGGCCGCAGATCGGAAAAAAGCCTGAAAATCATAGGGGGAACCTCGAAAATACCTATGCTAGTATAGATGCAACAACTCTGCGGTTGGGATATTTTGCAGGGTGCAGCTTCCTCCTCTCCTTGGCAAAAAATTTTTCGCAACACGTGGAGTCAATTGAAATATTGACGGTCAGTTGACCTCCGGGGACTTCCGATGAGAATTTCGGCCTTTCGTGCCGTCCTTGTGTGCCTCGTCTCTATGCAGCTCTGCGCACAAAATAAAAATAACGATAAACCAGCCATTCTTCCCCTCGACCAGATTCATGCCGGCATGAAAGGCACCGCCCTCACCGTGTTTCAGGGCGTCAAGCCGGAGTCGATGGGCGTGGAAGTGTTGGGCGTGCTACGAAATATCAACGGCCCCAAGAGCGACGTGATTCTTGTGAAGCTCCACGGAACCAAGCCCGAATACACAGGCGTGGTCGCGGGCATGAGCGGAAGCCCCGTCTACATCGATGGCAAACTTGTCGGCGCGCTCGCCTTTCGCATCGGCGAATTTTCAAAAGAGCCGATTGCGGGCGTAACTCCGATCGAGGAGATGTTGGAGATCGACGCCCTCGATAGCACTCCTGCGCTCCCTCCCATGCGCGCAAGAAATTCCTCCGCTGTCGGCAAGTCCCAGACCGCAAGCCCCGGAGATGCACCTTCATCGCTCGAGTCAGGCCTTGCCGGCGGCTATCGCGATTATCTGAAGCCGATTGACGCTCCATTCGTGTTCAGCGGGTTTTCCGACGCAACCCTGGCCCGCTTTGCCGACCAGTTTGCGGCCGCCGGAATTACGCCCGTGATGGGTACAGGATCATCGAGCAACCAGAAGCAGCCTGAGCCAATCGAAGCCGGCTCTGCCGTCAGCGCAGTGCTCGTGCGCGGCGATATGGATATCGCAGCCACCTGCACCGTAACTTACGTTGATCCCAAGCGCCTGCTCGCCTGCGGCCACCCGCTGCTTCAATTTGGCGAAGTCGACCTGCCAATGACGAAAGCGAACGTCGTGGCAACGCTGCCCTCGCCGCTGAATGCATTCAAAATTGTAAATACCACCGAGACCGTGGGCGCATTCGTCCAGGACCGCCAATCGGGCATTCTTGGCGAGATGGGCCACGAGCCCAAGATGATCCCCGTGACGGTGACCCTTCACGGCGGTGCGGCTCCGAAAGAATTCCACTTCGAAATTCTTAACAACGCCCGTCTCAGCCCCTTGGCCATGGCCGCGACCGTCTTCAACGCGCTGCACAGCACCAACGATTACGGTGAGAACACCACCTATCGCATGAACGGCGCGCTCAGCGTGAAGGGCTACGCCGACGTCACCATGCACAACATGTTTGCCCCGCAGGATGGCGGTCAACCCGCCGCAATGCTGGCCGCCGCCAGTATCGGCGATCGCTTCGCCCGCATCTACAGCAATCCCTATGACGCTCCCCAAGTCGAAGGCGTTAAACTCGACTTCGATCTCGTCCGCGAGCGGCGTTCGGCGCGCCTTGAAGCCTCGCGCACCGATGTGACCGAAGCGCGTCCCGGAGACCAGATTACGGTCGAGACCGTAATCCAACCTTATCGCGGCGAGCGCCTGGTGCGGCAGATCCCGATCCGCATCCCGACCTCGGCATCGAAGGGCACCCTGCGCATTCTCGTGAGCGACGGCGATACCATCGACCGCATGCATCACTCCGCGCCCATGATGGGCCGCGGTCTGGGCCTCGCGCCCACCATTGCACTGTTAAATAAAGAACGCTCCAACGACCGCGTTTATGTCTCGCTCTTCGATTCCGACCCGGAAGCGATGGTCGCCGACAAAGTCATGCCCACGTTGCCGCTCTCTGTCATGAACGTAATGGATAACATGCGCGGCACGCAGGATATGGTGGTGCTCGGCGAATCTTCGGTGAGCGAAGCTTCCACCGAGCCGCTGGAGTATGTAGTTTCCGGCGCGCAGATGCTGACGATCAATATCAAGTAGGCGGGGGCAGCGGCGGTTCCGAAACTAGCGAGTCCGGTTTGAGCGCAGTGGTTCCCATGGATTCTGACCATCGCATCGATGCTTGCCGTTACCGCGGTGGAACCTACGATGTTTGTGGGCTTTGCCCTGCTCTATTTGAAGAGGTCGGCCCTAGATCCCGCTGAGTCGAGTACCCGCCAGGATCAATTGGCATAAAATCCCGATATCGCATACGGCGCAGCCCCCGCCCGCCGCTGAACGTGTGTCCGGCGACGGTCAGGTGGAGGTTCGCTCACGAAACGCGCACGCCGCGGACGGAGTGAGGGAAGCGGAGACTGATTGACTCTGTCCGTTAACTCGCCTCCAAGCATTACACTTAAAGAGATATGACTTTGGCTCGTAAAGCACCTGCTCTGTTATTCGCCGTTGCTCTTTCCACTGTTGCACTTTCCGCATTCGCCGCCGCCGAAGGCACACGCACCTGGGAGCAGTCGAATTTCGATGACCTGATCAAAGGCACCGGCACGGGCATTGCCTTCCCCAGCGAGGGTGGCCTGGAGCTGGCTCCGGCATTCAAATCGCTGGCGACGTTGCATTCAACCTACATCTGGTCGATCGCATCGGACGCGGCGGGCAATATCTTCGCCGCTGCCGGAGCGCCTGCGCGCGTCTATCGCATCACGCCCGATGGCAAAAGCGCTCCGATTTTCGAGCCGCAGGAGCTCCAGGTGCAGTCGCTGGCCGTCGCCAAAGACGGCACCGTGTATGCCGCAACCTCGCCCGATGGGAAAGTCTATCGGCTGACAGCGAAGGGCGAAGCAGAATCCGGCAAAGCACTTAATGGTTGGACCGCCTCCATCTATTTCGATCCCGCCGCAAAGTACATCTGGGACCTCGCGCTCGATCATTCCGGCAACCTGTATGTGGCCACCGGCGATCACGGCGAAATCTACAAGGTGGGCGCCACCGGACAGCACTCGCTTTTCTTCAAAAGCGACGAAGTCCACATTCGCGTACTGGCCCTCGATCCCAAGGGAAACCTGATTGCTGGCTCCGACGGCAGCGGCCTCATCTATCGCATCGGGCCCAATGGCGATGCGTTCGTTCTCTATAGCGCGCCGAAAAAAGAAATCACCGCGCTCGCCATCGATGGCGCGGGCAACATCTACGCGGCCGGCGCGGGAGAAAAACATTCCGGCGCCGGTTCGAGCCCCGGCGTGAACATCTCAGCCGCCGCGCCAGCCTCGCCCGCGGCATCCATGGGAGGACTCACCATCAGCGCTGCCCCGTCTCCGGCGGGCTCGACCGCGCCTTTCCCTGCTCCAGGCGCGGGTGCCACCGGCGGCTCGGAAATTTATCGCATCTCTCCCGACGGTGCTCCACAACATCTATGGACCTCGCATGACGATCTTGTCTACGCTTTGGGATTCGATCGTCAGGGTCGGCTGCTCGCCGGCACCGGCAATCGCGGCCACATCTTCGCCATTAACGGCCCCGATAATTACACAGACCTGGTGAATGCCGCGGCTTCGCAGATTACCGCCTTTGCCCCCGCCCCCGGAGGCGGTCTCTACGTTTCAAGCAGCAATCTGGGTAAAATTTTTGAGCTCGGCCCCGGGTCGGATTCCGAAGGCTCCTACGAGAGCGATGTCTTCGATGCCCACGGATTTTCACGCTGGGGACGTGGCGGCATGCGCAGCACGGGCAACGTTGAACTCTTCGCCCGCAGCGGCAATGTCGATAATCCCGACCGCAACTGGAGCCCGTGGACACGCGTCGATAGTGCCGCGAACTCGGAGTTGAAAGTGCCGCCCGCACGATTCGTGCAGTGGAGGGCAGTGCTGCATGCGGGAAGCACGGCCCCGCGCGTGGAGAATGTTCTGCTTTATTATCTGCCCAAGAATGTTGCGCCGGTCGTCGATGAGATTACGGTGCAGCCCGGCTATCACTACCAGTCCTCTCCGCGCCCGCAGAATGCAGATTCGCAATCGCCCGGCCAGCCGCATTTTGAGCCTCCTCCTCCGGCCATCCGCGACCGCGATTCGATTGGAATCCGTTGGCAGGCTCATGACGACAACGAGGACGAGCTGGTTTTTTCCGTCTACTACCGCGCTGATGGGGAATCGCGCTGGTCATTGCTGAAAGATGATATTAGCGATCGTTACTACGCGTTCGATGCCAGCCTTTTGCCTGATGGCGGCTACACCGTGATGGTGGTGGCTTCGGATGCGCCCTCGCATTCTCCGGGTGAAGCGCTCTACGCGCAAAAAGTCTCCGCGCGTTTTGAAGTGGATAACAGCGCGCCGGTGATTGAGAATCTGACTGCTGCGATCGAGGGGAAGCAGATTCGTGTGCGCTTCCGGGCGCGCGATTCGTTTTCGACAATTAAGCGCGCGGAATTTTCGCTGGATGGAGGCGAGTGGCAGTTCGTCGATCCGGCGGGGCAATTATCGGATGCGAAGAGCGAAGATTACGATTTTCGCGTGGAGACGCCGGAGATGGAACCGGCTCCTCCACTGATCGCGAGTTCAGTGGGAGGCGGGCACGTGATCGTTGTGCGCGCTTATGACCGCTTCGACAATTTAGCTACCGCGAGAACAGTGGTAAACGACAAGTAGCGGGTGGCGGTGAAAAATCGCTTTAGAGTCAGTTACGGGAAGGGCACGACTCGTACCCTTCCCCAAATCGGCTCGTTTATCGTAGTGCTAAATCATTGCGCCCACCCAAAATCAAACCAAGGTCTGTGTGACGTAATACATATTGAGGTTTTCCGGCCCCTTGAGCTCGTAGGCCCTCCCAACTGAGTCGAGAGTGAGTTTTCAGCAAACCGTTCGGCCATTGCGGGTGCCCTATGTGGAATCCCACCAGCGGGCGTCCATCGCGGGCATGGGATGGGGGAAGTGCGGCTCGGCTCGTTCGCGAACTACTACTTTTGGCGTAGCCAGGATACGCATCGACCAGAGCAGATCGTCGAGAGATGCGCCGAAACCAAAGTGCGCATCGACAAAATCAGCCGCACCGGGCGGAAGGGTGGAACGAGCGGAGATAAGCACGATGGGAAGATCGGGGATAAAAGATTTGATTTCGCGCGCGAGGCGTGCGCCATCCATGGTTGGCATTTCGTAATCGATGAGAGCGATATCGAAGCTGGCGCGGCGGCAGAGCGCGAGAGCTTCAGTTGGATCGGTTTTGGCGGTAACGCGAAAACCGCATTGGTCGAGAATGCCTGCCAACAGACGGCTGGATCTGGGGTTGTCGTCAACGTACAGGACAGTCGTTCGGGTATCCATTACAACCTCCTAAAGAATTGTGCGGGAAGGTCGCGGCAGTCGCCCCCGTGTTTTATTAGAACGTGCGGAGAGGCAAGGGTTGCGGAAAATTGAGTAGAAATTTGTAAAGCGATGAAATGATGCGCGAATGTTTTGCGATCATGCGTGCTCACTTGAGTGCGGGATGACAAATTGTGTCAGCGTGTTGAAATTGCCGGGAAATATTAGCCAGATGTTGAGGCCGAGTTCGCCAAGTGACTTCGTAGTTTTTCAGCGGCTTCGCGAATGGATGCGAGCTTTTCGACGGCGGCGGGGGGAAGGTTGGGAATCTCCGAGGCGAGGCCACAGTTAAGCAGCAGGGCGGTAAAGGTTCCGCCGCACTCATTTTGCAATGCTCGGGCGGCGGCGGCGTGCGTGGAAGCCTGATTGAACTCGCGGCGCTTGAGCGCGGATGCGGCCTCGCGCACGAGGCGGTCGATTCCCGTTAGCGCGAAGTTGATGTCGAGCAGGATGGCATCGCCGAGATGGGCGAATGTGGTATGGAATTCATTCGGCTCGGCCTCGGCGAGATGGTGGTCGAAAATTACCAACGAATAATGACCCGTGCGCAAGCGCGCCAGGGCTTCGAGGAAATTTTGCGCGGTGACAACGGGTTCATCGGTGGCTTGCTGGAGGCGGACACAGCATTCGCGGGCGCTTGCAATGGGGGTGACGAGCAGAATCATGACAATTTGGGAGTGCAAGCTGTAGACCAGAAGTTTGTGGATCGTGCGAACAATTGGACGTATGGTGGATTCGGAATGCCAAAATCGGGGGGCTTACCGGTGCGGCTGAAGACGCGCCCTCTCAAAACATGGTAACTACGCCCACGACCGGTCGCTATTTTTCCACATTCCCATTCCCGAAAAGTTCTGCCATAATTGATCGTGCACCCCAGCCTGCACAAATTTTCAATCAAAATTAGAGCGAGGTACGGATGTCTGCCAAGTACATCTTTGTGACGGGCGGAGTTGTGTCTTCATTGGGCAAGGGATTGGCAGCGGCATCGATTGGCTGCCTGCTCGAAAGCCGCGGGTTGAAAGTTAACCTGATGAAGTTCGATCCCTACCTGAACGTCGATCCGGGCACGATGTCGCCGTTTCAGCACGGCGAAGTTTTTGTTACCGATGACGGCGCGGAAACCGATCTCGACCTTGGCCACTACGAGCGCTTCACGCATGCCAAGCTCACTCGCGACAACAACTGGACGACGGGAAAAATTTACGAGCAGATCATCGCCAAGGAGCGCCGCGGCGATTACTTAGGGAAGACCGTGCAGGTAATTCCGCACGTGACCAACGAAATCAAAGCGGCGGCGAAAAAGTGCGCACAGGATGTGGATGTGCTGATCGTGGAGATCGGCGGGACGGTTGGCGATATCGAATCGCTGCCTTTCATTGAGGCGATCCGCCAGATGCGACAGGAGCGCGGACGCGAGAATACGCTGTTTGTGCACGTGACGCTGGTTCCGTTCATTGCGGCGGCTCAAGAATTGAAGACCAAGCCGACACAGCACTCGGTAAAAGAGTTACTCAGCGTCGGAATTCAGCCGGACATCTTACTGTGCCGCACCGATCGCTTCCTGTCGAAAGATATCAAGTCGAAAATTGCGTTGTTCTGCAATGTGGAGGAAGAGGCTGTCATTACAGCGAAAGATGTAGCATCGATTTACGAGGTGCCAATCGTGTTCGCGCATGAAGATGTGGACACGCTGGTAATGAAGTATCTGCATTTGCAGGCGAAGGATCGCGATCTTACGAGGTGGAATGAGTTAGTGCACCGTGTCTACAATCCAAAGGATGTAGTTAGGATTGGGATTGTCGGGAAGTATGTGGAGTATGAGGACTCTTATAAGTCGCTGAAGGAGGCGCTTGTGCATGGCGCGCTGGCGCATAACTTGCGGCTGGAAGTGAGCTGGGTGGAGGCCGAGGGTCTGGAAACGGCCGATGCCAGTGATAAGAGTTACTATACGCAGCTCGAGGAATATGACGGCATCCTCGTGCCGGGAGGATTTGGCAAGCGCGGCATCGAGGGCATGTTGAAAGCGATTCAGTATGCGCGCGAGAAGAACGTGCCGTATTTCGGGATTTGCCTTGGCATGCAGACCGCCTGCATCGAGTTCGCGCGCAATGTTTGCGGGCTGGCGGGAGCGAATTCGAGCGAGTTCGATCCGGCGACGCCGCATCGCGTGATTTACAAGCTGCGCGAGTTGCGCGGAGTGGAAGAGCTGGGCGGCACAATGCGGCTGGGTGCCTGGCCTTGCAAGATCGAGCCGGGGACCATGGCGGAGAAGATCTACGAACAGAGCGAGATCAGCGAGCGTCACCGGCATCGCTATGAGTTCAACCGTGAGTATGAAGAAACGATGACGGCGGGGGGCTTGAAGATTTCCGGCGCCACACCCGACGGGACATACGTTGAGATCGTCGAGATCCCTGGGCATCCTTTCTTTATCGGATGCCAGTTCCATCCGGAGTTCAAGTCGAAGCCGCTGGAGCCGCATCCCTTGTTCAAGTCGTTTGTAGGCGCGTCGTATGCGCACGGCCAGAAGCGCAAGGGCAATCGTGAGGCCGCGGAAGTGGAGATGTTCTTACGCCCGGCGAAAGTGGCGCGAGGGTAGAATCCATCGCTGGAATCTACCGCCGAGACGCCGAGGACGCCGAGTTTGATACAGCAAATGCAGATTCCTCGCCTTCGGCATTGCTCAGGGTCGGAATGACAATCCGTGTTGGTAAGAGTAGGAACGACAGTTCGATAAGGAAGGTTTTGCAATAGAATTCTCGGCGTGCTCGGCGTCTGGCGGTGAACAGGTTTTGACTTCCTCTTTCCAAATCGATAACGTTCGCATCGGCTCGGGCGATCTTTTTCTGATCGCGGGGCCATGCGTGATCGAGAGCGAAGAGCACGCGCTGCGCATGGCCGAGATCATCAAGGGTGTGACGCGTTCGCTTAATTTTCCATTCATCTTTAAGGCTTCGTACGACAAGGCGAACCGCACGTCGATTCGGAGCTTTCGCGGACCGGGCGTGAAGGAAGGCCTGCGAATTTTGAAGAAGGTCAAGGCTGAGGTGCATATTCCCGTGCTCACCGACGTTCATCAGGCCGCCGATGTTGCGCCGGTCGCGGAGGTTGTGGATGTGCTGCAAATTCCCGCGTTTCTCTGCCGGCAAACCGATCTTATTGTTGCCGCCGCGTTGAGCGGACGTCCCGTGAATATTAAAAAAGGCCAGTTCGTTTCGCCCTGGGATATGAAGCACGCGATTGAAAAGTGCCGCGACGCGGGCAACTCGCAGGTGTTCGTGACCGAGCGCGGGTCTTCGTTTGGGTATAACAATCTGGTGGTGGATATGCGGTCGCTGGCTATCATGCGCAAATTTGCGCCGGCGGTTTTCGATGCCACACACTCGGTGCAGCTTCCGTCGGCCTCGCATGGAGATCAGGACGGCTCCGCGGTGAGCGGCGGGCAGCCGGAGTTTATTCCGGTACTCGCGCGCGCGGCCGTTGCGGCCGGCGTGGATGGCATATTCATGGAAGTGCACGACAATCCAAAAGATGCGAAGAGCGACGGGGCCAACGCGCTCGACACGCGCAATCTGCGCACGGTGCTGAAGGAATTGCAGGCGGTGCGACAGGCGATTGAGGCTGCCCGCGCGACCCCGTAACTCTCCGCCACTCCCTAAGTGTTGCCGCGAGTATCAGCGACTAATGCAGAAGCTCATGCGTCACGCGGACATCCGCACAACGATGAACACCTACGGGGATGCGGCATCGCCGGATATGCGTGCGGTACACGGCAAGATCGTGCAAATGGCTTTGCAAGCGGAGTAAACGAATATGTGTAACGGTTTGTGGGGTTCGTAACCTACTGAAAGAATGGCTCCTCAGGTAGGACTCGAACCTACAACCCTCCGGTTAACAGCCGGATGCTCTGCCATTGAGCTACTGAGGAGTGAAAGCACGCGACCTGCGCGCTCGATTTGTCATAAAGATGATATCAGAGCATGCACTTGATGGGAACACCGAGCCGATTACGGTAGGGAACAGCTCTTTGAAGCGGCTCTGGGAAGCGGCTCTGGCGCAGTCTCAAAGCGCTGGCTTTTGCGTCGTTCGAGGATCTCAGGATGGTCGCGCAAATCGGGTAGGAGGCGTCGCGATGGTTTGTGCGATGGTCTCCCAACTGCTGTGACGTGGGGTATGTGCACGGGTCGGTTAGTGTATTCCCTTTTCGTTCAAGAACGCCCCATATTTCTTGTCTGTGTTGTGGATGTGATTGGTCAGCCAACTTTTTAGAAAGGTCATTAACGAGATCGCGACCATCAGTTTGCCTGCGCGAAGCTCTTTCTGAAACTCCACTACCTGATCCACCAGAGCTTTATGCTCGCGCTGATGCTCGGCCAGGCCGGGGTATCCAGCTTTTTCCATGGCCTCTTCTTCGCCGGCGAAGTGTTTCGCTGTGTACGCAATGAGGCGATCCAAAATCTCACCCACAATATCCTTGCCGTGCCCGGCTCTTGAAGCCTCATAGAGCTCGTCAACCATTTTGAACAGCATCTGGTGTTCGTTGTCGAATTTCGTGACGTGCACACTGTAGTCTTCAGTCCATTGAATGACGCTCATGTTATGCTCCCCAGACTTTCGACGATTGCTGCAATGCGGACGAATAGGGTTGTCGACCCGGTATACCGCAGTCGCTCTAAGTTTCTTCCGCTCATTCTCATTGATCGGCATTGCGTTGGCGCGCTTTAGCGAGCTGTTTCAACAGACGTGCTCTAGGAGTTGCTTCTGCGGACCGGCTTCGGAAGACTAACGAGCGCGTTCTTTGGTGCCCGTTCTGCTAACCTGTGTCTTTGCTATTCCGCCCCTCACTAGCGGTCTGCGACAGTCTTGAACTGAGGTGTCTATGCTCGGAGGTTTTCGTTTGCTGATTGTCTTATTCCTTTTCGCAGCCTCTCTTTGCGCTCTCGCTCTGGCTGAAGAAGTGCCCGGGGCTTCATCTGCCCCGGCTGGGCCGCCGAAGGCAAAGGCCGTTCCGGTCGAGGATACAGTTCAGGGGCATAAGATCGTCGATCGCTATCGTTACCTGGAGAACTCGGATGATCCGGATACCAAGCTTTTTGTCCAAAGGGAGTTGGCCTATACGCGATCCATTCTCGACCCGCTTCCTGGACGCGAGAAAATCAACGCCCGGCTCACGCAGCTTCTATCTATTGGAACCGTGAATGCCCCGCAGATTGGGGGCAAGTATTACTTCCACACGCAGCGCGATAGCGGGCAGAATCAGCCGGTTCTGTATATTCGCGAAGGCCTCAATGGTGACGACCGTCCGTTGCTCGACGTGAACAAGCTTGCCGCCGATGGCACCGTCGCGCTGGATTGGTGGTACGCATCCGATGACGGAAAATATCTTGCCTATGGCACATCTCCTGGAGGATCGGAAAAGAGCACACTTTATATTGTGGAAACCGCGAGCGGCAAAATTTTGCCTGACATAATTGAGCACACCAGCGCCGCCAGCCTGGCATGGAAAAGCGACAACTCCGGTTTTTACTACACACGTTATCCGCGCAAGGGCGACGTTCCAGCAGGCGAGGAGGTCTATCATCGCAGCGTGTTTTATCACGCCCTGGGTACTGATCCGGCGAAGGATCCGCTAATTTTTGGCCCGGAGCGCAAGGCGGAGGATTGGCCCAACGTGACTCTTTCCCACGATAATCGTTGGCTGCTGATCTCTATCGAGGAGGGTTGGACCAAAACAGAGTTGTACCTCATCGATTGTCGATCCGCGAACCCGCCCGTTGAAATCACGACCGGAAAGAACTTTCTCTATGGAGCCGATATTTTTCAGGGGAAGCTCTACATCACCACGAACGAAGATGCTCCGCGCTATCGCGTGTTCGCTGCCGATGCCAGTAATCCGAAGCGTGAGAACTGGAAGGAACTTATTTCCCAGAACGATGCCGTGCTGCAGGGCGTCAGCGTTACCGGCGGGAAACTTTTTCTTCAGTATGAGCACAACGTCGCATCGGAATTGAAGCTGTTCTCGCTCGAAGGCAAGCAACTTGCGGAGATTCCGCAGCCCGCGATTGGCAATGTCTTCGGCGTGGGGGGCCGCGAAGACCGCTCAGAAATTTTCTTCGCGTTCCAATCCTTTACAGTGCCGCCTTCGGTCTACCACTACGATTTTGCCTCCGGCAAAAGTACGCTCTGGGCGGGGGTGGACGCGCCCTCCATCAACTCTTCGGCGTACGAAGTTCGTCAGGAATGGTACAGCTCGAAGGATGGCACCAAGATTCCGATGTTCATCGTGAGCAAGAAAGGCGTGGCGCTTAACGGCAGGAACCCTGTGCTGCTCACCGGATACGGCGGATTCAATGTTTCAAATAGTCCGGTTTTCAAGCGCGATGTTTATTTATGGCTGGAGCACGGCGGCGTTTATGCGGTTGCGAATTTGCGCGGAGGGTCCGAGTTCGGTGAGGATTGGCATCGTGCCGGCATGCTCGAGAAGAAACAGAATGTCTTTGACGATTTCATCACAGCCGCCGAGTATTTGATCGCGCAAAAATACACGGATCGCGACCATCTCGCAATTTCCGGGGGATCGAACGGAGGCCTGCTGATGGGAGCGATGATCACGCAGCGCCCCGAGTTATTCCGCGCTGTGGTGTGCGCTGTTCCGCTGCTCGATATGCTGCGCTATCAGAATTTTCAGATTGCCAAACTGTGGATACCCGAATATGGCTCAGCCGACGATCCCAAGCAGTTTGAGTGGCTTTATGCCTATTCGCCCTACCACCACGTGAAGCCGGGCGTGGAGTATCCCGCAATCTTATTCATGACGGCGGACACCGATACTCGGGTCGATCCCATGCACGCCAAGAAAATGACCGCGGTGATGCAGGCGGAAGCCAAGAACGGCGCCAGCAAAGATCGGCCAATTCTGCTGCGCATCGACACGAAGGCGGGTCACGGTCAGGGAAAACCGGTGACAAAGCAGGTCGAGGATTACACAGATATTTATTCGTTTCTGTTCTGGCAGCTGGGAGTAACACCGTAGAAAGCTTTCTCTGCAACAGGAACAAATCATCCCCATGCGGACTATCATCACTCAGCCGTGTGATATGCCGCACTGAGTTTCTTTTGTAAGAAGTCCAGCCTCTGAGTGTAATAGTGCTTTCGCGCATCTGGGTCTCCGGGCCCTCCGGTTGCGCGAGTTTCCATTGCGGACCCCGCTCGCTATCCGCGAGGTATTTCTCTACATCTCGTTCGGAGGATTGCATGCTTCACCTCGACACCGGCAACACCGGTTTTATGATCTTGTGCACCAGCCTGGTCATGCTAATGACGCCGGGCCTGGCGTTTTTTTACGGCGGCCTAGTTGGCCGCAAAAATGTTCTCGCCATCATGATTCAAAGCTTCGTCTCCATGGGTTGGACGACGGTAATCTGGTACCTCTATGGCTACTCGCTGTGCTTCAGCGGCGATTGGCATGGAGTTATCGGCAACTTTCACCTTGCAATGCTGCGCGGAGTAAATCTCAACACACCGTCTCCGAACGATACGATCCCTGCGTTCGTCTTCATCGCGTATCAGATGATGTTCGCCATCATTACTCCGGCGCTCATCTCCGGCGCCTTCACCAACCGCGTCACCTTTAAGGCCTACATGCTGTTTCTGACGGGATGGTTGACCTTCGTCTATTTCCCATTCGTTCACATGGTCTGGGGAGGTGGGTTCCTGCAACAATGGGGAGTGAAGGACTTCGCCGGCGGAATCGTGGTTCACAATATCGCCGGCATAGCGGCTCTTGCTTCCGTGATTTATGTAGGGAAGCGGCGTACTGCGGACCGCGGCCCGCATAGCATTCCGCTAGTGGCGCTCGGGACCGGCCTGCTTTGGTTTGGCTGGTATGGGTTCAATGCTGGCAGCGAAATGCGGGTGGATTCCGTGACGGCGACTGCATTTTTGAATACGGATGTTGCCGCTTCCTTTGCGGCTGTTACCTGGTTGCTGGTCGCCTGGATAAATGAAAAGAAGCCCAAATTCCTCGGCCTGCTCACTGGCGCGGTCGCTGGCCTTGCGACCGTTACTCCGGCGGCGGGCTACGTGTCCCCCAGCACCGCGGTGATTATCGGCTGTGTTTCCGGCGTGGTTTGTTACTACGCGGTGGAAATGAAGAACAAACTGGGCTGGGATGATGCGCTGGATGTTTGGGGAGTTCACGGTGTCGGCGGCTTCCTGGGGATCATCTTGCTGGGCGTTTTCGCCAACAAGGCATTTAATCCCGAAGGCGCCAATGGATTGCTTTACGGCGATCCAACCTTCCTGCTCAAGCAGGTCACGGCAGTAGTGTTCTCTTCGGTTTGGGCCTTTGTATTTACATATGCCATGCTGCGCATCATTGACGTTTTCACTACTGTAAAGGTAAGCGAATCTTCGGAAGAGATCGGCCTCGACGAATCGCTCCATGGCGAGCACGCATACGAGCAACTCACGGACCGGGATGTAATCCATGATCTCGTGAGTTCGGTTCACAAATAGAATGCGCACTCCTCACCAATCGAAATGCGCTGTGTGCTTGGCGGGTTAATTGAAAGGGGGTGATGCCCGCATCACCTCCTTATCTTTTGTCTGGCATTCCCAACTTGCCAGCCTGCGAACCAGACCTGTAGACTCTCCGACTCCTACGAGATGCTAAGATTTGCGGCATGGCTTCTCGCGCCAAAAAGAAGAGTCCCACGTATGCGCTGGGCAGACCTCGCGGCGCGTCGCGGAGCGCGGTTCGGGTCCGAAAGGGTGAGCGGCACAAGCCCAAACATCGCGACGGGCTGGATCTGGTTGTAATCACCGGCATGAGTGGGTCGGGCAAGGCCTCAGCCCTGAAGGCCTTCGAGGATCTCGGCTATTACTGTGTGGATAATCTGCCGGTTGAGTTGATTCCGCGCTTCGCCGAGCTGGCATTGCAGTCGGGAGAAATTCCAAGAACGGCGCTGGTTGTGGATGTGCGCGAAGGCACGCAACTGGAGAAGTTCCCGTTGATTTTGAAGTCAGTGAGACGGATCATTCCGACCCAGGTGATTTACCTGGAGGCGAGCGATCCGGTTCTGCTACGCCGCTTCAGCGAGACTCGGCGTCCGCATCCGCTGGGCACAAGCACCACCGTCCGGAATTCGCTGCGCACCGAGCGCCAGCATCTGCGCGCGATCAAGGCCATTGCCGACCTGGTCATCGATACTTCAAAATTTAATGTTCATGAGCTGCGGGCGCACCTCACAGATCGGTTTACGCACTCGTCCGGCAATGAGCGGTCAATTCTTGTTTCCTGCGTAAGCTTTGGATTTAAACACGGCGTCCCCGACGACGCCGACCTTGTCTTCGACGTTCGCTTTCTGCCAAACCCCCATTTTGTCCCTGAGTTTCGCCCGCTCACGGGACGCGATCCTCAAGTCGCGAAATACATAAGGTCGTTTCCGCAAACAAAGGAATTTATCAGCCGCATCGGCGACCTTCTGGTTTATCTGCTGCCGCACTACATTCATGAAGGCAAGAGCTATCTCACCATCAGTTTTGGCTGCACGGGAGGACAACACCGTTCGGTCATGATCGCAGAGGACGTGGGCCAGAGGCTGAAAAAAGCGGGATACAAGGTGAAAGTCGTGCATCGGGATAGCCCGAGGTAGGCTCACGCGGCCCGCTCTCTCCCTGTAGAATTGGGTATCACGCGCATGGAAACGACGACACTGGCGGAGACGAAGGTTCCAGTTGCCGCGGCGAAGCCCCGCCAGTTGGCCCGTCTGTTGCGCTATGTGCTGCCTTATTCCGCGCCCTTCGCGGTGTCGGTTCTGCTGATGGCGTTGGTGGGACTGCTGGACGCATTCCGCGTTCTGTTGATCGGCCCGATTTTCGATCGGGTGCTGAACCCCGGATCGCAGAGCAGAACGCTTCAGTTATTCAAGTTGCCCGGTTCCGATCGCGTCTTTAATTTGCAAGCGATTATTCCCTCCCACTTTCAAAACCCCTGGACCGCCGTCGCTTTTGCGCTGGTAGCGGCTACAGTTTTGAAGGGAATTTTTGACTACGTTGGCACGTACCTGGTGAACTTCGCTGGCTATGGCATGATCACCGACGTGCGCGACGATTTGTATAACGCGTTTCTGCGCAGTTCGGCCGCGTTCTTTTCAAAACATACGACTGGCACGCTGCTCTCGACGATCATCAACGATGTGGAGCGTGTGCAGTATGCGATGTCGACGGTGCTGGCGGAATTCCTTCAGCAATTCTTCACCTTGATATTCACCGCGGGGGTGGTCGTGCTGCTTGCCGGAAAGCTGGCATGGGTCCTGCTATTGTTTGTGCCGGTAATCCTTTACTCCTCGCGAAAAATTGGCCGCCAGGTGCGCACTACGACTCGCGGCGGTCAGGACAAGCTCGCGGAAATCCAAAACATTCTCCACGAAACCATCACCGGCAATCGCATTGTGAAAGCCTTCGGGATGGAGAACTGGGAAATGGAGAGGTTCCGCACGGCAGCCCGCCGTCTGTTCCGCGCCAATCTCCGCATGGTGGCCGCATTCGCCATTAGCTCTCCGCTGATGGATTTTCTTGGCGCAATCGCTATCGCGCTGCTCCTGCTCATGGGCCGCGATCAAATTAATCATCACGTTTTCACGGCGGGAACTTTCCTTGCTTTCATCGTCGCCGTCTTTAAGCTTTACGAACCGGTGCGGAAGTTCGCGCTCTTCAACAACAATTTCCAGCAGGCAATCGGCGCTTCGTCGGAGATTTTTCGCTTCATGGATATCGAAGACGAGGTGCGCGAGAAACCGGGTGCGAAGCGGCTACCGAAGTTTCACGGCAGCATCCGTTTTGAAGACGTCGCATTTTCCTATCACAACGACGAAGACGCGCGCGAAGTGCTGCACGATATCAACCTGGAAGTGAAGTCCGGCGAAGTGCTGGCCGTAGTCGGATCGAGCGGCGCGGGCAAAAGCACGCTGGTTCACCTGATTCCGCGGTTCTTCGATGTGAGCGCTGGCCGGATATTGATCGACGGCCAGGACGTTCGCGCTGTGACGCTCGCCTCGCTGCGCTCGCAGATTGGCATAGTTACCCAGGAGACCGTGCTTTTTAACGACTCTCTGCGCAACAATATTGCCTACGGACAGCCTCATGTCTCGCTCAAGCACGTGGAAGAGGCGGCCCGGGCGGCGCACGCGCATGAGTTTATTTGCGCGCTCCCAGAGGGCTATGAGACAACGATTGGCGAACGGGGTGTGCGGTTGTCAGGTGGGGAACGTCAGCGCATTGCGATTGCGCGCGCGATCTTGAAGAATTCGCCGGTGCTCATACTCGACGAGGCGACATCCGCGTTGGACAGTGAATCGGAATCGTTGGTGCAATCGGCGCTGCAAAATCTGATGCGAGGGCGTACTGTGTTTGTGATTGCACACCGGCTCTCGACCGTGCGCCGCGCGGACCGAATTGTGGTTTTAGAAAACGGTACCATCAGCGACATTGGAGCGCACGAAGATCTGATGCAAAAGGTAGGCACGTACCGGCGTTTGTACGAATTGCAGTTTGCCGAAGCGGACGCGACCAAAGCAGCAGTACCGTTATCGGGATAGCAGCTTTAAAATCTTGAAGCCGAATTTTTTATGCCACTACGCTCCATGACCGGATACGCGCAGGTTCGAGGCCAAGTCAACCTCGGGCTCTCATTCGTGCTGGCGCTGAAATCGGTAAATCATCGCTTCCTCGATCTTCACTTCCGGTTGCCCTCCGATGCCGATGCTCTGGAAATGAAGCTGCGCCGCTTGCTGAAAGAAAAGCTGGCGCGCGGACATCTGGAAGTGGCGCTCAGCGTCGATAGCTCCGGCAAGAATGGCGCGGCCGTAAACCGCGAATTAGTCTCGGCATATGTGCAGGCATTTCGCGCCGCCGCGTCAGATTTCGGCATCCCCGGCGAGCCCGATCTGAATGTGGTGCTCCGCATGCCCGGCGCCATGGACGCGGGAATAGCGGCTTCGGGCGAGGAATTGCATTCCGTTGTCATGGAAAATGTGGAAGAGGCTCTTGGCTTGCTAAATAAAATGCGCGAGGAAGAAGGCAGGGGCATCGAGCGCGAACTGCGCGGTCGCATGAAGAAGTTGAGTGCCGCAGCCCAGGGCGTTGAGGCGCACCGGAGCACGATTTTGCGTGCTTATTCGGAGCGACTGCAATCGCGCATGCGTGAAATGCTGGGCGCACAAATCGACAAGGATCGCATCCTGCAGGAAGCGGCCGTCCTCGTTGACCGCAGCGATATTCAGGAGGAGTTGGTTCGTTTGAACACCCACGTCGATCATTTCCTCGCTCTGCTCGATCAGGGAGGCGAGGTGGGCAAGAAAATGGACTTCCTGCTCCAGGAAATGAACCGTGAGGCGAATACGCTACTGTCGAAGACTTCGGGGCTGGCGGGTGAGGCGCTGAAGATTACCGAGGCGGGCTTGTTAATGAAGGCGGAGATCGAAAAAGCGCGCGAACAGGTGCAAAATCTCGAATGAGCATCCTTTTTATTGTGTCAGCGCCGTCGGGGTCGGGCAAATCGACCCTGGTGAATGAACTATTCAAAATGGTGGACGGGCTGGATTTTTCGGTGTCATATACGACGCGTCCCTTACGGGGCAGCGAAAAGGATGGCAAGGAATATTTTTTCGTTACGGAAGAACAGTTCGAGGCGATGATTTCCGCCAATGAATTCCTGGAATATGCCAAGGTATTCGGGAACTACTACGGCACGTCGCGCCAGTTTTTGCAGGAGAGTGAAAATCGTGGCCGCGATCTGCTGCTCGATATCGACGTGCAGGGAGCCGCTCAGGTCAAGAAGAAAGTTCCCGAGGCGGTCAGCATATTTATACTGCCCCCGGATCGGGAGAAGCTGGAATGGCGGCTGCGGAACCGGGGGCTCGATCCGGAAGAGGTGATTCGCCGCCGGTTGGACACGGCCCGGCGAGAGATTGAGAATTACACGAAATACGACTATATACTAGTGAACAACCTGCTCGAACAGTCCGCCGACGAACTAAAGGCTATAGTTCTGGCCGAGCGGATCTGGCGAAGCGGAAGCCAGCCAATGGCCGAACAAGCGCAGCTTCTGGAGACGGCGAACGCTTGCCGTCTGCAACAGGCGCGGGAGCGGGTTCAGCCTATCCTGGCTTCTTTCGGCAATGTGCCGGTACGTAACTGAGGTCCCCCGGTTTCTAAAAATGGTTTAGGTTCCAGGAGAGTCTATGAAGTTAATCGAAGGATTCGACAGCAACTATCGCTACATTCTTGTCGCTGCGCGGCGGGCTCGGCAGCTACAAGGCGGTGCTCCACCAGCGATTGACACCATCTCACGCAAGCCTTGCCGCATTGCGCAGGATGAAATCAAGGCGGGAAAAGTGAAGTGGGTGGTTCCTGAGCTGCCAAAGCTGGCGAGTGAAGGGCCGGAGGAAGGCGCTGCTAAGTTCGCGGAAGCATAAAACCGCTGACGCGCTTGTGTGACGCAAGCGGCCGAAACTGGCATCGCCGGTGCTTCCGGATCATCTATCATACGAGCGGCGTTTCACGTGCAACTCGCCGCTTCTTATTATGAAAATCGCGCTCGGGGTTTCGGGTGGGATCGCGGCCTATAAGGCGGCGGAGATCGTCCGTCTGCTCCAGGATCGCGGCATTCGCGTGCAGGTCGTCATGACCCGCGCTGCACAGGAGTTCGTTCGTCCCCTTACTTTTGCGGCGCTCTGCGGAGAAAAAGTTATCACCGATCTGTTCGGTGGCGACGATTCCCAAGCCAACGTGGAATCGGCAATCGAGCACATTGCGATTGCGCAGACAATCGATGTTCTCCTGGTGGCGCCTGCTACCGCCGACGTTCTTGCCAAATTCGCGCAGGGCATTGCCAACGATTTCCTCTCTACGCTTTATCTCGCCACCACCGCGCCCGTGGTCGTCGCTCCCGCGATGAACGTCAACATGTGGAACCATCCGGCAACGCAGGCAAATCTCGACATCCTGCGGAAGCGTGGTGTGAGCATCGTGGAACCGGGCAGCGGATATCTGGCCTGCGGCATGACCGGAGCCGGACGACTGGCGGAAAACGAAATGATTGTGGCTGCCGTGCTTAAAGCTCTTGGAGCCGCGCAGAATCTGATCGGCGAAACGCTGTTGATCACCGCCGGACCGACGCGCGAGAGGATCGACCCGGTCCGCTATCTGACGAATCGCTCCAGCGGCCGCATGGGCTATGCGCTTGCCGAAGCGGCGCTGCGGCGCGGTGCGCGCGTGCTGCTCGTAAGTGGCCCGGTTGCGATCGTGCCTCCGGGCGCGGCGGAGTTAACGAGGGTTGAAACCGCGAACGAAATGCGAACCGCAGTATTGAAGCTTTTGCCGCAGAGCACGATCGTCGTCAAAACGGCGGCCGTGGCTGATTTCCGTCCCAGGGCGGAAGCTGCGCAGAAGATCAAGCGCAAAGGTCCGATAACCTTGGAACTCGAGCCCACAGCGGACATTCTCGCCGACATTGCCGAACACAAGAAATCGCAAGGCGATCATTCACAAAACGATCAACCGCAAAACGCTCGTCCTCAACTCATAATCGGTTTCGCGGCCGAAACAGAAAACGGTCTTGAGAATGCGCGCAAGAAGCTCTTCTCGAAATCGCTCGATGCCATCGTCGTGAACGATGTGTCGCGCGAAGGTATTGGTTTCGACTCCGACCGTAACGCTGTCACGATCATCTCTCATCATGAGGTCATCGAGGTCCCCGAAACCTCGAAGTGGGAAGTCGCCCAGCGTGTCCTTGATTACGTCGTGAAGCTACGCACAACCAGCAACGCCCACCGCGAACGGCTCGAAAACTCACCGCGTGCTTAACGTCCGGCAGCGGCCCCCTGGACGTCATATGTCGACCTGCAGCGCCCCGCTCAGCCGTCAACGCACGCCGCTGGCCCCATTGCTCTGCCGAGAATGCCAGTGCTCGAGTTAACTACTCGGCCCTCGCGCCGGGCGCCGCTACCGCCATGCACTCCCATAAGCGGCGGTATTTGATTGTCGCAGTGACGCCGACGCATCTGAAAATGACCAGCCCCAGACGGGGATTCGTTTTCCGACGCCGTCAAGTCGGCGATTTTCACTGGATCGATGAGAAGGCACGTACACGATCGAGAACGCCGAATCGACGCCCGGACAGCTGGTCGAGATTGAGTTGAAGTAGCGGCTGGGAGTCACGAGTCCGAAGTTGTCCGCTGGACCGCATTCGGCCAGATTGCTTCCGCATCAATTTGTTATCCTTATTCGCCATGTCCCGCATATTGGAATTAGACCCTGAGCTTCGCCGCGCACTTGCCGCGCGCATCCGCTACTACAAGGAGATGGGGATCTTTGACTTTTACCGGCAGCCAGTGCCGGAGACACGGTCTGTGAATGAAGAAGTCCTGGCCGGCATGGTGCCCCTTGAATATGAGTCGCCGGTCCTCCGGCCAGAATCGAGAGAAGAGATGAGTCCACGCAAGGCCGCGGCGGTCGCGGCATCCGCTGTTATTGAAGAGAACAGTTTTGAAGTAATCGCATCGAGGCCCGAGCAGAGCGTGAGCGATCCAGTGAAGGCGCTGAAGACCATCCGCGAGGACCTCGGCGACTGCACTCGCTGTCCTCTTCATAAGCAGGGGCGCAAACAGATTGTATTCGGTGTGGGCAATCCAAAGGCCGAATTGATGTTCGTAGGCGAAGGCCCGGGAGCCGATGAAGATGAGCAGGGTGAGCCGTTCGTAGGCCGCGCCGGACAGCTGCTCAACAACATGATCAAGGCGATGGGCATCACGCGCGAGCAGGTCTACATCGCGAACATCGTGAAGTGCCGTCCGCCCGGAAACCGCACGCCCGAGCGCGAGGAGTGCGAGACGTGCTCTCCATTCCTGATGCGCCAGATTGCAGTCATCAAGCCGAAAGTGATCGTAGCCCTCGGCGCGACCGCCGCCAAAATCCTGCTGGCCATGAGTTCGTCGATGGCGCAACTGCGCGGGCGCTTTTACGATTTTACGCCGGCGGGATTTCGCCCCGATGCCCGCAACAACTCCGACTGGCAGGGCTGCAAGCTGGCGGTAACGTACCATCCTGCATTTCTGCTGCGCGACCCGCGCCAGAAAGGCGAGGCGTGGAAGGACCTGCAGATGGTGATGAAAGAGTTGGGGATGAAGGCGCCGAAGGCGACCACCTAGGGACCGTCCCGGATGCCCAGCGACGGCATGGAAATCGATGGGCATCAGAAGCGCCTGTCCTGCGGACTAGGGCTCTGGGCACCCCGGGTCGCCGCACCAGATCAAGAATAACTCCTGCGCCGACGTTAGTTTTCTTGTCATCTCGCAACCACCTTCCCGTGGAGACCAATCGCCGAGGAAGCCGGCATCTCGTGATCTGGTTTAATCTTCAGTCAATGCCCCTCTTCTGTGACGTCGCTCTGTCCGTGCCGCTCGACCTGGCGTTTACCTACGCCATTCCTCCGGGCATGGAGTCAGTTGTCGGCGGACGCGTTCTTGTGCCGTTTCGCCAGCAACGCATGCCGGGGATTGTTGTCGAGCTGCACGACCGGGCGCCGCAGGCCGGCGCGAAAGCCGTCAAGATAAAGAACATCATCGAAGCGCTCGACCTCGCACCCGTGCTCGATGAGCAGCTCCTAAAATTAGGCAAGTGGATCGCCGGCTATTATCTCGCGCCGATCGGTGAAGTCTTTCGCACCATGCTTCCGCTTTCTGCGGAGTTCAAGCGGGCAATCACCTACCGCATCACCGATCAGGGACAAATGGCTTTGCATCTGGCGGGAACGTCGGGTTCCCCCGGCCGCTCACAGCGGACGCACGAAGCCCAGTTGACCGAGTTCCGCGTGCTCGACTATCTCGCCGCACGTGAAGGCGCACGCGTGAAGGAAGCGAGTCTGCGCAGCGCGGCGCGAATTTCTAGAGCATTGCTCGCAGGCATGGTGCGCAAGAAGTGGATCGCCCGCGAAGATGTTTCAGCGGCAAGAGACGCAGCACGAAAGGTGAAGGTTGCTGTGCTTTTGGTGGCAGAGCCTTCGGCTCCGGAGCGCGGGCCGGAAGCCCGCCCTCACCCCAAAGTTCAGAAGCTCAATGCCAACCAACGCAGCCTGATTGATGCGTTGATTGCGGCTGGCGGCCGCGCTTCGGTCGAAACCCTGCTTGACCTGGACGTTCCCCGCACCACGCTCGCCACGCTCGTCCGCCGCGGCTTGGTCGAACTGGTCGACGAGCCCGAAGGGCGCACTGCCCCGAAAATCAAACCGCGCCGGTCGCCATTTGAATTCGAGTTCAGCCCGGCGCAGAACAATGCGCGCGCGGCAATTCTCGATGGCGTAAACGCCCGCAAATTTACGGGTATGTTGCTGCACGGCGTCACCGGTTCCGGCAAAACCGCCGTTTATCTGGCGGTGATGCGCGAGGTGCTTGAGCAGGGACGGTCGTCCATTCTTCTGGTGCCCGAAATCGGCCTCACCCCGGCGATGGCAGCCGATCTGATTCAGGTATTCGGAGATGAAGTCGCCATCCTGCACTCGGGTCTTTCCGACGACGAACGCGCTGAGCAGTGGCATCGCATTAAACGCGGAGAGGCGCGGGTGGTCGTGGGAACGCGTTCCGCCGTTTTCGCGCCGGTCGGCGATCTGGCGCTGCTCATCGTGGATGAAGAGCAGGATTCCTCTTACAAACAAGAGGAGACGCCGCGCTATCATGCGCGCGACGTGGCCGTGATGCGCGCAAAAATGGCGGATGCTGTCGTCGTGCTCGGTTCGGCCACGCCTTCGCTTGAGTCGTATTACAACGCCAAGAAGAACAAATATGCGCTTATCGAGTTGCCCGATCGCGTGGAAAACCGTCCGCTACCCGAAGTCGAAATCGTTGACATGCGCCAGGAATTCCAGGAAACCGGCAAGGAGCAGGTGATCTCGCGCAAGTTGGCCGAAGAGATCCGTGAGCGGCTGGAGAAAAAAGAGCAGGTCATGGTTCTGCTCAACCGCCGTGGATACTCGCCGGTGGTGCTGTGCCGCGCATGCGGAGAGGCGCTGCAGTGCAAGAACTGCGCCGTCTCCATGACGCACCACAAGCGCGAACATAAAATGGAATGCCACTACTGCGGGCATGTCGCGCCGATTCCCAACAAGTGCGCGCAATGCGGCAGCGATTACGTCTACTTCGTCGGCACTGGATCGGAGAAGCTCGAAGAATTGCTGCACGACATGTTTCCACAGGCGCGCATTGGACGTCTGGACCGCGATACTGTTCGCGGACGTGAAGACTTCGAACGCGCGCTGAATGCGCTGAACGAAGGTGAACTGGATTTGCTGGTGGGCACGCAGATGATCGCGAAGGGTCACGACGTGCACGGGGTCACGCTCGTGGGAGTCGTGGCCGCCGATGCCGCGCTGGGCTTGCCGGACTTTCGCGCTGCCGAGCGAACCTTTCAGTTACTCACTCAGGTTGCGGGGCGCGCGGGGCGGGGCAATTCGCCGGGTAAAGTCATTCTGCAGACCTATTTTCAGGATCACTATGCGGTGCAGTTTGCCGCTCGCCACGATTTTGCCGCCTTCTACGATAAAGAGTTGCAATTCCGCAGTTGGATGCATTATCCGCCTTATAGCGCAATCGCCAACGTCATCGTGCGCAGCGAAAAGCTGGACGAAGCCCTGGCATGGTCGGGCGAAATTGGCCGCTGGTTTGAAAAAACGCGGCACGAAGGCATACGTGTCCTCGGTCCGGCTGCCGCCCCAATCACGCGGCTAAAGCGCGATTACCGCTATCACTTTATCTTGAAATCGCCGAGCCGTGAGAAGATGAACGCGCTCCTGCGTGCAATGCTGGCCGAGGCCGCCGCGCGCAAAATTCCGCGCACGCAGATTATCGTGGATGTGGATGCGGTGTGGCTGATGTAGCGCGACAGATCCGAAATGGAGGCGATGACGATGATGGAACGGATTGCAGAAAGTACTCCCGGTCCCGGTGCCAGGCTTATCGGCCTCATTTACTTGCTTTACTTTGTCACCACCATTTCCGGCGAGTTATTCATTCGCGGGATGATCCTACCTGACAACGCTGCCACTACGGTGAGCAATCTTCTGGCGCATGAACCGCTGTTTCGCTTAAGTATGGCGATCGGTCTCATCGGGACTGCTCTGTACATCTCGGTAACGATTCTTTTCTATGGCTTATTCAGACCTGTGAACAAGACAGTCGCGTTGCTGGCAGCGTCCATCAGTTTAGTGGGATGCGCGGTGCAGGCTTGCGGAAGCCTGTTTCGAGTCGCTCCGTTTGTCATCCTGGATGGAAGTCCGTATCTGAGCGCATTTAAGCCGGAGCAGCTACAGGCTGCGGCGCTTACCTTGATCAAGTTGAACGTTCAATCGGCATACATCTACCTGGTATTTTTCGGAATTTTCAACTCGCTGATCGGCTATCTCATTTTAAAATCGACCTTCCTGCCCGGAATTCTTGGCCTGTTCATGGTGCTTTCCGGAGTGGGTTGGCTGACGTTTCTATCGCCGCCGCTTGCGCACCATGTCCTGCCATTGATTGAAGTTGTCGGCGTTCTTGCCGAAGCAGCGCTGATGCTATGGCTGCTTGTGAAGGGAGTAAATGTCGAACGATGGAAGGAGCAGGCAAACGAGGCTGTGTTGAGTTAAGGGATCCTCCGAGAAGTGGCTGTCGGCGTCAGGCATCCGCGACCGGGGACCCGCCAGTCACTGCCGATTCATTTCCGGTGAAGAAGATGGCGCGCGCCAACACCAAGGCTATGGATAGTATCACGCGCATCGTCGCGGAGTTCCGGCCAAACCTCGCGGCCGGAACTATGCGTAAATGGCGCGGGCGTGAAGCTGAGGGCCAGCATCAGCAAGCCGCCAAGTGCTAGAATGCGCCGCCGGTCTGCGACTTTCGGATTGACCGGCACTCGCGGATGTCTTCCGGTCAGCGCCAACAAGACCGCCCAGAGGAACCATCCTGTCCATTGATACTTTCCCAGCGGCACCAGTGAAAACACCGTTAGGAGAGTAATAATCCGATGCCAGCTCGGAGAAACGGAATAAAGAATATGGCCGCCATCCAATTGACCGCCCGGCAGCAAATTGAGCGCGGTCGCGAAGAAGCCTACCCACGCTGCCGCGGCGAGCGGATGCAGCGACAACGCCGACAGAGGCACAGCAATGCCGAGCACGCGGGCTGCGAGATGAAACGCAAGCGGAAATCCGAGTTGGAACTGGGCCGGCGGCATACCGGCGATGGGATGCGAGAGCGACAAGCCCACAAAGAGCGCAATGCACGCGGGAATAAATCCTGCAATCGGGCCGGCGATCCCAATATCAAAAAGCGCCGCGCGCGATGGTATCGGACTCTTGATCCGTATAAACGCACCGAGCGTTCCAATCAAGCTGGGAAACGGCACAAAAAACGGCGGCGTCGCATAGACGCGATAATGACGCGCGTAAAGGTAATGTCCCATCTCGTGCGAAAAGAGAATTGTCATGAGGGCCAGCGAAAAAGGCAAGCCGCCCAAAAAATTCGCCGGATTTTGGAGCGCCCACATCACGGGAAAAAGAGAGATGGAGTCGTCGTTCAAAGAAAGCGCTGGCTGGCGGTGGAGATAGTTAAACTCCATCCGAGCTCCAACCACCGTGGTGCTGAACATGGTCAAGAGCAAAAACAAAATGTAGAGCCACCATTTTGGCCGCGGGCGTTCGATCACCCACACTTCATGGGCTGTCGCGGGAGTTAAGACAGGGAAAGATGGCGTGGATTCGGACATGAAAAAAACAAGGTCAGAGGTTAGAGGTCAGATTGCAGAGGTAAAAGGTCAAGGGGTTCAAAATCTGCAAACTGACCTTTGACTTCTGTAGGCGCTGGAGCGAAGCGAGACTCCCAGCCGCATGAATTCTAGTCGATCGACTGCAATTCCTTGCCCGGCTTAAAGCGCACGGCTTTCCCCGGCGGAATGGAAACTTCCGCGCCTGTACGGGGGTTGCGTCCAATGCCGGTCTTCCGCGGACGCACGTTGAACACGCCAAATCCGCGCAACTCAATGCGGTCGCCGGTCGCGAGCGCCTTTTTCATGCTCTCAAACACGGTTTCCACCGCCAGTTCGGCTTTGGTCTTCGTGATGCCGGTTCGGTTCACGACTTCGTTGATAATATCGAGCTTAATCACGGGCGACCCCCGCCTGGAAGATAATTGTTCCTCAAGTGATTGATGCTAAGGGAGATACGGCGGATTGTCAACCGGGGGATCATTCTCGTAATATGGCTGCACCAGCCAATGCGATTTTGTAATTTCGGAATCGGGTAATTTTGCAATTTGAACCCTTTGGGCACGTTCATCTCGCCAATTGCCCGCTCGATTCGTAAGATTACAAAATTACCCAATTGCAAAATTACGAATTCCTAAGGAGTTCCATGAGCATCAAGAGCGACCGCTGGATCCGCCGCATGGCGCAAGAGCACGACATGATCAACCCTTATTCCGAAAAGCAGGTAAGCCAGGGCGTGATTTCCTACGGCGTATCCAGCTACGGATACGATCTCCGCGTCTCCGACGAGTTCAAGATTTTCACCAATGTCAACAGCACCATCGTCGATCCCAAGCATTTCGACGAGCGCTCGTTCGTGACCGTGACGGCCGACGTCGCTATCATCCCGCCGAATTCGTTCGCCCTGGCGCGCTCGGTCGAGTATTTCAAAATTCCGCGCGATGTGCTGACGGTCTGTGTCGGCAAGTCAACGTATGCGCGCTGCGGCATCATCGTCAACGTCACGCCCTTCGAGCCGGAGTGGGAAGGCTTTGTCACGCTTGAGATCTCCAATACCACGCCGCTGCCCGCGAAGATTTACGCCAATGAAGGACTCTGCCAGATTCTGTTCTTTCAATCGGACGAGGTCTGCGAGACGAGCTACAAGGATCGCAAGGGAAAGTACCAGGCGCAGAAGGGAATTGTGCTGCCGAAGCTGTAGTTAGGTCGTCTAATGCGGCGGGGCCAACGGGAGGGATAGCGCTTGACATCGAGGTCGCTTGCTCCGAGCCACCATGGGGAGATTCTGGGCGTCCAGGAGGTCGCGAATTGCCGGCTCTTTGTCAGCCGGCACAGCCCTTATCTAGTCCTCCCCAAGCATGCTCATGATCGCGCTTGCATCGGTTTTGTTCTCGATGGACATTGCGAAGAAAGCATCGACAAGCGAGTGCTAAACCTCAGCAAGAGCGGGGCTTTTTTTCGACCCGCCGGCGAAATCCACGCAAACAAGTCAGGACCGGCCGGGTTGCATTGTTTGATCGCCGATGTGGCCGTTGGATGGCTGGAGCATGTTCGCGATTGCGCGCCGTTTCCCACTCGACCGACGTACGTCCGAGACGCGAATCTAACCTGGCTTTCCACGAGACTTTACCAGGAGTACAGGTTGGGAGGGTTCGCCAGTCCTCTCGTGATCGAAGGCTTGCTCTTGGAGATTGCCGGGGATTTCGGACGCCGGCAAAGGACTGACCCGGGAGGGCGCAGGCCTATGTGGCTGAAACGAGCAATCGAGGTTCTCCACGCTCATTATCACGATCCTCTGCGCCTTGGTACGATTGCCGGCAGGGTGGGAATCCACCCTGTCCACTTAGCCCGCGAGTTCAGGAAACATACCGGTTCCACTGTGGGGCACTACATGAGGAAGCTGCGGGTCGAATCTGCGAGCCATAAGCTCGTCGAGTCGGATTCGCCGCTCGCCGCGATCGCCGTGGAAGTAGGCTTCGCGAACCAAGCCCACTTCAGTCGAATCTTCAAGTCCGTCACCGGGATCTCCCCTGCACAATATCGCTCCCAATCAAGGGCCGCTAATCGTAGACACAACGTTTCGATCGTGAAAGACCCATCGGCACCGCGCTGGTAACGTGGTGCTCTGAGGTTACCCATGCGCCTGCCGGACCTTGCCTTAGTTGCCGTTCTATCGATTGCGTGCCTTGCTCAACAACCGAGCGCCCCCAGTCGGACCTCCGTTCCCCTCACGCCCGAGCGCGCGGTCAAGTACCAGCGGCCTTCCGATCTTCATTTTTCTCCCGATGGTTCCCGTCTTGTCTGCGTCGTATCGCAAGTAAACGGGCCCGCAATCGAATCCCACCTCTGGTTGTTGCGTGTCGGTCAAGGAGAACTGCGCCAGTTTACGTTCTCGCAGAAGTCGGAGCGATTGCCGCAATGGAGCCCCGATGGCGGTAGTCTGGCGTTTCTCTCCAATCGTGCCGGGACCATGCAGGTTTACATCATGCCGGCCGATGGAGGTGAAGCTCACGCGGTTACTGCCGATGCCACCGGGGTGAGCGACTACCATTGGTCGCCCGACGGCAAGCAGGTTGCCTTTCTGGCCCGAGAACCCGAACAAGGCAAGGCGGAGAATGACGCGCAGATCGCCGATCGCGAGCAAGATCTGGAACGCCTATGGGTGGTCGATCTCGCTTCAAGCAAAACCCGCCAACTCACTCGCGGCGCTTTGAGGATCGATGATTTCGGCTGGTCGAGCTCCGATCAAATCCTCGCCATGGCCAGCAATCATCCTAAAGACGAAACCTGGAATGATGCCCTGTACAGCATCTCCGTCAAAGATGCGACCATCACTCTTGCCAGCAAGCCGAATCAGCCATTCGATGAACTTGTAATTTCGCCGGGGCGCACGCAATTCTCCTTTATCTCGACTCGCACTGGCGGCCCGGAACCTCACGACCTTTTCCTGCAGACCGTCAACGGCGGGCCAGCACGCGATGTCACCTCTACCATTGATCGCGCCGTCATCGACGCCCGTTGGCAAAGCGACTCCACAATTTTCGTTCGCGTCGCCGATGGCTTCCGCAATCGGATTTTCCGCCTCAATTCAAATGGGACCGTGGCAGCCATCGATCTGCCTTACTCCGTCCGTGCCTTCGACGTCGCCCCTGACGGTACGATCATTTTCGCTGGCGTTGGCTTCAATCGACTGCCGGAACTCTTCATTCGGCGAATTGACGGCACGATCGCGCAAGTGAGTCATTTACAAGCAGGCTGGGACGGAGTTCAACTCGCCGATGCGGAGATCTTCCGCTTCAAGAGTTTCGATGGCACAGAGATCGAGGCCGCGCTGATGAAGCCCATTACCCAACCTGCCGACAGCAAACTTCCGCTCGTTTTGCTCGTGCACGGCGGACCTGCGAGCAATTTCTCGGCCGACTATTTCTGGTTTAATGCCTGGCCTCAACTGCTAGTGGCCAGAGGCTATCAGGTTCTGATGGTGAACCCTCGAGGCTCGATCGGTTATGGCGAGAATTTCGTGAAGGCAAATCGTGCCGACTGGGGTGGCGGGGACTTCAAAGACCTCATGGCCGCTCTGGATGCGGTGATCGCCCGCGGGCAAACCGACCCCAACCGCCTGGGAATAGGAGGCTGGTCCTACGGAGGCGAAATGACGCAATGGGCAATCACGCAAACCAACCGCTTCAAGGCTGCAGTCACCGGTGGGGGCGTATTTGATCAGACCCTCGAATTTGGAACCGAAGATTCTCCTGCTGGAGACGAATGGTACTTCGGCACGCCCTGGGAGCACCCCGAGGTCTTTGCCAGCAACTCACCCGCCACCTATATTCGCAACGCAAAAACCCCTACGCTCATCCTGCATGGCGAGGACGATCACAATAATCCCGTCAGCCAATCACGGGAGCTGTACCGCGCCCTCAAACGCTATGGCGTGGAATGCGAATTGGTTGTCTATCCCGGCGAAGGCCATCTGCCTCGACAAGAGAAACATCAGATTGACATGCTGAAAAGGATGCTCGGGTGGTTCGACCGCTACCTGAAGTGATCCACAGCGCCTACGGCAGAGCCTACCTCCGAACTTCGCCCTCTTTGAACATGTACTTGATCGCCGGCTTGTAGATCATGAGGTTGGGCGCGCCATTGCGGTTCAGCTTGATACAGGCTTTGTCGTACCACTCGATATAGCCGTGGACTTCCTCGCCGTCGCGGAGCACCACGACCATCGGCGTTTTGGTCTGCATCTGTTTTTGGTAGTAAAAATTCTCCGCGTTCGTCTGCTCGGAGGGCGCGGCTTTCTTGCCGCCCGGCGCAGCGGAGCGGTCGCGATCCCGGCTGGCGGACGGGGCATGGTTCGAGACGTGATTATTGCCGTGATTATTGTGAACACGGTCATTGCGGGTGAGCGATGGCCGGATCAGCTTGCGGTTGGCAAAGCCTTCCTGGTCGGTTTGTTCGGCAGATACCGGGTCTAGGGTTTCTTTCATATCTCACCACCTGGCGCACGGAGGCGGCAGAATAGTCCACGACACTTGAGCCTGTAACAGTGGTTTCCGAGGGAAAACTTACTGGTACGGTACCATACGCCAGTTTTCCTGACAATGTTTTGTGTCACAAGTAACGTAACTCGTAATCGGGCGAAACATCAATGTGTCCACGATCAGGCGCCCGGTTCGAGTGCGGTGGCAAAGGCGTCCAACGACAAAGATCGCAGCAGGTTGCGCCGCAGGCCGCGTTCCACCTCGCCTAAACCCGCCGATGCGCGCTGTAACCAGGTAAAATCGGCCGTTTCCGCCATCTTTTTAAGCTCCGACTGAATGTCTATATTCCGCACCAACTGCCCGGTTCCGGATTGCACGAACATCACGTCTTCCAGCAGCAAATACAGCGTGCGCAGGAGGGTTTCGATCTTCTCGCGGCCGTCGGCTCCCGCGCGGAAGCTCTCGGTAGTTTTAAACAGCTCGCTATGATCTCCGCCGCCCAGGGCCGACTTCAACAGAATCAGGGCCTGCGCGCGGGCGGCGAGGTAGCTCTCGGCGTCGAATGAAAGAGCGCGCCCAATCGCTCCCTGGCTCAGCCGCGCGACCAGAGCGCGACGTTGCGGGTTCCAGTCGCTCCGCAACTCGGCAAGGCGCTTTTCAAGTTCGCCCACGGGCAGTGCGCCGAGCGCAAATGTCATCGATCGCGACCGGATCGTGGGCAGCAATTCGCCCGCATTTTCAGTCAGCAAAAATATCGTTGCGAACTCAGGCGGCTCCTCCAGCACCTTAAGCAGTGAGTTGGCCGCTTCTTTCATGAAAGCCGAACTCGTAAAGATGTATACCTTTTCCCGCGCTTCGGCGGGACGATAGTAGATGCTCTGGATGATGTGCCGCACCTGATCGACTTTAATCATCATCTGCGGCGGGTCGGGAGGAATGACAAGAACGTCGGGATGCGTCTGCACCAAGATCCGCGTTTCTTTCTTGTCGGTTTCACGCAGATTTTCGCGCGTTTCCACCGCTTCGGCAAAGCGCGCATCCAGGTCGGCAGCTAGCTCGATGCGCGTGCAATTCGAGCAGTGTCCGCAAAAATCGGGCAGGGAAGCTGTTGCCGGTTCCTCGGGCGCGGACGGGATGTTAAATGCGAAGCTGCCCGCGCCTTCTTCATTTTTCGTCGCATGATCCGCCGGCCGCTCCAGGCAGTTCATGGCGCGCGCCAGCATGAGCGCGAGAGTGTATTTGCCCGAACCGCGCGCCCCCGCCAGAATCACCGCAGGCGGAAAGTGTCTCCGCGCCAGCATTTCGCGCAGGTGACGCACGGTCTCCGAGTTACCGACAAAATCAGAAAAAGGCATAACCCAAGCTTTGCGCCCTAGCAGCTGATCTTCAGCTTCTTTCTTACCAATTCCATGATGATGGCGTGCGTTTCCCGCGGCGTCCCGCGCGCATCAATCTTGTGCACCCGCTGTGGCTCGCGCGCTACAATCTCTAGATAAGCGTGACGCACCCGCCCGAAAAACGCGCGGCTTTCCTGCTCGAACCGGTTCTCGTCTTTCTCGGGGTGCGCGCTCTTATTCCGCCGATTGCGCTTTCTGGCCCGCTCAATGCTGAACGACACCTCGTTGTCGAGGAGGATGGTCAAATCCGGTTGCAATCCGCCGCACAGAATTTCGTGCAGCGTGAGCACCGCCTTTGCCCCCAGCTTGCGCCCACCGCCCTGATACGCCTCGGTCGAATCCGTGAAGCGATCGCAGAGCACCACTCGTCCCTCACCCAGCGCGGGAAGAATCACTTCGTTGATATGCTGAGTCCGCGCGGCAAACATCAGCGCCATTTCCGCCAGCGGAGACAGCCCGGAAGTCATCGAGTGGAGCATCACCTCGCGAATCTTTTCCCCGGTTGCGGTCCCGCCCGGCTCTCGCGTTACCGTGACTGAAATGCCGCGGGCGCGCAGACTGCGCGCCAGATTGGCGATCTGCGTACTCTTGCCGCTTCCGTCCAGACCCTCAAAGGTAATGAATTTTCCGCGCGCGGACACGCCCGAATGATAGCAGGATGATTCCGGTCATGAACGCAGCCTGATCTACAAGAAGTGAGATGATCCCTCAACCCTTAACCTTTGTCATTCCGACCAGAGGGCGGAATCTGATGGTTTGGAGCCGGGACGGACTCCTCCCCAGCGCTGGTTCGGAATGCCAATATCAGATGGCGATTACTTCTTCGCCTTCTGTGTCGCCCGAAACTTCTCGGGTATCGTCCGCGTCCTCGCGCATAAAGCTGAGCACTTCCTGCGGCACTGGGGCGGTCCATACCGGCGCAAACGACAAACGGTGCAGCGGCGAAGGCCCATGCTCGCGAAGCGCGGCGAGATGACGGGGCGTGCCGTATCCCTTGTTGGACGCCAGTCCGTAGATGGGAAACACGGGGTCCCAGGCGGCAATCATGCGGTCGCGCTCAACCTTCGCAATTATCGATGCCGCCGCAATTGAAGCGGAAAGCGCGTCGCCGTGGATGATCGCTTTCTGCGGCAGTTCGCAATCGAGCTTCATCGCGTCCACCAGCAGGTGATCGGGCGCACAGGAAAGTCGCTGAACTGCATGCAACATCGCCAGCCGCGACGCATGATAAATATTGATCTGATCGATCCGCGCGGAATCTACGGCCGCGATAGCCCAGGCGACGGCGTGTTCACGAATTCGGGAGGCCAAAATCTCGCGGCGTTCCGCGGGCAGCAGTTTCGAATCGCGCAGGCCACGAATGCGATAGGAGGGATCGAGAATCACCGCTGCGGCCACAACCGGCCCAAACAACGATCCCCGGCCGACTTCGTCCACTCCCGCGAGCAGCCTTGCGCCGCCGGCCCAAGCTAGTTTTTCGAAGCGCAGAGTGCAATGCAGTGTCTTCAGCAATCGCAACTTGGCGGCTGACGCCGAAATCGCTGTCTTAGCGATTTCTTGGCGCGGAATAGCTCTAGATTTTCTTGTGGCTTTGGGCACAGATGCTAATCAGCATCTTCGCCGACTTGATGCAGGGAAACAAGAGGAGATTACCGGTTAGGTGGGCGAATTGACTGCTGATTTCCACAGCCCGCTTCTGCCAATCCGGAGGCATACCTGTATTTCCGGAATCCACTCGAGCCTGCATCCGTCACCCAAAAGACAAGCGAGACGCACGCTTTCGAGTGGATATCCAAGACTACTGCTGTTCGACTTCCTTCAGTCGCGCGGCCTTGCCTTTCAATGCGCGCAGATAGTAGAGCTTTGCGCGGCGCACTTTGCCCGAGCGCACCACGTCGATCTTATCGATGACTTTCGAATCGACCGGGAAGATGCGTTCCACGCCCTGCCCGAAGCTCATCTTGCGCACGGTGAAGCTTGGCTGCGCGCCACGGCTGCGCGCGATGACCACGCCCTCGAACGCCTGAAGGCGCTCTTTTTCACCTTCGCGGATTTTTACCTGCACGCGAATCGTGTCGCCGGGGACAAATTTTGGCAGGTCAGTGCGGCGGGTTTTCGCCAGCAGTTTTTCGATAATTTGATTGCGCATAATACTTCCTTCCTGGTTCTACCTCTCGCCCTTGATCCGGGCCAGCAATTCCTTATCCTCGTCGCTTAACGCGCCTCGTTCCAAAAGATCCGGGCGGTTGCGCAACGTTTTCGCCAGCGCTGTTTTTCTGCGCCAGCGTCGAATCTCGTCATGGTTCCCGTTGACCAGCACTTCCGGGACGGCCATCCCGCGAAACTCCGCCGGCCGCGTGTAATGCGGATAATCCAGCAGTCCACCGGAAACGCACGTCGAACTCGGAGCCCCTGGTGTGGCGCGGGCGCCCTCGCCCGCGAAAACATCTCCAGCATTCTCGGCGATCGCCGAAGCCGTAAACGATTCCTGCCGCGTCGAAGCCTCGTTGCCCACAGCGCCAGGAATCAGCCGCGTGACCGTATCCACAATCACCGCCGCTCCCATTTCACCGCCGCTGAGCACATAATCGCCGACCGAAACCTCACGGTCCGCCAAATGCTCGCTGATGCGCTCGTCCACGCCCTCATACCGGCCGCAGATCAGGACGATTCGTTCCAGCGCCGACAATTCAGTTGCCAGCGCCTGATCCAGCTTGTGCCCCTGCGCGGAAAGTACAATCACCGTTTGCTTCGCGCCAGCATTGAGCCGTTCCTTGCGCGATGCGACGTCGCCCAGCGATTCAACGCACTCAAAAATCGGTTCGGGCTTCAGGACCATGCCCTCGCCGCCGCCAAACGGCCTATCATCCACGGTGCGGTGTTTGTCTTTCGTAAAGTTCCGCAGATCGTGAATCCTGATATCAACCAGTCCGTTTTCGCGCGCCCGGCGAACAATTCCGTAATCCAGCGGCCCGCGAAAAAAATCGGGAAAGATCGTGAGAATGTCGATCTTCATTTGCGCAGCCACTTAATTTCGCAATGACTTTTTTCCAACAACGCAACAGCCGATCCCGAAAATCGAAAGCCTACAGTCCTTCTTTCTTCACAGGACCATTCACATTCAGCAAACCGTCCGGCAGCCGCATGCGCACTACTTTGTGCTGCACATCCACGCTTACCAGATATGCTTCCGCAAACGGAATCTCATAATGCAGATTCCCCGAAGTTTCCTTCGCGTCCTGATGCTTCTTACTGCGAACCACCAGCAGCGGCGCTTCTCCCGCCCCAAACATAACATCGGTGATACAACCGATCTCTCCCTCGCCCTCAAACACCGAGCAACCGATTAGGTCGCTCAGGTACGTCCAGCCCGGATCCAGTTCAGCGCGTTCGGCGCGCGGAACCTGAAGTTCTGCACCCTTCAGCGCTTCCGCATCCGAAATCGTTTCCACGCGCTCAAACTTCAGGATCAGAAAACTCTTGTGCGGCCACAAATCCTCAACCGTTACTTGGCGCCGCTCGCCGCCTTTCAGCAGCGCCGAAAGCCGCATGCCTCGCCGAAAGCGATCGGGGACGTCGGTGTGCAACTCAGCGGCGACTTCTCCCCGGCGGCCCTGCGTTTTGATGACCAGCGCCAGAGAAATCCATTCGCCACTCGCGTCGGTTGCCGCTATTCGAGAATCTCCAGCGCATAGCGCTTGTCGTTCTTTGTACCCGCTGCGTTCAGTACAGTGCGCAAAGCCCGCGCGATCCGGCCCGAACGGCCAATGACCTTACCTAAGTCTTCTTCCGCCACTTCCAGTTCGATCACGGTCTCATCGCCATCTTCGTACTCGTCGATAAAAACCGCATCTTTTGAGTCCACGAGCGCCTTGGCAATATGCTCAATCAAGGCGCGCGCATTGGCGGATTGTTCGGTCATTCAATAAACTCCGGATAGACATGCCATCGCATGATCGGCTTTGAAAGGGTACGGCTCCAGCCGTGCCAATCCGACCACCAAAAATGTTGGGCTTTAGCCCCAGAGGGACTTCAAACCTGCACGCAACTGACGAGAAAGGGCCTACGCAACCGGCGAGGCCACAGCCGGCGCGGGCATCGCCAGCAGCTTACCCACGCGCTCAGAGCACTGCGCACCCTTCGACACCCAGTACGTAATGCGCTCCCGCTTAAGGTCAAATGTGGCCGGATTGGTTCTCGGATTGTACGTGCCAACCACTTCCACCGGACGCCCATTGCGCGCCCGCTCCTTCTCAATCACCACTACGCGATAATACGGTTGTTTACGCGCGCCGAAGCGCGCCAGACGGATCATTAACACTGACTTCGTTTCCTTTATTCCGGAAGAGTCCGGCAGGGTTGAGACAAACCATTATTATGCCGTAGCTTAGCAGATTACGCAACGGCCTGAACTGCGAATCGCGGCGCAACCCTTCTTTTCGCGGACCTTTGCGTTCTCGCCGCGCGCACTTTATGAATCCGCCCGCTGCAAATCGCAATCTACACTAGAAAACGAAAGGACTTAGGATTCATCATGAGCCAATCATCAACCCTCACTCCTCCCGCACAACATTCCTCCAGCAAATCCTTCGGCGCAAAAGCTTTTGCCGCACAGAGCGCGACCTTAGCTCTCGGCCCATTTTCCATTCAGCGCCGTGAGCCGCAGCCTCATGACGTGCAAATTGAAATCCTCTATTGCGGCGTCTGCCACTCCGACGTGCACACGGTTCGCGGGGAGTGGGACGCGATGATGCCCACGGTTTTTCCGTGCGTTCCGGGGCACGAAATCGTCGGCCGCGTCGTAGAAACCGGTGCCGACGTCAAGAAATTCAAAGCGGGCGACATCGCCGCTGTCGGCTGCATGGTAGATTCCTGTCGTGTTTGCCCCAACTGCATGGAAGGCCTGGAGCAGTACTGCGATGTTGGAATGACTCTCACCTATAACAGCGAGGACAAGCATCTGGGCGGTGTCACTTGCGGCGGTTACTCCGATAGCATCGTGGTCGATGAGAAGTATGTTCTGCGCGTCTCGGAAAAGGCTAACCTCGCCGCGACGGCGCCTTTGCTATGCGCCGGAATCACCACCTATTCGCCGCTACGGCACTGGAAGGTAGGCAAGGGACAGAAGGTTGGCATAGTTGGCCTCGGCGGCCTTGGCCACATGGGAGTGAAGTTTGCTCATGCCTTCGGCGCCCACGTCGTGCTATTCACCACGTCGCCCGGCAAAACGAACGACGCTTTGCGGCTGGGCGCACAGGAAGTGGTCGTCTCGAAAAACGACACAGAGATGCAGAAACACGCTGCCAGCTTTGACTTCATCCTCGATACCGTTTCGGCCACTCACGACCTGAACGCGTATCTTTCGCTGCTGAAAAGGGACGGGGTCATGACCCTGGTAGGCGCGCCACCGCAGCCGCCCACGGTCCAGACTTTCAACCTCATTTTCAAGCGCCGTTCACTGGCAGGTTCGGGCATTGGCGGAATCAAGGAAACGCAGGAGATGCTGGACTTCTGCGCCGAACACGGCATCACCTGCGATATCGAGATGATCCGTATCCAGCAGATCAACGAAGCCTATGAACGCCTGCTGAAAAGCGACGTGAAGTATCGCTTCGTGATCGACATGGCCTCGCTCAAATAAGCGCGAGTTTCTAATCAACTGTTCTTATTTTGCGCGGGCGCCCCTCGGGCGCCCGCGGTTATCTGATGCTCGAGTACGGGCTGACCGAGAAAACTCCGCTTAAACGCCCGCGAGCCACTTAGAACGCTTCCCAACCAGGCGCCCCATTCGCACCATGCGGTACAGCGGAAATAGGATCTCCGGCAATGCGATCGCTGCGATTTCTCCCGGACCCGGAGTCAAGACGAGCCGCCACAAATATCGCCAGCGGTCGCGCGGTTGCTCCCGCAGTTTCCAAACCTGGCGAAAATACTTGCTCGAGTCAAAGTCGTAGCTCGCGGCTTGGGCCACGCGCGCCGCATAGTACTCACCTAATTTCTTCACGTCAGAATCACGCTCAATTACTTCGCGGGCGGCCGCTGGAATCGCCGCTCCCAACACCCGTTCTGCCAGCCAGCAACCGATTCCAAGGATTCGCGTGATTCCGGCCGCGCGTGCTCGGGCAATAATGTCCGTGAAATCGAGCCCAGCGACGTGCAAGCTTTCGGCAATATCGGAGATCCAGAGCAGCCGCGTCCAGAGATGTTTTGCCGCATGCAGACACAAAACAAGAAACGAATCTTCCGGCGAAAGACATGGAACTTCAGCCATTCCAAGCCGCACCCGCCCCGCGCGAGCGAACAAGTCCTCCCATTCAAAATGAGCGGCGCGAAAATCGACTGCATAAAAATGAGGCAACAAATTCCACTGCAGTTCGAGCAGATTTTTTCCGGCTGGGCCGTCAAATGAGCGTTCATAACCGATGCGCAAGAACAGCCGCTCAACCGGCGCCGACAGCTCTTGCGATGGAAAGTACCCAATCTCCGCCAACGCCGCCTTCGCCCCAACGAAATCCGCGGGAGAAATCAGCAGATCGAGATCGTGAAAGCTGCGCAACCCAAGGTCCCCATAAGCCGTTTGCGCCAGCAAGGGGCCTTTATATGGGGTCATCTGTATCTCTCTGTTAGCGAGGTGCGCGAGGATGCGCGCCAGCTCTGCGGCAAACCACAAATTCCTTCGCAGATTTTCGGCGTACGCGGAATGCAGTGACTGTCGAAGTTCTGCCGGCAAGTGGGTTGCTTGCTCTAGCAGATTGCGCGCCACGAGCGCCCACACGCCATGATGCTGCGCCAGCCGACGGAATTCGAACCAATCGACATCGTCCAAATCCCAATTCGCGATGCGCGCAGCGCGCTCCGGCTGCGGATTCACACAAGCGCAGGCGCACAATAGGTTAAAGGCGCCTCCACGATTTCGCGAAGTGGTGGACGTGGGAGATGAAAGCAATGCTTCGGACATCTTGCTGCGAACTATAATACAAAGACTCAATCGGAAGTATGGTGGCTTAATGCGGCGCGGCCATTAAGGTTTTGCGGGAACTATATTTGGCAGAGCTTCCAGATTTTTGTGGAACCGGATTCTTGTTGAAGCAGATTTTGCCGAGCCACTCGCTCGATTTTCATGAACCAGCTTGTCTTCGATTCCGTTGGTAAGGTTTTTCGCCATCACCCAGCCCTGTTTAATTGGATCGGAAAAGAGCGCGGCGGAGCAACGGTCGCATTGAACGGTATCTCATTTTCGGCTGCAAGTGCGGAGACCGTCGCGCTGCTCGGCCCAAACGGCAGTGGCAAAACCACCACCCTAAAACTGATCTCGACCATGTTGCTGCCCGATACCGGCTCGGTTCGGGTGGGCGGCTTTGACTCACGAAGCGACGGCAGAAAGGTACGCCGCCAAACCGGAATCGCGGTAGTGACGGAGCGAACCTTCTTCCCGCGACTCTCCGCGCGCGAAAATCTTGACTTCTTCGCCGCTCTCGATGAAGTACCCCGGCGCGAGCGTCAACGTCGAATCGAAGAAGTGCTTATCGAAACTGGGCTCAACGAGCAGGCCGACACGCTGGCGATGAAATTTTCCAGCGGCATGTACCAACGGCTGGGCTTGGCGCGAGCGCTTATCAAGCGCCCAAGTGTGCTGCTGCTCGATGAGCCGACGCGCAGCCTCGACGCGGCCGCAACGTCGAATTTCTGGACCTTCATTCGCGCACTCGCCGCGCAAGGCACAACTGTCCTTCTCGCCACACACAATTTTGCCGAAGCCGCCGGCGTTGCGGACCGCCTGCTGCTTCTGCACAAAGGCACATTACTCGAAGATCGCAAACTCAGCGGCCGCGAGTCTGCGAATGATCTGCGATCACTCTATTTTCAGCGAACCGGCGAACACGGAATCGACCCGGGCGAAATCTTCTTGAGCCGCGCTCCAAGCGCAAGGGCAGCATCATGAACTTAATTCTGGATAAGCTTCTCGCCATTCTGCGCCGCGACCTGCTCACTGCGATCCGCCAGCGCAGCGGAGCCGCCATGATATTCGGAGGCCTGTTCATCGAGTTGGCCGCTTTTTATTACCTTGCACGCGCCATCGGTCCCGGCTTTCATCCCGGAGGCGTTCAGTATTTTCCCTTTCTCCTCGTCGGCACCGGCGTCTACACATTTTTTTTGATGAGCGCACAGGCCTTCCTGAACGCCGTGCAGCAGGCTCAACAAACCGGCACGCTGGAAGTGCTGATGATCACTTCCACTCCGCCCGCCGAACTGCTTGTCCTGAGCGCCACCTCCGCGTTTGCCGGAAGCATGATCAGTCTGCTGGCTTATCTTTTCGCCGGCGTCGCTATATTTCGCGCGGCTATTCATGTGAATTTATTTTCGTGTGCGGCAGCGATGATTCTTTCGCTCGTTGTCGCGCTCGCCATCGGCGTGGCGGCCGCCACGGTTCAAATTGCCATCCAGAAGGGCTCCGCGCTCATCTGGCTACTTGGCTCCGGGCTTTGGTTTTTGAGTGGAACTCTATTTCCCGTTCAAAGTCTGCCGCGCCCGCTTGAACTTCTGGCGCGTGCAGTTCCATTGAGCTATGCCATCGACGCTATGCGCGGAGCGCTGATTGAAGGCCAGTCCGTGAGCGCGATGGCTCCGACGCTGGCCGCGCTTGCCGCATTCGCGGTAGTGATGCTGCCGCTGGCTCTAGGCGGGTTAACGCTTAGCGTGCGCCGCGCGCGCCAGTGTGGCACGCTGTCGTCGTACTAGCAAACGGGGACAATCAATTCCTTAAGATGCTGGAGTACTGGCTGAACTTCAAATTCAGCCACGACCAGATTCTAGCGATTGTTTGGCACCCGCATACTCGTGTAGTACACTGCCTGTAACTTATCCCCAACTTCGAAATGAGCCGCACGAGGCTTGACCATTTATGACGGACAACCGCACGCCGGACGACCGGCAAAAGCTGTCGAGCGAAGCCACAAAAGCAAAAAAGCCGTATCAAAAACCGGCGTTCCGCTTCGAGCGCGTTTTTGAGACGGCCGCGCTGGCCTGCGGCAAAGTCTTTGGGAACGTGGGTGGATGCGGTCAGTCGAAAAAAAGCTCTTAGCCGCGGAAGCCGCGAACGCGCCTGAAAGTTTGAGCGCGGAACGGTTCGCGCTGGCGCTTGAAGTTTTGCGCGGCACGGGACGCTTGCGCCTGCAAGTGCGCGGGGCAAGTATGCTTCCGACGCTCTGGCCGCATGACGAGGTCGAAATCGCAGCTTGCTCGGCTGGGGATCTTAGGCCCGGCGAGATAGTTTTAGCACAGCGGAACGGCCGTTTTTTTCTTCATCGATTCATTGCTCGCTGCGAGGCCGGCGGATTTCTTTTGCAGGGGGATTCGATGTCCGCACCCGATCCGCAATTCCCCGACGACGCGTTGCTGGGAAGGTTATCCGGTTGTTCTGGCCAGCGTTGTGTCTGGGATTCGCTCCTCGCGTTAACACCGGGGTCCCGGGCCATCGGTCGTGTCCTTTGTTATTGCGGTTTCGCCCGCCGAATTGCGCTAAGACTCCATGCAATGCGTCATCCCACGCGATCCGGCGGATACGAGCCATACGACATTCACAGATCTAACGCAGGTCCGTTGTCGCGCGCAGCCGGCCCCGGAGCCGCATAATGCCACTGCCGAGCCAAGTCGCGTGCGTCGAGATCGGCGGCGTCCCCATCTCTCTCGCCACAACCGACGAATACTTTTTCAAGCTCTTGATGAAGCGGTACGAGGGCTTTCAAAGCTCAACTTCCGCGGAATTTGAACTCAATTTTGAGATCGTCGAAGCTCTGGCGGTCTCCGACTGCGATGTCCGCGTCCGCAAAGATGGCCAAGGTCAAGAGGGAGAGTGGTTGATCGAGCGCGGCGATTTTCTTTCGCGCTGGGATCCGCGCACCGGCAAAGGTTTGGTGCGGCAGAATGCGAATCCATATTCGCTCGATTCCGTGCTGCGCATTGTGCACAGCCTCATTCTTGCTGAGCGCGGAGGATTTCTTCTGCATGCCGCCAGCGCTATCTGCGATGGCCGCGCGTATTTATTTTCCGGCGTTTCGGGCGCGGGCAAAACCACCATGACGCGCCTCGCTCCTCCCGATGTAATGCTGCTCTCGGATGAAATTTCTTACATCCGCCCTTGCAACCCGCGAAATGACAATGCCGCCTATCAGGCCTTCGGCACCCCCTTTGCTGGCGAGTTGGCGAAGGCCGGCGAAAACACGAAAGCCGGCATTGGCGCGTTGTTCTTTCTCGAGCACGGTCCGGAGAATCGGATTGACAAAATGCTTCCCGCGGAGGCCGTTCGCCGCTTGATGCGCAACATTCTTTTCTTCGCCAACGATCCCGCGCTTGTCGAAAAGCTTCTGGCCAGTGCCTGTGACTTCGTCGCCGGCACGCCCATTCGTCGGCTCACGTTCTATCCCGATTCAAAGGTGTGGGACGAAGTCCGCAATTTTGATGGAGTGCCCGCGCATGTCTGAGATTTACATTACCCGCAGTTCGGCCATCGCCGCGCGTCTGCTGGCTGGCGAGATGATGGTCATGAATTCCGCCGATTCCACGTTCTTCACGCTGAATGAGGTTGCGACCGCGATCTGGCAGTCCGCAGACGGCCGCACGCCTTTGCGTGAAATTGTGCGCGAAAGAATTTGCGAGCAATTCGAAATCGAGCCCACCCAGGCCCAGGCTGACGCCGAGCAATTCGTTGCCGACCTCTCCTCGCACGGCATTCTGCTGGTGGCCGATCATCCGCTAACACCGGAGCTTTCGCGATGAGCCTGATGGCGGAGATAGGGCAAAAGGCGTTCAACCTGGGTGTCCCCCTCGCCGCGCATCTCGATGTCACTTATCGCTGCAACGAACGCTGCGTTCACTGCTATCTTGATCATGACGACCATGGCGAGATGACCGCCCCGGAAATCAAGGGGGTTCTTGATCAGCTTGCCGAAGCCGGAGTTTTCTTCCTTACTCTCAGCGGCGGCGAGCCATTCATGCGCCGCGACTTCTTCGAGATCGTCGAGCACGCGCGCCACTTGCTTTTCGATGTCAAAATCAAAACCAATGCCGTAATGATTGGCGAGGCTGAAGCGCAGCGCCTGCGCTCGCTCGGCGTGGATACGATTCAAATCAGCGTTTACTCACATCGTCCCGATGTGCACGATGCCATCACCAAGCTGCCGCATTCGCTCGAACGCTCGATTCAGGCGATTAAATTCCTGCGTGATCGAGGATTGCGCGTCAACATCGCCAATGTGCTGATGACTGCGAATTACTCCGATCATCTCGGTGTGCAAAAACTCGCGGCCGATCTCGGCGTTCAATACACGCTCGATCCCACCATTACGCCCATGATGGATGGCGACACATCGGTTCTGGCGCTTCGCGTCGCCGGAGAAAATCTGGAGGAAGTTTTTCGCAATCCCGCGCTCGTTCCCAACCAGGAGGAGTTTTGCGCGCCGCCCACGCCCGCCGCGAGCGGTGCCATGGAAAATTACTCGTGCAGCGCGGGCCATTCCTTCTTCTACATCTCACCCTATGGCGACGTTTTTCCGTGCGTGCAGTTTCCGCTGCCTAGCGGCAATGTTCGCCGGCAAAAATTTCTTGATATTTGGAATCACTCACCGCAGCTCAACGAAGTGCGGTCGGTTCAGATCAAGGATTTGCCCGTGTGCTCATCGTGCGCGCACGTCTCAAGCTGCACGCGCTGCCCGGGCCTGGCGTTTATGGAAGGAAGTATGCGGGGACCATCCACTGCCGATTGCGAAAAGTCGTTCTACCGAACCGGCGTGCCAACTGCGAACATGGAGCGGCAAGGATTATCAAAGCCGCGCAGCGGCCTTCTCCAGATTCAGCCTGTAACGCTTTCCGCGTGATTTTCAGCGATTTTCGCTGACGCCTTTAAATCAACTTTGTCGCGGCCGCATTCTGGCTGCGCTTTTTGTCGTGGATTGCTTCCACGCTAGCCAACTGATCGAGGATGCGATTCAATGCCGCGCGCACTTCATGCGTTGACTCCTGAAATTTGAGCGCCGCGCCAATTCCCATATCCATACGCACCACTTCGCTTTGGATCGAAACCCTGGTCTGCCCCAGCGAAAATGTCAGCTTCAACTTTGTTCCCGAAAGCACGATGCCACTGGTTTCCACGTAGCAGCCGCCCAGGCTCAGGTTGGTGACAATGCCGAGCATCCCGCGTTCCTGGCCATCGAGGGCGATCTCGGTCGTCAGGCGGCCTCGCATGCGTGGATACAGACGCCGGTTGGCGCGTACCGACTGACTCTGCTTCTGCAGATACATCCGCTTGTCGGCTTCAGAGAGAAGCTTCTCGGCGTCCAGTCCATCCTCCGGATACACCGCCTTGCCCACGCTCAGGGAAAGGATGTCTTCGTTGCAGACTTCTTTTCCGGCCCGTTGCGCCAGTTCGCGCATCTGTTCGGCCTTCCGGGTGGCCGCCTCCGGTGTGAGGCCCGGCGCGATAACCACGAATTCATCGCCGCCCATGCGCGCGACGTAATCGTATTCACGGCTGGTATCTTTCAGCGACTGCGCAAACAGTCTCAAGACGCGGTTGCCTTCCAAGTGGCCGAACCTGTCATTGATCTGCTTGAAGCCATCCATATCGCTGACCATCACAGTCAGCGATTTGTTATCGCGCTTGCAGCGTGCGAGTTCGCGGTCGAGTTGCAGAAACAGCGACCGCGCGTTCGGGAGCCCGGTCAGATAATCGGTGACCGCAGAATTTTCCGCCTGCTCGTACTTGAGCGCATTCTCGATCGCCAGCGCCATCTTCGAACTGACGGCCAGCAAAATCCGGAGATGATCGGTCGTGAAGAAATCTTTTTCGGAATGATAAAGCGCAACCACGCCGACAACGCCCTGCAAGCCCTCCAGGGGCACAGCGAGTGCCGAAGTCAGCGTGCTATAGATGGCGGGATTATTCAGATAGCCCGGCTCTACGGAAGGGTTACCGTTCAGAATCGGCTTTAGATTTTGCGCGACCCAGCCCGAGAGCCCTTGTCCAATCGGAATTCGCAGCGATGCAAATAATCTGAAGTTGTCGCCATTTACATACTCGGGGACCAACTCTTCGCCGTGACAGACGTAAATTGCAATCGCATCGTAAGGAATTGACCGCCGCAATTTCACCGAAAACACAGAAAGCGTCTCGCTCAAGCTGAGCGATGCGCCCAGGTCCTGGCTGAGTTCAAACAGCGTTTGCGCCTCCTGCCGCGCCGCCGCGATCGAACTCAGAAAGCTGCGTTCGGAACCTTGCTTCCCCGGCTTCGCAAACCCCGCAGCCGGCTCAATGCCACGCGTCGGAGCCTTTCCTTCTTCGTAAGGCTCTTTTTCTTCGGTTACTTCGTCCGGCGTCTTTTTGTTAAGGGCCTCCATGCGCGCGTGCACCAGCATTTCCAAGTGCGTATATTTCCGGCGCAACGCATTGACCACTTCCGGATCAAATGCTTTTCCCGACTCTTCCATCAACCGGGCCATCGCGCCATCCATCGGCAAGGCGCGCCGATATTGCCGGTCCGAAGCTAGCGCATCCAGAAAATCCACCGCCGCCAGAATTCGCGCGCCAATTGGAATTTCCGTTCCCTTCAACCCGTGCGGATATCCCGTGCCATCGAATTTTTCGTGGTGCGCCGCCACGATCGGTACCACCGGATAAGGGAAGCGGACGCGCTCCAGAATCTCCGCGCCCACCACCGGATGGATTTTCATCTTTTCGAATTCTTCCGGCGTCAGCCGTCCCGGCTTTGAAACGATATGCTCGGGAATTGCGAGCTTGCCGATATCATGCAGCAAGGCCGCGGCCTGCAAGGCTTCCATTTCGTCGTGGCTAACCTTGAGTTCTTTGGCAACTTCACTCGCGTAAATGCGCACGCGTTGAAGGTGATCGTGCGTCGTCTGATCCTTGGCTTCAATGGCCAGCGCCAGCGCTTCGATTGTTCGCAGGTGCAGATCGGCAATCTCCTCCACATGCCGCTTCTCATCCGCCAGTTTGCCCAGGTAAAGGCGATAAGACCGGTAGATGAGATACGCTACCGGCAAGGTCAAAAGAGAAGTCTGCCAATCGGTGAAGTTGTGCAGCCAGCTCATTACACCGACTACGCCGGCGCCGACTAGATAGTAAGGAAAGCTCCAGAGGTAGCAATCGGCCCAGATTTTGCGCAGCGACCGGCCTTCGGTCAGCGTGATGATAGTCGCAATCGGAATTGTGTTGGTAATGAAATAAACGCAGGCCGCCACAAAAAGCAATGCCGAAGGATTGTCGATGACGTGATGCGACTGAGAGTAGTTATAGACGAAAAATGTGGCCCCTATGGCCAGTGCGGTTGAGCACACGTTGAAGGCGATATGCAGCAGCTTGGGACGATCCCGGCCCAGACATTGCACCACAACCGCTGCGCAGCCCATCGCCATCGTCTCACCGGCGCTGAGTTCCATGATGCCCAGAAGCAGAAACAGGAAGTTAACGGACATCGTTCCCGTTATGCCGGGCAGAGTAACTTTCAGGCGCGAAGCCGCCAGGGCGACTGCCAAATAACAGGAGAACTTGAACGGGTCGTGATACGAACCGTGCAGAATCGTATAGGTGAGTACAACGAAACCGCACACGACCACCACCGCGGAATAGACGCGGGGCGTAAGGTTCATTTCCCTCCAGGACTGAGGGCTAGTCTTCATTCAGAAAGACTCCTGCCGCGGACGCTGGACACAAGCTCCCCTTAGAACCAGATAGAAAAAACAGGGGAAGAATCATTGATAACAGGCGGCGGGCGATCCGGAAAGCATTTGGATTGAAAGCGATAAACTTCCGTAATTGAAGGTAACTTAATGCCGGGTTACTTGTGGTGAATCTCACCGAAATTTAATTAATTCCTGCCTGAATTCTGCCATTTTCGACAGGTGAGATATTATGACTCCCCGTGTCACGATCAACCAGAAAGCGCGCCGCGAGCCGTTCGCCTTTGGACCTGTTCCTCCGGAACTCTATGCTGTCGTCCAGGCCGTGAGGCGCGAACGACTGCCACAGTGAAACACCAAAAGCGCGCCGTCGGTCCGAAGTAGGGTACCGTGATCACCTCCGCGTGTTTACCTCGGGTAGTGTCCAAGTCTGCCCGCGCTTTCATTGACTGCCACCGGCGTCGTTCGTAAGATGGACCGATTGCACCACCGGGGTTTTCTTGACGCTCGATTCCATGATCGGCCAAACCATTTCGCACTACCGCATTGTCGAAAAGCTCGGTGGCGGCGGGATGGGTGTGGTCTACAAAGCCGAGGATTTAGACCTTGGCCGATTCGTCGCCCTCAAGTTTCTGCCCGAGGACGTAGCCGGCGATCCCCAGGCGCTTGAGCGTTTTCGGCGGGAAGCGCGCGCCGCCTCGGCCCTCAATCATCCTAATATTTGCACCATCCACGAAATCGGAAAGCATGGCGATCAGACGTTCATCGCCATGGAGTTTCTCGATGGCGTCACGCTCAAACACCTGATCGCGGGCAAGGCGATCGAAAATGAAACGATGCTCTCGCTGGCCATCGAGATCGCCGACGGCTTAGACGCCGCACATTCGCAAGGCATAATTCATCGCGACGTCAAGCCTGCCAATATTTTCGTCACCAGGCGAGGCCACGCCAAGATTCTTGACTTCGGACTTGCCAAGTCTCTTCCGGCAGGGAGCGCCTCTGCCTCCTCGCACACCATGACGGCGACGATGGATGAGCAGCACTTGACCAGCCCCGGCTCCACGCTCGGCACAGTCGCCTATATGTCGCCGGAACAGGCGCGCGCCAGGGATATGGACGCGCGCAGCGACCTGTTTTCATTCGGCGCAGTGCTCTATGAGATGGCGACCGGCGTGCTTCCATTTCGCGGCGGCAGTTCGGCGGAAATTTTCAAAGCTATTCTGGATGCGGCTCCTACTTCACCCGCGCGCTTGAATCCCGACCTGCCGGCGGAACTGGATCGAACTATTAATAAGGCGCTGGAGAAAGACCGGGCTCTGCGCTATCAGAGCGCGGCCGATCTGCGAGCCGATCTGGTGCGGCTCAAGCGCGACTTCGACTCCGGGCGCTCGTCCAGTGCCGTGGCAGCCAGCAGCGCGTCTTCTAGCTCTCCTCTTGGCTCGCCCGCCGTCCTGCCGCAGGGTGAACCGGGCAACGCCCGCAAATATGCTATCGCCGGGCTTGCCGCCGTCGTGCTGATTGCGTTCGCGGCAGGCGCGTACTTGCTGCGCGGGAACTCTAAGGCTGGCAAAATCGATTCCATCGCGGTGCTTCCTTTCGTCAATGCAACCGCCGACTCCACCAACGAATACCTGAGCGATGGACTCACCGAAAGCCTGATCGGTTCACTCTCTCGATTGCCGAATTTAAAAGTGATGGCGCGCAGCACCGTCTTCCGCTACAAGGGCAAGGAAGACGATCCGCAAAAGATCGGTCAGGCGCTTGGGGTAAGCGCGCTGCTTACGGGCCGTATCGTGCAGCACGGCGATCACATGGTAATCGAAGCTGATCTTGTAAATGCCGCCGACGGCACCGAACTTTGGGGTGAGCATTATGACCGCAACCTGGCCGACATCACCGAGGTGCAGGGCGACATCACGCGCGATATTTCGACCCGCCTGCGCATTCAGCTGAGCGGAAACGAACAGCAGCGCATGGCCAGCGCAGGCACCAGTAATCCAGAGGCTTACCGTCTTTACCTCCAGGGCCGCCAACTCTGGCATGGCCGCACCGCGGATGGTCTGAAAAAGAGCATCGAGCTTTATCAGCAGGCCATCGCCGCCGATCCCAACTACGCTCTCGCCTATGCCGGATTGGCCGACACCTACAATGTCGCACCCGGCTATCCCACAGGGATTGCTTCGCGCCAGGCCAGCCAAATGGCGGATGATGCCACCCGAAAGGCCCTCGAATTGGACGATTCTCTTTCCGAGGCGCACGCCGCGCGCGGCATGGCCTTGGCTTCGGAATTTAAATGGAGCGAAGCCGAGCCGCAATTCCGGCGTGCCATTGAGCAGAATCCCAACAACGCAATCGCCCACTATTTTTATGCGGTTAGCTTTCTTGTCCCCGAGAACCGGTTGGACCAGGCGCTCGAGGAATACCGGACCGCGCTCTCGCTCGACCCTCTTTCCACCATTATCGGAGCCAACTACGCTATGGGACTCATGGCCGCCCACCGCTATCCGGAAGCAGTGGCTCAATTGCAAAAAATTCTTGAACGCGATCCCACTTCCCGCTCAGGACATTACAAACGCTCGCAGCTCTTCGCGACAATGGGCCGCTTTGCCGAGGCAATCCGCGACGTCGAAGCCACGGTGCCGAATCCAGTGTCTTTTAGCCCGGATGCAAAAGGCTACTGCGAGGCTGCCAAGAGCATGACGGGTTCGGTTAGCACCTCCGCCACCGCGCTGGCATACTCTATTGCCGGCGATCGCGATCAAGCCTTTCAATACCTGGAAAAAGCCTACTCCGATGGAGACAACGAACTGCTGCTCATAATTCGTTATCCCGGCTTAGACCCGATCCGCTCCGACCCACGCTACGCCGGCCTGATGCGCCGCCTAGGCTTGCCTGAGTAACAACCTGATTTGGGGTGGCGCAGCGATTCCGCCGCGTCGAAGTTCAACATTTTTGTCCACGCACAAAAAACACCGCCCGGCTACTTGGGCCGGACGGTGTTGAATTCAGTCGGCTTGGCGAGCGTTGCTCTCTTAGCGGCCCTCAAGGTTCTGGTTTCAACGATCTGCCTTCAACGATCTATGACAGGAAGAATTCTTTCGAGATCGTAGCCCACTCCGCATCGGGAACCTGTTCCGCCAGATTGCTGACGGCCACGCCACCATCCTGTGCCAGTGCGCCCGCGAATGCCGGCATTCTGCTTTGCAGGCGGCTCGCCGATTCCTGCATCCAAAAGCGCGCCACCATGCCGCTCAGCAGGTTGCGGAAGTTCGTCTTGGCATCGGGAGACTGCACTGTTACCAGCCAGCCTTCGCCGTAAGGATCGCTCTGCGCCAACTTTGGATCGCGCGCCACGCTGTCGTTCACATCGGAAACGCTGCCTTCGATCGGCGAAACCACATCTACGCTCGCGCCATTACGGAAGAACGTCGCGATCTTCTGGCCCTGCCGGATCCACTGTCCGCGTTGCGGCAGCGTTGTGCGGTCCACTTTGCCGATCAGCTTAGACGCAAAGTCGTCGAGACCTACCCGTACCAGGCTCGGGCTCTCATTCAGCGCCCAGGTGTGGCCGGGGTGATAGCGAAGATTTTCGGGAACCCTGAATCCGCCCACTAACTCGGGAGTTGGACGAACCGCTTTCTCGGGTCGCGGGGCTGATTTTGCTAGCGCGGGTTGCACAACAACCGCCTTGCGGCTGTGGAAGTGATCGATCAGCAGGAAAGTTGCGAATGTGAAGAGAACCAGGATGACTGTCATAACCCACCTTTTGTTCGAGGGCTCTTTCTTTTTCAGGCCGCTCGCCACTATTGCTAAAGGCATTCGCGATACCAAACTGCAATGCGACTTCGATGAAGTTGGCTCACCCTAGTTAAGTGGATGAAAACGAGAGGGCTTCACAATCAAAATGCTGGAAAACTTGCAGGCAACTGCTGAAGATAGCCACGCCTCTTTGATGCGATTCGCATCGCTGTTTTCGAAGCGCAACACTCACAACACCTTGAAACTTCTACGATGACGATGAAATACAATGACTTAGTCGACAGTCGATCATGCGATGCAGTTCTCAACAGTCATTGCTGAGGATTGCAATAGTCTTTAGCCGTGAAATACAAGTTGGAGAGGCCATTTCACGTTTTTCTTCGCGGCTTCCCGTCTCCGTGGTGCGGAAAGTAAACTAAGTCGGCGCAACCAGCCTTTAACTAAGACAAGTTATGTGTTATCGTTCCCGCCGATGAGCGCCGGAGCTTTCAATCCCACTCCGCAGTTTGGCACGGCAGAGTATGTCGGCGTGCCCGGTAACGACCACTGCCAATATTGCCATCAGCCAATCCCAGGCACTTACTACCGTGTCAACGATGCTCCTGCCTGTTCCGCTTGCGCGGAGAAGATGCGCGCCGAACTCACCAAAGATACCCACGCCACTTTCATGCGCGCGCTGCTTTTTGGCGTGGGGGCGGCCGTGCTGGGCATGATCCTTTATGCGGCGTTCGCCATCACTACCGGCATTATTATTGGTTACGCCTCGCTCGCCGTTGGCTGGCTCGTGGGCACGGCCATGAGAAAGGGCTCGGGGGGCGTCGGGGGCCGGCGCTACCAGATCGCGGCGGCATTGCTAACCTATGCAGCCGTTTCCACCTCTGCGGTTCCCATCTGGATTCACTATGCAGGCAAGCAAAAAGTCGTCCAGCAACAAAGCCTGGCCCATCAGAGCCTAGCCGAAGAGCAACGCCAACTGGAGCGAGAAATGGGTCCAAGTCAGCCGCCGACTCGCCCGCCCGCCGATCCCGCTCAGATCCGGCAATCGCAAAAACGGCAACCAATGACCGGAGCCGCATTCGCTGCCGAAATGGGAAAGTTGATAATGCTCGGAATTGCCTCTCCTTTTGTTGAAGTGTGGGAGGGCGGCCCCAACATTCAATGGGCCATCGGTATTGTGATTCTTATTATCGGAATCCGAATCGCGTGCAAAATGATGGCCAGCCCGCCTATCGTCATTTTCGGTCCGTTCGAGAACAGTCCTCCGCGAACACCGTAAACTGTATATCGTGGCCACCGGAACCCCCGAGTTCGTCCGAAACTGCAAGCGCTGCGGCAACGATTTAATGCCATACGCACTCGCCTGCGACCGTTGTCACGCATTGGTTCATTCCGAGGACTTGGAACGGATAGCTGCCGAGGCCAAGGCTCTCGAAGCTAACGGTCATTTACGTCAGGCGCGGGAGCAGTGGTTAATGGGCTTGCGCCTGTTGCCGCCGGCGTCGAAGCAGGCAACCTGGATCGAGCACCATGCACGCTCGCTCGATGACCTCGCCGATAAGGTTCAGCCGCAGGCCCCGTCGCCAAGTGAAAACAAGTGGGCGCAACGCCTGGGTCCCATTGGCCCTGTCGCCGTGTTGCTCGCCAAGAGTAAGGGCATTCTGCTGGCACTATTCAAGCTTAAGTTCCTGCTTACCTTTGTCGCGTTCTTCGGATTCTACTGGGCCGCCTTCGGATTGAAATTCGGATTGGGCTTCGTGGTCCTTATTCTTATCCATGAGATGGGTCACTTTATCGACATTAAGCGCCGCGGCCTGCCCGCCGATATGCCAGTGTTTCTTCCCGGCTTGGGAGCCTACGTCCGCTGGGACGCGCTCGGAGTTCCCCTGCAGACGCGCGCGGAAGTAAGCCTCGCTGGACCGCTTGCCGGATTCCTCGCATCGCTGGCGTGTGCCGCGATATGGATGCAAACCGGCAATCCGATGTGGGCCGCGCTCGCCCGCGCCGGCGCTGCCTTGAATCTTTTAAATATGATCCCCGTATGGATTTTGGATGGCGGCCACGCAGCTCTGGCCTTGAGCAAAATGGAGCGCGTCGTGCTGCTCACCGCATGCCTCGGACTTTGGCTCATCCTGGGCGAGAGCTTATTTTTTCTGGTTGCGCTCGGCGCAGCTTATCAGGTGTTCCTGGCCGGCAATTTTCCCGCTCATTCCAGCCCCACCGTCACGGCATATTTCATCCTGGTTCTCGCCGCCTTGGGAGTAATGCTCCGCTTCCTGCCCGGACAAGGCTTCGGAATAAATTAACCATCTTTCACCGCGGAGACACAGAGTCACCGAGAAATTCATGGCCTGTGAAATCAGCGAAGAGCCGCCGAATCGTTTTGGTTTTTCTCCGTGTCTCGTGCCTTCGTGGCGAAATCAGATGCAGTCTTCGTTAGAAGTGAAATCCAATCTCCGCTGTCACCGCTCGCGGCGTCACATAGTGTGTCCCACTGAATGTTGAGAGGAAGTTATACAGCGCATACTTATTGGCTAGATTGACCGCCGTCAATTGCGCGCTCCACTTATAGTGGTCGCCGTGAAACAGATTGTCTTCGCCAACCGACAGGTCGAATACGTTGCGCTGAGCGATCCGCGGCGGATTCTTATCGTCGTTCTCCGTGTTCGCCGTCGGAACCTTGATGAGGTTTGACGTGAATTCCGAAGCCGGGCACGTAGAGGGCAAAGGCTGCGTGGGAGTTGCGCGGACTCCGTTGCAGACAAACCCCGCCTCGAACTCTAGGTCGGCGCTCAGCGGATTGCCAACAGCATCCTGCATCAGAATGGCCGGCTGTCCACCTATCAGTGTGGATTGCGGGCAATCGTTGCCCGCATTCACGCCGTAACATGGCGCCGCGCCTGCAACCAATCCGCTGTCGAATCGCCAATCCCATCCGACCCATGGTCCACGCTTCCACGGCTGATATTGCAGGTGCGTGCTTTGGTTATATCTTTCGTCATGGTCTATGCGAAATGGCAGTCCTATTCCGGTGGTCACCGTGGCACCGGCTCCCCCAATCTGAGGAGTAAAGAAGCGTGCCGCCACGCTCGAAAACACAACCAGCGCCGAAAACCCGTGGTAATTAGGCACGCTCAAGCGCCCGGCAAATCCCGGAATCTTCGAGTTATGCCACTCGATCGGAAATGTGATCGGAGTATCACCCAGCACGCTGAAGTCGTAGCCGTTATGCGTGTACTTCCAGATATATTCGCCGGAGAAGACAACGTGTTTGCCAATCGCCTGCTCCAGCCCCGCATGGAACTCGTTGCGAAATCCCGGGCTCAGCGGATTGGGCTTGCCCAGTAACGTTGGACTGCATGCGAGCAGTGGAGCGAGCACATCGTTAGCGCAGCCCACGCTCGACAAGATCAGATTTTCATTGAAAGGGGATTCCAGGGTGCGCGCATACGAAAGCCGCAGCACAGTATTTGTCTGTTTGATGTTATAAGCGACACCAAGTCGAGGTTGCGCCTGGCTCGCTGTCGTAATTCCGTTGTAAAGATCGCCGCGCATTCCAACGCTCACGTTCCAGTTTCCCGCGGTAATGGCATCTTCGAGATATAGACCAAGCTCCTTAACGTCGGTGTGGCCGTTAAAGTTGTATCGTGTACCCCCGCGAGTAAGGTCGTAAGGGAGAAGCATGGGGTTGAACGCGGGATAGAGTGTGGTGTTTACGCCCTGACCGACATTCGCCGCAAAGCCAGCGCCAGCGCATTGCGATGGATCGGTATAGCCCGGCACCGCAACATTCGGATTCGGAGCCGATGCTAAAGTCAAGCAAGGCGCGTTGTATGCCGGATCCACAATCCCCAGGCTGTCATTCTCATCGAGGAAGGTCTGCTCGTAAGTGACTCCGCCTTTAATGTTGTGCTTTCCCTTGACATAAGAAAGACTCGTGCGCACGCCCGCATTCATCAGGCTGCGGTCCTGTCCAACGCTCTGCCGCTGCAAACTCGGCGGACCAAGGTCGGCGAATGGATTGTCGCTCGGATAGTAGTTGTACTGATCACGCCGCACCCACACGCCCGTAGTGACAACGGCATTGTTGCTGGCTAAATGTGTCCACGACGGAGCGATATTAAACGTCCCGATCTTCGATCTCTGATCGGTTGGACCCACAGGAAGCCCGTTCGGGCCGATGCCCCCATAGTTCTCGATCGCGGGAAGAACTCCATCCAGGCCGGTCCACGGCGTAGCATTCTCCCCGTCAAATGTGTTGGGGGTCTGGAACCAGGATCGCGTATAGCTCAAATCGAAGTGAAGCGAATCTTTGGGAGTGACTTGCAGGTCGACGCGGTCGAAAACGTTCTGCTGATTTCCCTTGTCGTGCATAACAGCATTCTCGGGAGCGTCGAGAAACCGGCCGCTTTGCAGGCCGTTTAAGGAGACAAAGTTTCCCCAATTTTTTCCGCCATAAGCAAGATCCATAGCGCCCGAGGTAGATCCAAACGCGCCGTACGACAGCGTGACGCTGCCATGTGGAGTGGTTACCCCCTGCCCCGAGCGGGTCGTGACATTAATCACCACGCTGGTCTTGCCGCCGTATTCCGCCGGTGGCGCGCCCGAAATCACTTCCATCGATTGCACCGACTCAAGCGGCAGTTGATTAGAAAATACTTTGCTGATCTGGTCTGTCATGGGCTGACCATCCATGGAGATCGAATTCTCCGCATGGTCGCCGAGTCCGTGAATCTGCCCGTTGGAGTCGGCCGAAACACCCGGAGTTCCCTCCGTCACAACCGAACTCAGTGCCGACGATTGGCTCTCCACCGGCAAGGTGTCGATCAGGCTCTTGTCTATGTCGGTATGAAATGACGAATCGGTTTCAATCAAGTCACCGGCCGCCTCCACGGTAACGGTTTCGGCCGTCGTTGACACCTCCAGCGTTACCGTCACATTCACGGGCACCAACGACCGTACTTCCACGTCCTGCGCTTTTTGTGCAAAACCCGCCGCGGTAATGGTCATGTGATATGGGTTATAGGGAACGTTTGGAAAACTGAAATTGCCTTTGGCGTCGGTCGTCGCCGAGCGGTCATACCCGCTCACGGGATTATGAATCTCAACTTTCGCATTGGTAACAACCGCGCCCGATGGATCGAGCACCGAGCCACTGATCGATCCCGACGTTGACTCGGCGCCCGCATACCTCGCGCACACGATGGCCAGCACAGCCACAAAAATGGCGCGCCACGGTCTGTTTAAAAGATGCATGATTCCTCCAAGTGAAAATGTGACTCTGGACGACCCGCTTCGGGATCGTGCGTTCAGCAAGAAAAGTGGGGGGCTGAATCAGAATTCAGGTGGAGGACGAATGAAGAAGGTAGCGGCAGGACGAAAGATGCCTGACGATTCGAACACGGGGGCTGCCAGTGCCGCCGCCAGCATTACGGGAGCTGTCGTCCCCGTTTCCACATTCATTCCCGCGTGCGCGGTTACGCAAATCGAACACGTGTGGCGCGATGTGGATGAGTTCTCGGGGTGGGCGTGTACGGCCTGCACCGTGCCCATGGCGAAAACCAGCGCCATCGAGAGCAGACATACCACTCTCACAAACAGGCTGCGGTTTGCTAAATTCGTCATGAAATCCCGACTAAGCGGTGCTAACTGATCCGTCCTAACTAGGATGTCGCTGATTTTTCGATAGTTGCTGAATAATTTTATCGTCAATTAGCCATTCGCGCACCCGTCCGGGTAATAACGGATACGTGGGCAATCTCCTCTCGAGAATTCCTCCGCCCGGCCGGTTGGTCGGCCGCGCTCATGCGAACGTATAAAACAATTAGTTTCTGCAATTTAGCTCTGTGACCCCCGTCACATCTTCGGGTGCCCCTTATCACGTGCGGCTTTTGGTCCCAGGGTCGACACTGGCCTTTGGATGGAGGCGGTCATGATGCTGGCTTACAAACTCGTGCGCCTGATTGAAACACATTCCGAAACCTTGTCCGCGACGCTGCTCGCGAAAGTTCAAAGTTCCGAATGGACTCGCTCCTATCGCAACGTCCCCGCTGCCGATTTGCAGGATCGCGTCTACGGGGTCTATCGCCACTTGGGCGAATGGCTGCTCGGCCGCGGCGCCACTTTTGACCTCGAACAACGTTACGTGGAAATCGGCGCCCAGCGCGTTCACCAGGGTGTGCCCATCAGCGAATTGATCTGGGTCATTATCTTGACGAAAGTCAATCTTTGGGAGTTTCTGCAAAAAGAATCATTGCCCGAGCGCCCCATTGAGGCCTTCGGCGAGCTGGAAATGCTGCAATTGCTCGATGAGTTTTTCGATCGTGCGATTTACTATGCGTCTGTCGGATATGAGCGAGCCATGGCTGGGCACGAGTTGCCGCCGGCGAAAACCGCCGCGCATTGAGAACGCGCCTTAGTAAATGCGCTTGCAACAGAATTCGGACATGAGGGGATCGATGTCCTGGAAAGTGGATCACAAAAACAAATTGCGCACGCCGCGGGAGGCCATGCTCTGTGTGCAATCGGGCATGCGTGTCTACATACAGCCCGGCTGCGCCGAGCCCGAAACTCTGGTCGAAGCGCTTATGGAGCGCGCCCCTCACGTTGAAAACGTCGAGATCGTACACATGCTCACCATGGGCAGCGCGCCCTACGTCGCGCCCGAAATGGCCGGCCACTTTCGCCACAATGCCATGTTCATTGGAGGCAATGTGCGCGATGCCATTAACGACGGTCGTGCCGATTACACTCCCATCTACCTCAGCGAGATCGAAGATCTGTTCGTCAGTGGGGCCATGCCGCTCGATATCGCGCTGATTCAGGTTTCTCCGCCCGATGCCCATGGTTTTTGCAGCTACGGCGTCGGCGTCGATACTACGCTCACCGCCGCCAAGTGCGCCCGTCTCGTCGTCGCTCAAGTTAACGACCAGATGCCTCGCACTTTTGGCGACAGCTTCGTTCACGTGAACGAAATTGACGTGCTGGTTGAATCTTCGCGCCCGCTGCCGGAGATGAAGACCGTCCAAGTCAGCGAGACACAGCTGGCTATAGCCCGCAATGTCGCCGGCCTGATCGAAGACGGGTCCGTCTTACAAACCGGCATCGGAGGCATTCCCGACGCCGTGCTTTCCATGCTCATGGATCGTAAGGATCTCGGCATCCACAGCGAGCTCGTCTCCGATGGCGTCATTCAGCTGATTGAAGCCGGCGTCATTACCGGCGAGCGCAAAAATTTCAAGCCGCGCAAAATCATCGTCGGATTCATTCTGGGATCGAAACGCATCTTCGATTTCGTCGATAACAATCCAATCTTCGAATTCCATCCCACCGCCTACGTCAACGATCCAGGTCTTATCGCCCGCAACGATCGCATGGTTGCTATCAACTCGGCGCTCGAGGTCGACCTCACCGGGCAGGTCTGCTCGGATTCCATCGGCAACCAGTTCTATAGCGGCATCGGCGGGCAAGTTGATTTCTTGCGCGGATCTTCACGCTCCAAAGGCGGCAAGCCCATCATTGCCATTTCTTCGACGGCTAAGAACGGCGCCATCTCAAGAATTGTGCCCATGCTCAACGCCGGGGCCGGCGTGGTGACATCGCGCGGACTGGTTCGCTATGTGGTCACCGAATTCGGCGTCGCGTACCTGCATGGCAAGTCGATCCGCGAACGCGCCCAGGCATTGATCGAAATCGCGCACCCTGATTTTCGCGAGCAGCTTTACGAGTATTGCGAACAAACCAAATGGTTGCAGCGCCCGGAGCCTGCAGCCTTAATGAGGTGAGTATGCCAGCACCAACCAAGGTTGCGCCCCCACGCGGCAACATCCTGATCGATACCGAGGAGTGCAAAGGCTGCGGACTCTGCGTCGAGTCCTGTCCGCCCGAATGCCTCGAACTTTTGCCCGAGCTGAATGCCTATGGCGTGCATCCCGCCCACTACACCGGCGAAAACTGCAGTGGATGCGGCATCTGCTTCTATTGCTGCCCCGAACCCGGAGCCATCACGGTTTATCGCCTCCCACCACCCTCAAGGCCTTTGACCCGCGACGACGCAAAAGGAGACGATGCAAAAGAAAAAGTTCAAGGAGGTTCCCATGCGGCAGCTTTGTAAAGGAAACGTTGCCATCGTGAAGGGCGCAATCCTTGCCGGATGCCGCTCCTACTTCGGATATCCCATCACTCCCGCCAGCGAGATCGCCGAAGCGGCTGCTCTTCTGCTGCCGCAAGTCGACGGCACTTTCCTCCAGGCGGAGAGCGAAGTCGCCGCGATCAACATGGTGTACGGCGCGGCTGCAGCCGGCGCTCGTGTGATGACCGCATCCTCCGGCCCCGGCGTCAGCCTCATGCAGGAAGGCATCTCATACTGTGCCGGAGCCGAACTGCCCTGCGTCATCGTCGACATCGTCCGCGGCGGTCCCGGCCTTGGCAATATCGCGCCCGAGCAAAGCGACTACTTCGCCATGGTCAAAGGCGGAGGCCACGGCTGCTATCGCAACTTCGTCCTCGCACCCGCGTCCGTGCAGGAGATGGCCGACCTTACCATCCTCGCTTTCGAGCTGGCCGATCAGTATCGCAACCCCGCCGTCATTCTCGCCGATGGCTTCATCGGCCAGATGATGGAGCCCCTCGACCTCACCTACCGTGAACCGCGCATTCCCGAAAAGCCGTGGGCCGTTAAGGGCACCCCCGCCACCCGCAAGAACGTTATCAGTTCGATTTTCCTCACGCCCGACGAACTCGAAAATCACGTTCGCAAATTGGAGGCCAAGTACATTCGCGCCTCCCGCATTGAAGCGCGCCATGAGGCATTCGAAACTGAGGACGCCGAAGTCCTGCTCGTGGGCTACGGCATCACCGCGCGCGTGCTGCGTTCGACGGTCGAGATGGCTCGTCGCGATGGCCTCAAAGCCGGCCTGTTTCGCCCCATTACGCTTTGGCCGTTCCCGAAAGACGCGTTGCGCGCCGCAGCCAGCAAAGTCAATAAGGTTCTGGTAGTCGAACTTAGCAACGGCCAGATGCTCGAAGACGTCCGCCTCACGCTCGAAGGCAAAGTCCCCGTGGAGTTCTACGGCAGAACCGGCGGCAACGTCCCGAGCGTGGAAGAGGTGCATTCGCAGCTGATGCAGCACGTAATGCAGCTGACCTAGCAGGTTTATGTAGGGCGGGACTCTTGTCCGCCTACCGGAGCGAAGCTCCGCGAGGTTTAGGTGGTGGAGATTGGAAAGGCACGCCCCAGGGCGTACCGGAACACGAATGAGAGAGGGGCTGTAGCCCTGCAACGGAGCAATCATGTCAACCAATGCGAAAATCGAAGCCGAAGCATCTGAAATCCTGGCCGCAGGTTACGAAGTTACCCATTCGAAATCCCCAGTCTTCTACGACGCTTTCGAGCGCAAGGCCGACCTTCAGAATCAAACTCACTACTGTCCCGGCTGCGGCCATGGTGTCGCCCACAAGCTCATCGCCGAGGCCGTCGAAGAACTCGGCCTGCAGGATCGCACTATTTTCGTCAGCCCCGTTGGCTGCTCCGTCTTCGCTTATTACTATGTCGACGTTGGCAACGTGCAGCTCGCCCACGGCCGCGCCCCCGCCGGCGCCACCGGTATCAAGCGGTCGCGCCCCGATAGCATCGTCATTTCGTATCAGGGCGACGGTGACCTCGCCGCCATTGGCACCGCCGAAATTATTCACGCCGCCAACCGCGGCGAACACATCACCGTTTTCTTTATCAACAATGCCATCTACGGCATGACCGGTGGCCAGATGGCTCCCACCACACTTGTCGGCCAAAAAAGCACCACATCTCCGTTCGGACGCCGCCCCATCAACGAAGGCTTCCCGCTGCACATGGCAGAGCTCATTGCACAACTCGAAGCTCCAGTCTATGTCGAGCGCGTCGCCCTCTCCGACAACAAGAACATCATGAAAGCGCGTAAAGCCGTCCGAAAGGCACTCGAAATTCAGCGCGACAGCAAAGGCTTCTCGTTCGTGGAAATCCTCTCCCCATGTCCCACCATCTGGGCCAAGGATCCCGTCGAAGCCCGCAAATGGGTCGCTGACGCGATGATTCCCAACTTCCCCCTCAACGTCTTCAAAGATCACGTGCATGATCCTGTGCAGAACGCCCCGGTCCCGCATCACACGGTCCCAGAAACTCTAGAGATCGGCGATGCGCGCATCGGAACCCAGTCGGACCTTCACCTGGGCACAAGCACAGATCAAACCAGCGGGGCCGAAGCTCATCCCGACAAGCCTCACCAACACCACTTCAACACCTTCGAAATCAAAATTGCCGGGTTCGGCGGACAAGGCGTTCTCCTGCTCGGCCAATTACTCACCGAGATGGGGATGCGCGAAGGGTTGGAAGTGAGCTGGCTCCCGTCCTACGGTCCTGAGATGCGCTCCGGCAGCGCCCATTGCCATGTCTGCTTCTCCAAACAGCGCATCGGCTCTCCGGTCATCTCGCATCCCGACGTGCTCATCGCGATGAATGAACTCTCGCTCCGCAAGTTCGCCCCGCAAGTCGCATCCGGCGGACTCATTCTCTATAACGCGGCTCGTCTGCCTGAGGAGTTCCAATTGCCCCAGGCGCGTGTCATCTGTATCCCCGCTTCTGAAATGGCCGACAAACTCGGCTCGACCAAAGCCACGAACATCGTAATGATGGGCGCACTGCTCGAAGAAACCGAATGCGTGCTTGGCGTCACCGCCGAGGGCGTGCTTGAAACCAAAGTCAAAAAAGTCGCGCTGAAGGAAATCAACCGCAAAGCCATGGCTGCCGGCCGCGATTTCATCGACCACTACGTAAGGGTAGGCGCAGTAAGCCAGCCCGACGGCTTTGCCTACTAAGATGACTTTGTAGGGCGGACACTCTTGTCCGCACCGCGGAGCAAAGCTCCGCGAAGTCTACCGGCAGTGGCCCACTCCACCTCGGTGTTGCTTGAGTGGGGGCGGTTTAGAATGTTGCTGCTATGCCGATCGCCCAGCAGCATTCCTCCACCTCTCTTGACCTTACCTGGGTCCGCTCCCAGTTTCCCGCGCTCGCCCAAACCGTCAACGGCCATCCCGCCGTCTTCTTCGACGGCCCCGGAGGCACGCAAGTCCCGCAGCGCGTGATCGACGCGATCTCCGACTACCTCATCCTTCACAATGCCAACTCCGGCGGAGCTTTCGCCACCAGCCATGCCACCGACCGCATGATCGCCGAGGCCCGCGCCGCCATGGCCGATTTTCTCAATTGCGATCCCAACGAGATCGTCTTCGGCGCAAACATGACCTCGCTTACCTACGCCATAAGTCGCGCCATCGCCCGCGACCTTGGCCCGGGCGATGAGATCGTCCTCACCCTCCTCGATCACGATGCCAACTTCTCCCCCTGGAAAGCGCTCGAAGAAAAAGGAGTAACCATCCGCGCGGTGAAGTTTAATCCCGTCGACTGCACGCTCGACATGGACGATCTCGCCCGCCAGATCACGAGCCGCACCCGTCTGGTCGCAGCCGGCTACGCGTCGAACGCTGTGGGCACAATCAACAACGTCGCCGAAATCGCCCGTATGGCGCGCCAAGCCGGAGCTTTGAGTTATATCGACGCCGTCCACTACGCGCCCCATGGACCGATCGACGTCCGCGCCCTCGACTGCGATTTCCTGGTCTGCTCAACCTATAAATTTTTCGGTCCGCCCATGGGCGCCCTTTATGGCAAGCGCGAACACCTTGACCGCCTGCATCCCTACAAGCTTCGTGCCAGCGGCAATGACGTTCCCCACCGCTGGGAGTGGGGCACGCTGAATCACGAGTGCATCGCCGGAATCAAAGCCTGCGTCGATTACTGGGAAGAGCTGGGAAGGCGTTCGAAGCCGGGAGTAGCGAGCCGCCGCGAAGCCATCGCCGCCGCCCACGCCGCCATCCATCCCCACGAGCGCGCCCAGCTGGAGAAGTTAATTGCGGGCTTACAAGAGATTCCAGGCGCGACACTCTACGGCATCACCGACCCGCGCCGCTTCGTCCACCGCTGCGCAACAGCAGCGGTGCGCGTCGACGGCCACACGCCACTCGAACTCGCGACCAAGCTAGGCGAGCGCGGTTTCTTCACCTGGGACGGAAATTACTACGCCATCAACGTAACCGAGCAGTTGGACGTAGAGCGATCGGGAGGCTTCCTGCGCATCGGCCTGGTGCACTACAACACAATAGAGGAAGTGGAAGGCCTGTTCGCAGCATTGAAAGAAATTATGAGGAAATAGATAATTGTCAGTGTTGTCTCAGTCCGAGAACATATGTGAACCGCTCGTCCCAGACGAACTACTCGATAGTTGACCCTAAGGTCCCGTGGAAGTTGCCGCGCGAATGGCGGCTGCCGTTCGGCTCCTTCACCACGTCCCCCTCCGAGTGGAGAGCTTTGCTGGCGCGAGCCAACGCAAACGACCCCGGAGCCGAATGGGGTGTTGCCGAGCGATACGAAGACGGATGTAAAGACAACACCGGAAAGATTGTTGTGAGGCGCTCTGCGCGTAAAGCTCTGGAATGGTTTCGGCGAGCGGCCGAACATGGTTGCGCGCCTGCTCAAAACAATCTTGGGCTCCTGCTCGACGAAGGAAAAGTCGTCCGCAGGAATCTATGGGAAGCACTCGAGTGGACAAAGAAAGCGTTTTGGGGCGGAGATCGCTGTGCAGCGAACAATATCGCAATAATGTACCGGGAAAGTGAAAGGATGAGAGAGGCCGTCCGATGGTTCAAGAAAGCTGTTGCCGCGGGCGACGACGACGCCCTCATTCAGGTTGGTCTTCATTACTATTGGGGAAAAGGGGTCAGGAAAAATCCTGCGGCCGCTGTTCGCTGCTTTCGAAAGGCAACAAAGGCGAAGAATATATCCGGATATGGACGGGACGACGCGTTCTTCTATTTAGGGATTGCGTATCTCGAAGGCAAAGGTGTGAAAGCTTCAAGGCCGACCGCCAAGCGATTATTTGAGCGCGCAAATGTCGACGATGACCATCGCTCGGCCCGAAATGCCTTGCGCCAACTGTAATCGGCGTTAGTTCTTTATTCGAATTTCTTCGACCGCCGCATCTCTGCCCACCAGCGCCACGGTTCCCAGCCCAATAAACAGCCCGTGCTCGACCACCCCCGGCGTGTCGCTCAAAATCCGCGCTAACGCGGCCGGGTCTTCAATCCTTCCAAAGCTGCAATCGAGAATGGGATTGCCGTTATCCGTGAGATAAATACTTCCATCAGCACGCGTGCGCCATTTAACCGCCGCTCCAAGAACAGCGATTTTCTTTTCGACTACCGCCCGCGCAAACGAAATCACTTCCACCGGCAGCGGAAATTTCCCCAGCACCGGCACCAGCTTGCTGGAGTCGCTGATAACAACCATCTTCCTCGACGCCGACGCAACAACCTTCTCGCGCAGCAATGCGCCGCCTCCGCCTTTGATCAGGTTGAGGTTCGGATCGATCTCATCTGCGCCATCAATCGTGATGTCAATCTCCGGATGCTCGTCGAGCGTAGTCAGCGGAACGCTCACTTTTTTCGCCAGCTCCGCCGTCGCATTCGAGGTAGGGATACCCACCATCTTCAGTCCCGCCCTCACGCGCTCGCCCAGCGCAATAACCGCGAAGTGAGCGGTCGATCCGGTACCCAGTCCCGCGACATCGCCATCGCGTACCAGTTCAGCGGCAGCGCGGCCCGCCAGTTCTTTCTCTTTTTCATTGGCCATCAATCACCTGGAATCTTTGTCCAAAATTTACCTGTGGGACGCGCACTCTTTCAAAGCATCCCTCATTTTCTGAATAACTCTATGTAGACAAGATAGCCGCCAAGGGCAATGCCGAAGAGGCCCAGCAAGTAAGAAACAATATCGATGACGAAGCCGGCAGGCTGGAAGCTGTTCGTCTCGAGTTGCACCCGAGTCTTGCGGTAGCGGGCGAGCCCGGCCAGAATCAGGAGCACTCCGCCTACGATTGAAATCACACCCAGCCACGCGGAGACCCCGGACGACGCCGACGCGTGGCCCTCAATTCTGAGGAATTCGCGCAGGGCGATTGAGAAGCGGCCGATGGCGAAGCCGAAAATGATCGTGGCGATGCCGGTTCGCACCCACGCCAGAAACGTGCGTTCGTTTGCGAGATGATCGCGGGCGCGATTGGGATTGGAATTGTCAGCCGGCATTTTCTGGAACACCAGAGAGCAGCCCGCTATTATTCCACAGCCTTTCGCAACAACGCAGCCGGACCGGCAATGTTTTTCAGAAGATCCGCCGGAATATTGTGTCGTTCCTGCAAATATTCGGGGGCGTTATAAGACAGCCAGGCGTGGCCCTGCGCATCCTCCCACGCCAGCGCCTTTAGCGGCAGATCGATTGCAACACTCGGCGCAGCAACCATCAGCGGCGTCCCCCCTTTGGGATTGCCGAAGATGAGCAGTTGCGTTGGCCGCATCTGAAGGCCAACCTTGGCAGCTTCGCCGCTGTGATCGACGAGCGCGAACACCGTCACTCCATTTTCTTTGAGAATGGATTGCAGGCGCGCGAGAGTTTCGGAAACAGAATATTTGCTGGGGAGATCGATAATGCCTGGGGTCATGACAGCCTCTGTTGATGTAGACGAAGGCCAGCCTCGGGTGGACGCAGAATTTTCCCGAGAAGGCTTTAGCTCTTAGCTGCAGGTCTCAGGAAAAGCTCTTTCTATGAGTGTTTGTGGACGCGTCAGCGTTTGCGTTACCTGACACCTGACACCAGCAGCTACCCAGCAATCATCTTGCCCAGAATTTCTTTCAGCAGTTTCGCCGCTACGGTGGCGGTCATTTGCGTGTGGTCCTGCGCGGGATTGTACTCAACTAGGTCGGCCCCCACGATTCTTCCGGTGATGGCTTGGATATGGGCGATTGCTTCGCGAGTTGACATGCCTCCCGGCTCGCGATGCGATATGCCGGGCGCGAACGCTGGATCGAGCGCGTCCATATCGAACGATATGTACACAGGGCCATCGACTTTCATGCGATCAAGCGCCGGAAGATTGCGCATTTCGATCACTTCGACTCCAAACTTCTCCGCCTGCTCGCGTTGATGCGCGGTCATGCAGCGAATGCCAACCTGGATGAGTCTCTTCGCGGCGCCCGCCTCCATGATGCGGGCGAACGGGCAAGCGTGCGAGAGGCGATTACCTTCCAGTTCGTCATACAAATCTGGATGCGCGTCGAAGTGCAGGATGGTGAGATCCGGAATGTGCTGGCCAAATGCGCTAACGATGGGCAAAGTAATCGAATGATCGCCGCCCAGGCAAACGGGCCGAAGGTTGTGGTCGAGCAGTTCCCCGACTTTGGCTTCGATCGCCGCGAAGGGATAGTCGAAGGTGAACTTCAGGTCGCCGGCATCGCAGTACGCTCCTTCGGCGCTCAAGTCGACTCCGGTTTCAGTCGAGGAATTGGAAGAGACGGAGCCGAATGCGACGCGGATAATGGGCGGCGCCCCCGCCGCTCCACGCAACCAGGAAGAGTTGGCGTCAAAGGGAATGCCTAGGAGGACGGGCGTTCCTGGCCTGGCGGATTTTAGATGGGTGGTCATGTTAGTGTTTTCTATGCTCAGGTTAATTGTGACTGACCAACCTCGCAGTGACATTAGACACATTAGCCGAAGCCCTATCGGCAGGCCTGAATCGCACGCGCAGCCGGAATTATCCGTTATTCTATAGAGACATATTATGGCGACTTCTACGACACAAAATCCTTCTAAAACTGTCAAACCTTCTACCAGCGGCAATGGCGGCGCGAGTGCTGTAGCTACATCGGCGGGCTATGAGCGGGAACACATCTTCAACCTGTTTCGGCAGTTTGGTTATCTGGAGGCCGAATTGAATCCGCTGGGGCTGCTGCCTCCGCAACCGCATCCGGATTTGCGCTTTGAGGGCGCTGACGGGAACGAATTCGCACGCGCGGCGCGGCACATTTATTGCGGGAGTGTCGGCGTGGAATTCACGCACATTGCGGACCCGGAGCGCCGTCGCTGGATACAGGAGCGCATGGAAGCGGACTCCGGCAACAATGCCGGAGCAAAAGTAGATGGGCTGGAAAACAAGGCATCACAAAGCGCGCCAGGCTCCGCCGATCGCGAACGCGCATTCGATCTCCTGCTGCGCGCCGACATGTTCGAGCAAACTCTGCAATCGCGATATCTGGGGACAAAAAGATTTTCGCTCGAGGGCAATACCTCGCTTCTGCCGGCGGTGGATGAGATTCTCGACGTAGCCGGCGAGCACGGCACTCTTGAACTGGTAATGGGAATGAGCCACCGCGGGCGGCTGAATGTGATCGTGCACGTCGCCAAGCGTCCGGGCGAGCAGGTCTTTGCTGAATTTGAAGACGTGGACCCGCGCAGCGTGCTGGGATCGGGCGACGTGAAGTATCACATCGGCGCGACCGGCGAGTATGAGACCAAGAGCGGCAAGAAAATCCACATTCATCTGGCATCAAATCCCAGCCACCTTGAGGCGGTCGATCCCGTGACTGTGGGCCGTACGCGCGCCAAGCAGGATCGCGCGGGCGAAGGCGGCAAGGCAAAATATCTGCCGCTGCTGGTACACGGCGACGCAGCTTTTGCGGGGCAGGGAATCACGGCGGAGACGCTGAATTATGCCGATCTGCCGGGTTACACGGTGGGTGGGACCATTCACGTCATCGTGAATAATCTGCTGGGCTTCACGACCAACGCCCGCGACGAGCACTCGTCGCGATTCTCGGCGCAGTTGGCGCGGCGCCAGCCGATTCCGATTTTTCATGTGAACGGAGAAGATGTGGATGCCGTGCTGCGCATCACCCGCATGGCCACCGAATATCGCTACCGGTTCGGCACCGACGTGGTCATCGATCTGATCGGCTATCGCCGCCACGGGCACAGCGAGGTCGATGATCCGACCGTGACCCAGCCGCTCATGTACAAGGCGATCAAGGAGCACCGTCCTCTGTTTGAGATTTACGCGAAGCAGATTGGTGTGGAGAATCTCGCCGAGCGCGTGGCCGCGATTAAAAGCGAATTCGAAGGCGCGCAAAAGGCGGGAGCGCAGATCACCAAAAAGCCGACTCTCCGCGAGCTGCCTTCTTACTGGGATAACTACTTTGGCGGACGTTATCGCCCGGACTATGAGGCGCCCACCGGCGTTGCGCGCGAGGAATTAGCGGAGTTGACGGAGCGCCTGACCACTTATCCCGAGGGATTACATATCCATGCGAAGGTGAAAAAGTTGCTGGAACAGCGCGCGGAGATGGGCGCGGGTAAGAAGCCGCTCGACTATGGGATGGCGGAGGCGCTCGCGTTTGCCAGTCTGCTGAAGCAGGGGATTCCGGTTCGCCTGACCGGACAGGACGCGCGGCGAGCCACGTTCAACCAGCGGCATTCGGTGCTCATCGATATAGAAAATGAGACTGAGTACATGCCTCTGTCGAACATCGCGCCGGGACAGGCGGCTTGTTACATCTATAACTCGCCTTTGTCGGAGGCGGGCGTGATGGGCTTCGAGTATGGATACAGCCGCGATTATCCCGAGGCCCTGGTGCTGTGGGAAGCGCAATTTGGAGATTTCGCAAACGTCGCACAGGCGGTCATCGATCAGTTTGTGAGTGCCGGCGAGGATAAGTGGGCATTGCTTTCCGGTCTCGTGCTGCTCCTGCCGCATGGGCACGAAGGGCAAGGTCCGGAACATTCAAGCGCGCGCATTGAACGCTATCTGCAGCTGGCAGCGCGCGATAATTTTCAAATCTGCCAGCCCTCGAATGCGGGGCAATATTTTCATCTGTTGCGGCGGCAGGCGCTGCGCAAGTGGAGAAAGCCGCTCATCGTGTTTACACCGAAAAGCATGTTGCGGCATCCGGACGCTCTGTCGCCGCTGGACGATTTGACGCATCAGCAATTTTTGCCCGTGATTCCGGATAAAGAGGCGCAGGATGCGAAACGGATTCTGATATGCACGGGGAAGGTCGGGCACGAACTGCGCACGGAGCGGCAAAAACGCCAGGATAAGAGTACCGCCATTGTGTTTCTGGAGCAGATGTATCCGTTTCCGGACGCGGAGATTGCGGCGGAACTGAAGCGGCATAACTCAGCGCGCGATATTGTGTGGGTGCAAGAAGAACCATCGAACATGGGCGCGCTTTTTTATATGCTGCCGCGGCTGCGGAGAATCGCAGGAGAGCGTCCCGTGCTTTCCGTGAAGCGCTCCGGAAGCGCCAGTCCTGCAACGGGCTCGGCGAAAGCGCACGAAGTGGAGCAGAAGACGCTGCTGGCGCTGGCGTTCACCACGCAAGGGTAAGTGAAAATTGAAGAAGGCAGAAGAAGGCAGAGGTTTGATTGAAGAAGTTTAAGTGGGGCTAGCTCACGAACCAGCGATCAAAATTCCTGCAATTCCAAGAAAGACAAAAGCCCAAAAGCTTCTTCTGGGCTTTCCAATTCGAGCTTAGTCTTAATTTATCGCCAGCTAATTTATGGCCAGCGCTTGGCTGCGTCTTCCCATCCCGCGGCGCGCGCGGAAGAGTTAACCGCCTGGGCGGCAACGGGAGCGGGAATACGAATTGGCTGCTGTTGCGCGGCCACCGGAGCCAATGCGGGTTTCGGCGCCTCGGCTATCGGCTCTTTTTCCTCCGAAAGCAGGGGGGCCGCGACGCGCAGAGCCTCGACTTCCTTCTCCAGTCGCGCCAGTTCCAACTCTTTTTGCCGTAAGACCTCGTACACATTTTTCATGCGTTGCACCTTTTTGTCGTGCGGAGCGTTAAGCGCAGAGTATGAGGTTTCAGCGCGCTTTGTCAAGAAATATGGACCTGCGACGTCAACATGTGGTCCTGTCCGGGAGAGTTGTGGCTGGTTGAAAGACTGCAGGCCGCAAATATTGTTCAATGGAAAACGATGTACGCGACGACCACGCCCAGCACGATCACCAAAGTCACCAGCAATCCGACATGATTTGCCAGCCAAGACTCCTTGACTGGCGCGGCATTTGCCAGGAAGGGTGGGAGGATGTCGTTGGTCGCGAGGCCCGGAAGTTCGCTGGTGGGACTTGCTGAGCGGTGGATATCCAACAATGCTGCTTCGTTTGAGCTGAGATTCTTACCGGTTTCTGAAGCGAGGTTCACGGATTGCTTGTCATCGTTCTGGTGCTGCGCAATCTGCGTATCTTCGCTCTGTCTAATTTCGGAGGGCTTATTTTTGCCTGCCTTCTGCTCGCAATCGATACAGAGGGTCCTGCCCTCGGAGACAGGGAATCCACAGGCTTCACATTTTCGGATGCGGTCCGCCGCTTGAGGGACGTCTGCTTGACGGCCATCGCTTGATCGGGCCTCGACCACTTCGGATTCGGATGGAATGGATGCGGGAGGAACGGGCACAGACAGAATCGGCGCGTCCGGAATCAGAGTAATCTCGCGCGAGGCGAGAATAATATTCGGAGGCGGCGGCGCATCGGCGGCTTTCTCCGTAGGGCGCTTTACGAACAGATCGTTCTCCGCGAAATCCCTCTCAGCCGGATATTGCTCGGCACGATTCTTGTCCGTCCGTTTTCCCTCCGTTCGATCTGGCTCTGCCCGATCCTTATCCGCCAAGCCTTTCTCCGCCGAATCGGCCGCGATACCGGCGGACGTCTGCAATTGCCGCGCGGGAGTGTCCGCAAGCCCCTGAGAAGGAACGCCGCTTTGGCGCTCCTCAGCCAGATCAAGTGCGGTTAGGGTGAGGTCGGCCATGCGCTCAAGCGCGAGCAGATCGCGCTCTTCAAAGGCATAGGGATGATCGGAGAAAAGCTCGAACAACGCGCGCAGTTCGCCGGTGGGCCGCATTAAAGGTAGAACTATGATGGAAGCGATTCCAAGCGCGCGGCAGGCCTGAAGATTCACGCGCGGATCGCTTTCGGCATTGTCGCAACGCAGCAACCGGCGACTGGCGATGCTCTCGCCCGTCAGGCCGGAGCGCACCTGAAGCCGCGCGCCCACCGCGGGTGCGCACGATCCGGTGCTGGCGCGGCAGACCATTTCCGCGCCCTGCGGCAAAGCCAGCGCGGTTCCGGTTGCCCCCGTGATGTATTGCGCGCGCTCTACTAAGAGCTGAAGGGCGGAAGCCAGTTCCGCTTGGTCAAGCACGCCGCCCCGGTCAGACTTGCCCCCAGTCGCACTGATTGAGGCAGGAATTGCTTCTTCGTGTTGAGAGGATTGGTGCATGAAACATTGTCAAGCCACATGCCGGCACTAAGTGCAACCGGAGATACTCCCAGAATGGCTTGAACCGAGTCTCGCCTTGGAGGCTTCGACTGTCAAGAGGTCGAGGCCACACATAGAAAACGCGGCATTTGTAGATGGCAGCGACCGAATTGATTCAGCCGCTGCCATATCGGTTCTTGGAGCCTTGAGACAACAACTGCGTTCAGTCTTAGCGCGGTTCAGCAATCCAGAATTGCAGTTTGCTGTCGTCGTTAGCGCCAAGGAAGGTAAATCGTGTGGGATTCTCCGTGTAGCAATAGAACGCACCAGTCAGAAGGGCTTGAGGCTTGCCATCGGCTCTGACTTCATTGTACGTCGCGATCTCGTGACCCTTAAGGTCCACAACCTTCATTATTTTTTCGTAGGTGTTCGGCTCGATGAAGAGCACGGCAATCCGATTTTGGAAAACATGCATCGACCCCGGCCCGTAGGCCGGGTCTCCCGGATCGACATCGATCCTCCGCACCACTTCGCCTCCCGGCGAGATCGCATAAATGATCGCCGGATTCGTCCATCGCATCAGACACGCATTGCCGTCCGCTGCTATTTCAATCTGAGTACCGGAGAGGGCCCGATTCATTCCCGTAAACCCGGAGTCGTGTCTCACACCACAACACTCGGTGCTGTTGCCTTTTTCGTCGCATGTTCCGGAGACACAACCGAACCCACAAGTGATCCATTCCCATTGGCTACTGCATCCGTTAGCGCCGCTGCAGAACTTGGGGCCAAAATCCTAATAGCCAACACAGTCAGCCTTGGCAATGGAGATAGCAAACATCATCGCAACTACGGCAACAAACAGCGGCGGCAATACACGCGTAGGTCCCATAAGTAGCCTCTCCTTTTTCAGGTTAGTTGGTGAAACCCGGCCCGAGGAAAATCTTGCCTATAATATCCCCCCTTTGGGGAGGGGAGATGTCAAATGCTATTCGGGCGTCCGGAGATACAATGGAAGGGGAGCGAGAGCGATAAGAAGTTACTGTGCTTTTTCTTCCTTGTGACGCAGCCAGTCGATGAACATCTGTTCTTTGGGTTTGTCGTAGGCCATGAGCAGGTGCCGGACGCTGCGTCCGCTGACGAAGTGGCAGACCTCTTCGGCGAGGTTCTTGGCATGATCACCGGCGCGCTCCAGCGACTGGGTCATAAAGATTACCTGCAAACTGGCGCGGCGTTCGATGTGTTCCGGGTTTTCTATATGGCGAAGAAAAATAAGATTGCGCAGCCGGTCCATCTCAGCATCGGCACGCAGCACTTCAATGGCTTTTTTCACATCGCGCTCGGAAAATGATCGGCCCACGTCAGCCAGCATTTTTTCGAGGATTGTGGCCATCTGGGTTAATTCGCGGGCATCCTGCGGATCGATGCGGGCACTGGCAGATTCCGCACTGGTAGCGAAACTCAAGAGCAGATCGCCGATGCGTTCCAGTCCGATCATCAGCTTCATGCACGCCAGCAACTGACGAGTTTCGGCAGCCGGCACGCGCGTAATGGTGGTAGTCACGCCGGAGTCGACCTCCACGTCGATGGCGTCCAGATCTTTCTCGCACTGGCGAATGTCGTTAAGACGAGACATGGAGCCAGTCGCAATGCCTTCAGCTGCTATGGCCGCAGCCTGACGAGCAAGTTCACACGCTTCGACTGTGCGCTTGACCAGATCGGGGTATGAAGGTTCGGGCGAAGGCGTTTTCACACTAGCTGAGCTCATAAAGAAAAACGGCCTGCTCTTGTTAGATGCTGTGCTCGCCCGGTTGGAATCTGGGCGGCATTCAAAGCTTGGTACACCCTTCCGGGAAAAGTGTAAATGCTGACGTGCTGGAGCAGGTTACAAACGGATAAATTTCTTGCGGCTGTGATGGACGGACGCTCGGGGTTTACGGGATTTGCGAAAGCCTCATGACATCAGGGTCGCACGGAGTCCGCCTCTGATAAGGGCAGCGTGAAAAAAAAGGCTGAGCCGTGGTTCAGATCGCTTTCGGCGCGGATGGTGCCACGGTGCGCCAGAACAATGTGCTTGGCGATCGCGAGGCCAAGTCCGGTGCCACCCGATTCGCGGGAGCGTGCTTTGTCAACGCGGTAGAAACGCTCGAACAAACGGGGCAGATGTTCGGAGGAAATGCCGGGGCCCATGTCGCGGACCAAGAATTCCACGCCGTTCTCCGCTGGCCGCGCCCCGAGAACAATTTTCTTGCCCGAGGCCGCGTATTTCAGTGCGTTCTCGATGAGATTGGAGAAGATTTGATGGATGGCTTCCCGATCGGCATCGACGTGCGCATCGGGAGCCAAATTTTCCACGACTAATTCCACGCCGTAAGGCCTCGCTACTTCGTGAAAACTTTCCAGCGCATCCTGCAGCAGCTCCTCCGGACTCACATTCTGAATGATGAAGCGTTGCTCACCCGATTCGACGCGCGCAAGAGTAAGAAGATCTTCAGTCAGGCGAGACATGCGAGCCGCATTTTTGCGGATTATTTCGAGAAATTCGCGCACATGATCGTCGGCGTGTGGACTATCGAGCAGCGTCTCGGTGTAACCCTGAATCGAAGTGAGCGGGGTGCGTAGTTCATGGGAGACGTTGGCGATGAAATCGCGACGCGTTTTTTCCATGCGCTCGGTTTCAGTCAAGTCACGCAGCACGGCGACCGCTCCGCCTCCGGGCATAGGCGCCGCGGTCACATCGAAAATACGGCCCGCGGTGATGGTGCTGGAGCGGGCATACTTGACGACATGCTCGCGCGCCGCATCCTGAATTGCTTCGAGAAACGCGGGATCGCGGACGCTGTCAACCAAGGGCGCATTCAACCGGGGGGCACGCATCAGCATGCGATTGATGCCGCGATTCGCCCACTGCACGCGGCCGTCGGCTCCAATGGCGATCACAGCATCCTGCATGCTGTTGAGCAGCGTCTCAAGCTCATTCTGGCTGGTTTGCAAGCGGTCAAAACTTTCTTCGACCCGGCGCGCGGTTTTGTCGAGCGCGGCGGCAACCTGGCCAATTTCATCCGTTGCGGTGGATGCGATTCGCGCGGCCAGATCGCCGGCGGCAAGGCGTTCGGCGAAGCGCACGATCCGCTGCAGCCGAAAGCCCACATACTGCGAGGCCACGGCCGCAATCATCATCGCAATCACGAACGCGGTGAGTGAACCCCAAAATAAAGCCTGAGTCAGCGGCCGGTCGGATATCTCAATTTCGGGCAGGGGATAAGCCAGGCGAACGGCGCCGCCGGAAATCGGCGCGGCCACATACAGGAAGGGCACATTCAGAGTCTGGCTGTTGCGCTCATCCATTCCAAGGCGGCCATTGAGGGCGCTCGCAACCTCTTTGCGATTCGCGTGATTTTCCATGGTGCTGGCGTCGGCTTCGGAATCCGCGAGCACTTTTCCGGTGGGATCGATCACTGTCGCACGCGCGCCGGCGGCCTGGCCTTCCTGGGAAACGATGTCTGCCAAACTGTGCTGGCGGTCGTTTTCCACGCGATAGGCGAACATCTGGACCTTCTGCGTGAGATCGCGTTCGATCTGCTGGCGCAGAGTACGCTCCCACACGTTGTGGACAGTCCATTGCAAGGTGATCGCCGTAACCCCGATCACGAGCAGAAAAACAAACATCAACTTGACGAAGATGCGACTTCTCAACGAGGAACCTCGAAGCGGTAGCCGGCTCCGCGCACTGTTTTAAGGTAGCGCGGGTTTTCCGGATCCGGCTCGATTTTTTCGCGGATGCGGCGTACATATACGTCCACCGAGCGCGGCGTCACGTAAGCAGTATCGCGCCACACCGAGTCGAGCAGCTGATCACGCGTGAAGACACGCCCTGCGTGGCGCATGAAGTAATCAAGCAGCCGGAATTCCGTGGCCGTCGTTGGAACCTGCTTCCCGCGAACGGTCAGGGTCATCGCGGCGGGATCGATATGGACATCCTCAATTTTTGTCGGCAGAGGAGGCAGCGGGCGTTCGAAGCGCCGCATGACCGCCTTAACGCGAGCAACAAGTTCACGCGGGCTGAATGGCTTGGGAATATAGTCGTCGCCGCCGAGTTCCAGACCGAGGATGCGATCCGCCTCGCTGCTCTTGGCCGTCAGAAAAATAACGGGGACCGAAGCGAGCGTAACGGATTGCCGAATCTGGCGGCACAGTTCCAGGCCGTCTTTGCCCGGGACCATGATATCGAGCAGGAACAACGACGGGCGCTGCCGCTCCGCGTCGGTGACAACAACGTTGCCCGTCGCGTAAAGCCGCACGTTAAAATTCGCGCCCTCCAGATGATGGCGCACGAGACGGGAAATATCGGGATCGTCTTCCACCACGAAGATGGTCGGTTTCACGGCACCATTGTAGCGCTCAAATGTAACAGTTCTGTAACAAGCTGCGAGTGGCGAGCCTGAAACCTTTCGCGGCTTTCCTTCCGCGCACGCTACAGTTTTTCCAACCGTCTCACGTTATCTCAGCGGCAGGCTGGCTTCGGCTGAAAAATCCATGGAGACGAATTCGCGGCGGGCGAATTTTGGAAACGCCGCAGCCGCAATCATCGCGGCGTTGTCTGTAGAAAGTTTTCGGGACGGGAAAAAAACGGGCAGTCCTTGCATCTCAGCCTCGCGCTGGAAGGTCGCGCGCAATTCCTGATTCGCGGCAACGCCTCCGCTCACCAGCAAAGTACCCGCATCATATTCGCGCGCCGCAGCTAGAGTTTTCGTGACAAGATCGTTCACCATGGTGCGCTGAAATGACGCCACCAGATTGAGTGTTTGCCTGTCGCAGAGGTGCAGATAGTCCTCCAGCGTGGGCGGGGTATGGTTGTTTTGCATTCGCTCGGAGAGCGCCTGACGCCGCTTCCCAATCGAGGGGACAAGCTGCCCGGTTTCTACGTAACGCAGAACCGCAGTCTTGATTCCGCTGTAGGAGAAATCGAAATGAGGCCTGGCGTCCTCGTTCTTCCTGACGTCGCTCTTCGTGCCATCGCCTTTCGCGCGGTCGTTGCGGTCGCGGTGCTTCATCTGCGCCATCTGGAATTTGACGGCGTGTGGATCGCCATGAGGGGCGAGGCGGTCGATGATTGGACCTCCTGGATAACCGAGGGCGAGCAGCTTGGCAACCTTATCGAATGCCTCGCCGGCGGCGTCGTCACGAGTGTGGCCAATATTCTCGTAGGTCCAGAGGTTCTGATTGCGCTGGGCCATATAGAGATGCGTGTGGCCTCCTGAAACGACCAGCGCTAATACCGGAAACTGAAGGTCGGTTTCGCCAGCGTGGCGCTGCTCGAGCAATACGGCGTGCACGTGGCCTTCAAGATGGTTGACAGCGATCAGCGGCTTGTCGAGCGCGAAGGCGAGGGCTTTGGCGAAGCTGATTCCGACAAGCAACGCTCCAGCAAGACCTGGACCTTGCGTGACGGCGATGGCATCGACGGATTGATACGATTGTCCGGCTTCGGCCAATGCCTGTTGAACCACGGGAACGATCGCGCGCAGATGCTCGCGGGAGGCAAGTTCAGGGATAACTCCTCCATAAAGCTGATGCGTGGCGATCTGCGATGCGACCACATTGGAGAGAATCTGCTGGCCTGCGCGCACAACGGCTGCGCCTGTTTCGTCACAGGAGCTTTCGATGCCGAGGATGGTTGCGTCGGGCATAATGGGCTTTGGGCTTTGGGCTTTCGGCTCTCGCTTTATGCCTTTAGTCTAGACGATCTGGAACTTCCGGCGGCGAACCGGTAGAACGCTGGCTGCGATTCGCTGGCCGAAACATAGATATCTTGATTACCGCACAACAACACGCCACCGAAATCGTGCGCACGCTGCGCGAGCGCGGACATCAGGCTTACTTCGCGGGCGGATGCGTTCGCGATCTGCTGCTCGGACGCGAACCTGCGGATTACGACGTGGCTACTGACGCGACTCCGCAGCAAGTGATGCGGATATTTCCCCAGACCTTCGCGGTAGGAGCGCAGTTTGGCGTGGTGCTTGTGCCGTTGATTTCCAAGGCTCAGCAAGGGGATGAAGCTTCACGGCAATCATCATGTGAGACTGAGTTGGCCACGCGCCAAGATGCTCATCGCTCCAAGAGCACGGTTGAGGTTGCGACGTTTCGCTCCGATGTTGGTTACTCCGATGGACGACATCCTGATGAAGTGCGGTTTACGCGCGATCCGCGCGAAGATGTGCAGCGGCGCGATTTCACAATCAATGGGATGATGCTCGATCCAGTGACGAATGAGGTTCTGGATTTTGTTGGAGGACGCGACGATCTCGCGGCGGGAATCGTGCGCGCGATCGGCGATCCAGAACGGCGCTTCTCCGAAGACAAGTTACGAATGTTGCGAGCAGTGCGTTTTGCGGCGCGCTTTGGATACACGATTGATCCGCTTACGTTCGCGTCCATGCAACGATTAGCGCCGCAGATTCACCAGGTTTCGCAGGAGCGTGTGCGTGAAGAGCTAACGAAAATGTTGACCGAAGGCCGCGCCCAGCGCGCGTTTCAGCTGCTCGATGAATCCGGACTGCTGGCGCAAGTGCTGCCGGAAATTTCACGGATGAAGGGAGTGGAACAGCCGCCGCAATACCATCCCGAGGGTGACGTTTTTGTACATACACTGCTGCTGCTGGAAAAACTTCCAGCGCGCTGCTCGAAGACTCTGGCATGGGGAGCGCTGCTGCACGATGTGGGCAAGCCTCCTACGTTTAGAGTTGCGCCGGACCGCATACGTTTCGACGGGCACGTGGATATCGGCGTGAAGATGGCGGCGGAAATTTGCCGTCGGCTGCGCTTCTCGAACGACGAGACTGACCAAATTCTGGCGCTGGTCGATAACCACATGCGCTTTGGCCACGTGTTCCGAATGAAAGAATCCACGCTGAAAAAATTTCTGCGCCTGCCTGCGTTCGACGAGCACCTGGAACTGCATCGCATCGATTCCCTTTCGAGCCATGGCCTGCTTGACGCCTACAACTACGCGCGCGAAAAGTTGCATTCGTTCCCGCCGGAAGCGATTCGGCCCACCCCCCTTGTGACGGGCGACGATTTGATTGAAGCCGGATACAAACCCGGTCCGCGCTTCAAAGAGATTCTCGGCGCGGTCGAGGATGCTCAACTGGAAGGGCGGCTTACGTCGCGCGAGGCGGCGATGGAATTTGTGCGGCGCGAATTCTCTGTCTAGCTTGCTCGCGCGGTAGCTGCTTGCGCGTTCGGGGAGTGCGCTTTCGATCCTTTTATTGAGTGATTGAGCGGTTGAAATGTACCCCCTCCCCCCTATACATTTTATAGTTAAACTATTGATTCTAAATTGTTTAGAGGCAAAGTCTTCAAAACATACGACTTAGCCATGGATTTTTCTGTTTGGCCTGCACTTGGGAGGGTGCCGACCGGGCCATATTTTGTCAAAGAGCGATGAAAAGTCCAGGGTCCGGAAACGCGTTCGTCTCTTGAGACTGACGCGGTTCTCGATGGTGCATTGTCGAGGTATCTTCGCACGCGATTGCGGTGCAAGTCTGTGATGCGGGGCACGGCGAATTTGTGATGAATAAAAGCGGCGAGGGTTGAGCCGGGAGCTACGAGCGACACGAAAAATGAGGAGCTGAGCTAAGAGGGAATGGCCCGTCGAATCCCACCTTGTCGAAAGGCGCGAAAGGCGGACACGGCTGGTCGCGGGAACTAGAGTTACCTGCGGCGCCCCCCAGAACTACGCGCTGTCAAGTGTGCGCCGCCCCGCCAACGCCGGAGTAAGATAACCACGAGTTCAAGTTGAGTCCGCGAGTGCATTGTATGCATATAGATCACGACAATTTAGTTCTTCAGACCGAGAGTGATGTCGAGCAAAAAGTGGTAATGCCGTTGTTGACCGGCAACATGTATCTCGCCATCGGAGAAAGACGGATTTTTACAAAGAAGTACTTAGCGCCCACCGATCTAGACAAAAAAGCTGGGCGCACCACCGGCTATTACCCGGACTACACCGCGTGGATGGGCGGCTTTCCTGTGCTGGTGGTGGAAGCGAAGGCCCCCGATGTTCAAGCGGAGACGGGTTATCGCGAAGCAGCCCTTTACGCAGGTCATCTGAACCGGGCATATCCAACGAACATCAATCCCTGTCGGTTTGTGATCGCAACTAACGGCAACAAGCTTCTGTTTGGATATTGGGACTCCATGCCGGTCATTGAAATTGATGTCTCGGATATTCTGCCGGGCTCCACGCATTTAGACGCTCTAAAGCAGAATTGTGGCGTCGCAGTGCTGGAGTCGCATGCAGCAGACTGTCTGCGACGGGTCAGGAAGGGCGACCTCATCTACCCGTACGATCTGGCTGGCGGTTCTGCACTATTAAATGCGAAGCTCGCCGTCAACGCGTTTGCCGCTGACCTTTCACCAATATTGAAGCGGTATTTTACTTCGTCCAGCCAAGAGGATAGTCGAGAGATTATTGAGCGAGCGTACGTAAATTCCGCCGAAGTTACCGAATACGACCGAATACTGGAGGCCTTGCTCAAAGAGCGTCTGTCAGTCCAACGTGGAACCATCGTTCAGCAGCTCGAGCCTGGCCGGTACGCAGAAGAACACGTCGAGCGGGTGATTTCAGACTTCAACAGAGACCGACCTCAGGGCGGCCAGCTTCAGATCATTCAAGGTGCCGTCGGCAGCGGGAAATCGCTCTTCACGCGGAGGTATAAGGAGGTATTGCAATCGAACAAACTGGCGGAGGTCACGAGGTGGGCATTTGTCGATTTCAACTCCAGTCCAGCAGACTTGGCGCATTCCGAGAAATGGTTGTGCAGCATTTTCGCGGAAAGCTTTCAGCGCGAGAATCTAGGGTTAGATCTGACATCGAGCGAAGTGTTGCGTGGGGTCTTCTCGCGGAACATTCAAAAACGCCGAGGTGTGTATGAGTTACTTGAAGCGACTTCCCCCGAACGAGCGGCGATTGCGAAAGCGGACGACCTGAAGATGTGGCAGGACGACCCAGAGGAAACCGCTCGCGGCATCGCGAACTACGTGCTTGGCGTTCGTCAAGAAGTCCTCATCGCAGTGCTCGATAATGTGGATCGGCTAGACCTTAAGAATCAGCTCGACGCGTTTCAGCTTGCTTTGTGGTTCATGCAGCGAACAAAATGCTTCGTAATTCTCCAGATGCGAGACGAGACCTTCGAGCGCTATAAGAATCGTCCCCCGCTCGATACCTTTCGCACAGGGATAATATTTCACATCTCATCTCCCCGCTTTGTGGACGTAGTGAAGCGTCGCCTTGAGCTAAGCCTGGAATACCTGGCCGCAAACGCTAAGGAGCAGCAAACATACGCGATCGAAACCGGATTAAGATTCACGTATCCGAGGAGCCGCCTCGAGAACTTCCTCCAGCACCTGTATTCAAATATCTTCGACCGAAAGCGCAATATTTCAAGGGTCCTCCAATCTCTCGCCGGCAGGGATGTGCGGCGGGCGCTGGACATGTTCGTCAGCATCATTACTTCTGGCCATCTGAGCGAAACCTCTATCACATCAACTGTAATCGGTGGCGGCACAATCCCGATCAATGAGCACGACATTCTCAAGATCTTGATGCGAACCGAGTATCGGTTTTTCAGCGACCGCAGTGGTTTCGTCTCAAATATTCTTGCCGCGAGTCCGAAGTGGGAGAAGCCTGACAACTTCCTGCTCGCGGAAATTCTCTATTTTCTGGCTGTCAATCGCAAGAAAGTTGGACAGATAGGGTTGGAAGGTTATTTCACCTGTCGACACGTTGCGGAGGAACTGCAGCGGCTTGGGTATGTCCCCGACGACGTGCTGGACGCGCTCAATGTCTTACTCGCAAGGGAGCTCATAGCGGCGGATCACATGAACTTCGTGAGCGTCGGTCCCGACGATTCAGTGCGCATCCTCGCGTCCGGATGGATGCATGTGCGGATTCTAGCGGGGCGGCTAGAGTACCTATATGGCATCATTCCAACGATACCCATTTTTGACAAGGCGGTCGCGCGACAACTCGCTGAGTTCGTAACGATGGAGAATTCGCGCGGTGGGATAAACCCCCATCAGAAAGTCCGCGCTGTCGAAATTCTATACACGTATCTCCTTCGCCAGAAACAGACGGATTTCACGCCGTTCTCGGTGTCCAATGACACCGGCTCCGCATACATCCTTAAGCATATCGCCGGGGCCATAGGACATTTCCATCGTTCTTCCGCTGGTGCCCGTTCGGATCCCGACGAGCTCGACTTTTAAAGACGGGCATCGGGGGATGCGTGGACAGCGCAACGTTCCCAGTAATTAGTTCGAATCACAGCCCAAAGAGAACCGGAGGGCTGCGCACACTTCATTCATCCAAGCGGCGCTAGGCTGGCCCCCCTCTTCCTCAACGTTGTTGAGATGCTCTGTTGCGATATAGTCGCGGCGTTGTGCAGGTGGACGGTGCACGGGGACTCATGCCGTGCTCCTCATCCAGCATGATTCCGATGGGACTCCGCGAATGGTTAGATGGTGACCAAGGCCCATTCATCGCGAAGAACGCGATGTGTGGGGCACCCGCGCTTCTTTCAGCATAGGCTTGATGGGTGTTTCCTTCATCAGCCCCTTAACACCTGACAGCGAAGCACTGGGCAGGTCTACTTAGAAGAAACCGACGATCTGGGCGCGGGCGCGCCTCGGAGTAATCCTTCGGTACTCAGATCCTCGTCGATGTCGGGCCAATGAATTCCATAGCCGCCACCAGCAATCTTCCAGTTCTTGCGCTGCGCGGCTGTGGCATCGAGCAGACGCGGATACCAGACCAGCGGCACAGAGATAACGCGGCCGTCGCGCAGGCTCACGCTGATGGTGTCATCCGTGAACTGGACATCCAGCACACGTTCATCCGCGTTGCTATGCGCCGACGATGCCGAAAAATTCATTCCATGCCTCCAGAAACTGCTGACGTGAATCCTTCACCATTGATTGTATCTCGCGCAGTTGGTGGGCGCGAAACCCAAAGTTACCCGCCAGTTGGACGGGACTAAGCCAGAATTAAGCCGATAGATCGTCGCGGTCCACGTGAATGTGAGGCGGTTCGTTAGGCTCATGGCTATAGAAGTAAAACCGATACGCCCCGCTTCGAAGCACGGTTGGCATTCCGGCATTCTATCAAGGCTGGGCACCCCGTCATTTCGCGCATTTCGAAAGGTGCGATTCCGCGTCCCCGTTCCTGTTGGCGGGCATCCCCTCCAACGCGGCGAGACGACTTCCGATAGGACTCTGCGAATGGTTAGATGGTGACGACGGCCCACCACATCGCAAAATGCGCGATGTGTGGGGCACCCGCGTTATGATTCGCAGCGACGCTGCTATTTGCGGTATGAGTCTCGCGAACAGAGATTGGAGGGACAAGCGATGGATTGGAAACGGCTGGTCGAGTTCGGGCTGCTGGGCAGCAGTGATTTGGAGCAGTATGCCATTCTGCTGGTGCGAGTTTCGCTTGGGCTGTTCTTCGCCATCTCCGGAGCGAATAAATTGTTTGCCGCAGGCGGAAGGCAAACTATGTACGAAACGCTGGTTAAGGCCGGGGTTCCGTTTCCGCGCCAGACGGCGTATTTCGTATCGGGTGTCGAGTTCGTTGGGGGATGTTTGCTGACTGTGGGATTGGTTTCGAGCGCGGCCAGCGTGGCTTTATTGATCGATATGGTTGTGGCCATCCTGACTACGACCCTTTCTGCGATGCCTAAAGGGCCTTCGCCGCTTAAGTGGCTGGACGATTTTCTTTACCTTCCGGAAGTCTTGTATGTGCTGTTCTTTATCTGGCTGATCTGCTCGGGTCCGGGAAAATTCAGCGTGGATCACTGGCTCTGGCTGGCCTGCTCTAGTCCGCCAAAGATCACCGTCGATTACTGGCTTGCGGGCAAGTTGGTGGGATGATCGATCGCTGCCAGATAGCGGCGGAGGGCGTCTTTCCAGTGGGGCATTTGGATTCCCTGGGCGTGCAGGCTGGCCGGCGACAGGACTGAATTCGCGGGACGCCGGGCTGGGCGCGGGAACTGGGCGGTGGTTACAGGTTTTACTGTGGTGGGCAGTCCGGCGAGTTGAACAATTTCCTTTGCGAAGTCATACCAGGTGCAGTCGCCGGCATTGGTGACATGCACGATGCCGGGCGCGTCTTTGCCGTTAACTTTGTCATCAACTTTGTCGTTAATTTTGCCGTTATCTTGATTATGGGCTGCATCTTTATTTTTATTTTTGTCTGTGTTTTTGCGGCAGAGTTCAACGAGAGCAGCAGCCAGATCGCGCGTGAAGGTGGGCGATCCGCGCTGATCGTTGACGACTGAAATTTCGGGGCGGGACGCGGCCAGCTTGAGAATGGTCGCGGGGAAGCACTTGCCTCCGTGGCCGAAAAGCCAGGAGGTGCGGACGATGCAGACCTGGGGAAGAATTTCGAGCAGGCGGAGTTCGGCGCGAGCCTTGGTTTCTCCGTAGACATTGATGGGATGGCGCGGGTCGGTGGTTTCGTAGGGCGCGGGCTTGGTGCCATCGAAAACGTAGTCGGTGCTGATGAAGAGCAGGCGCGAGCCGCACTCGCGAGCGGCGAGGGCAACGTTGATGGCGCCGTCGCAGTTGACGCTCATGGCGAGGTCGCGATTCGATTCACAGCCGTCGACATCGGTGTAGGCAGCGGAGAGGATGATCCAATCGGGACGGGACTCGCGGACGACTTGCTGAACGCGTTTTGAGTCGCGGAGGTCGGCGTCTTTGGAGGACGGCGCGGTGAGTTGTTCGCCATGGAGAGCGCGGACGAGATCCTGACCGAGAAGACCTGTGGCTCCGAAGAGAGTGACGCGCATAGCGGCATTGTAATGGGTGGGACGGCAAGCGCACTCAGCGCGGGTTGGTTCGGGGACTCCGATTAGCTCGGTTAGTCGGCGTGGGGCAACTGCTGTTGCGGTCGCGGATGATTGTGGCGGCGGAGGGCGTGGAGGATAAGGGATCCGCTGACTCCGAAGCAGACGACCGCGCCGAAGGCGACCAGATCGACCATGGGGCCGCGCACGCGGAAGTAGTCGGCGAAGAGCGACGCGGTGGCGAAGAGCAGGCCAAGGATATTGAGCCAGAGCGGAGAGCGGACGCCGGCGAGATCGCGATGAAAGCGGACTTGAAGAAGGATGGCGGCTAATCCGATGGCGGCGACTACGACGAGCGCGAGCGGACTAAGAAAGGCATTGCGGCGCGTGAAGATGACAACCAGGGCGAGCGCAAGAATCAGCAGGCCGGAGGCAATGACGGTCCATCGGCGAGTCACGTGTGAACCTGGCTCGGATGCCGAGTGCATCGCCCCATTTGGCATGCCGACATTGTACCGTTGAATTGTTTTTCTGCAATGCGCGATGGTGAAGGCAACGCTTTTGCGAACAACTATGCGTGGGCGGGCATCCATTCGCCGGGGCGGTTGGAGCCGTGCGACATTGCGTAGAGCACCAGTTCCACGCGGCTGGAGATTCCGACCTTATCGAAAATCCGCAGAAGATATTTTTTGATGGTGTGCTCGCTCAGGCCCAACTCGACGGCCACCTGACGATTGGTAAGGCCGTCGGCGACGAGCGCGACTACTTGCTCCTCGCGCGGCGTGAGCAGGGTGCGACCGCTGGAATTGACCACGCGCAGAGTGGGAACCTCCGAAAGTGCATCCGCCACGTAGTGCATCTGCGTGTTGTTGAGCCAGATTTCTCCCTGGGCAACGCAGGTGATGCACTTGCAAAGAAGGCGAAAGGGATCGCTGGTGAGAAGAAAAATTCCACGAGCGCCAGCGCGCAATGCATGGATCACAAGTTCGCGATCGTCCACTTCAGCAAGTAAAACCGACGCTATTGCGGGATGAGTGATCCGGAGCCAGCGTAAAAGGCCCAGATCGAGCGGCGTGTTGCCGGCGATCAATGCGACATCGGCATGAGCGGATTGAAGGAAGAGATCCAGTGCGGGTGTTTTCTGGGCGACGGCGGAGACCTGAAAGTCGTGCCTGCTTCGCAGCGCTCGAGCCAGTAGCTGCGATTGCAAAGGACCGGTATCGGAGATAAGAACCCTTACTGGATGCGCCGGGGAAAGGGGCGCCTCCTCGGGTGGTTTAGGGATAATCTTTGGCTTCACGGTTCCCATGATGCCTGAAAGAGTAGGGAACTAATGTAGGCCCCATCACTGTGGAAATGTGACGAATCGGGTATCTACTTTCGTAGGGCTCCTAAGGTGCCCTCGCGACGGTGCCAATTATTCGTCGAGCGTTCTGCTTGCAGTGCCCAATTTGCACGCTAGCAGCACGGAACTTCTGCATTCGTCACAAAATGCATGGTCGGGAGGTGCCGGGTACCTCGGTAGACAGCACTTTCCGAGTCTTGATGTGCTTCCTACAAAGGTCTAGGTTCTTGGCAGCAGCTCAAACGCCCGAGCTGATTTGTTCACCGTGAGCACGGTGAGTATGGAGACGAATGAAGCAAGTGCAACAAACCGCCAAGAGGGTTGCAGGGGTGCTCATCCTGCAACTCGCCGTGATCGCCTTCGCTCAGGAGACGGTACCGCCTGCAAGTTCCGCATCCCGGGGTTCTGCTCTGACGGCCAGCCAGACTGCGCCGGCGGAGAGCTCGAAGAACCCCGAGCGGAATGGCGGAACAAGCTCCATGAACGGGATGGTCGCACAATCCGACAAGGCGGGTGACCTGGGAGATCCTGCTTTTGGAGGGGAGCGTCACCCGCTTTACCGGCTTACAAAATCGGATGTAGTGGACGTAAATTTCACCTTTTCACCCGACTACAACCAGAGTGTCACCGTGCAGCCGGATGGCTATGTCGTGTTGAAGGGGGTGGGCACGGTAATGGCCGAAGGACTGACGCTGCCGCAGTTGCAGCACGCGGTGGGGGAAGCTTACAGCGGGGTTTTGCGCCAGCCGGAAATCACAGTTGCGCTGAAGGAGTTCGATAAACCGTACTTTTTGGCCTCTGGCGAAGTGGCGCGGCCGGGAAAGTACGAACTGCGCGGAGACCTGACAGTCAACGAAGCGATTGCCATTGCCGGTGGGTTTACGCAGCAGGCGCGGCATTCGCAGGTAGTGGTGTTCCGGCGCGTCTCCGCCGATGTCGCTGAAACTCATGTGCTGGATTTAAAGAAGATGCTAGACAGCCGCAATCTGCGCGAGGACTTACATCTTCGCCCGGGCGATTTTGTCTATGTGCCGCAAAACCGTATTTCTAAAGTTCGCAAATTTGTTCCGACCAACTCGATGAGTTGGTATATGAATCCATTGCAATTTTAAGTTGAGGACTCACACAGCAGGAATCCTTCGGCACCTCTGCCGATACTTCTTTTGATCGTGGAAATTCAACCAATGACCGACTTAAAGCCCATTTTGTCTCCGCAGCAGTCGATCCTTCCGCGCGATCTGGCCGCGACGTTATTCCGGCGGCCGCGGCTGGTGATGTGGTCGTTTGGCGCCTTCTTGTTTGTCACGATGGGGATGGTAATGCTTTCGCCACGATACGAGTCTCATTTCAAGGTACTGCTTCGGCGCGGGCGCTTCGACCCGGTGGTTTCCGCGCAAGCGCCAAGCCAGATGGATGTGACGCGGCCGGAGATCAGCGAGGAAGAACTTAACTCGGAAGTCGAGCTTCTGCGCGATGAAGACTTGTTGAAGCAAGTGGTGATTGGAGCAGATCTGATTGCGCGGGATACTCCCGCGGCAAATCGTGAGTCTGAGATCGAGCATGCCGTGCGTAAAGTCGCCCGGCGGCTGGAGGTTGATTCGCTCAAGAAGTCAGACCTGATTCAGGTCTCATATAAGGATACGGATCCGGAACGCGCCGCCCGAATTCTCTCTGTGCTAGCCCGTGTATATGCGGACAAACATACCGATCTTCAGCGGCCGGCGGGCGAGATTGAGTTTTTCGACCGGCAGACGGCGGAAAGCGAAAAAAAACTCCATCGATCTGAAACCGAGCTGGTGAACTTTACTCGCGTGGGAGGAGTAGCCTCGGCGGCCATGGAGCGCGATATTGCGCTGGAAAAACTGGGGGAAGCGGACGCGGCCTACCGGCAGATCGACCAGGACCGCACCGAAACTGAGCGGACAATCGCGTCGCTCGATGGGCAACTGAAAACGTTTCCCTCACGTTCCGTCACGCTGAAGCGCTGGGCTGACAACCAGGAATTGCAGGAGAAGCTGAAGACGCACCTGCTGGATCTTCAACTCAAGCGCATCGAGCTGCTCACACGATTCGATCCTTCCTATCGTCTGGTGCAGGAAGTGAACGAGGAGATTGAGCAAGCAAACGCGTCGATCGCGGGCGAAGGGCTGACACCGCTGCGCGATGAAACTTCCGACAACGATCCCAACTACGAGTGGGCGCGGATGGAACTGGAGAAGGCCGAGGTGCGCCGCGACGGCCTGAGGGCGCGCGAAGTCACGGCCATCGCGCAGATCGTGTCGCTGCGCGGGCTGGCGCAGCATATGCAGGCCAGCTCAGTCGATCAGCAGGATCTGATGCGCACGGCGAAGGCGAACGAAGAGGCCTATCTGCTGTATCTTCGCAAGCGCGAGGAGGCGCGCATCGGCGATGCGCTCGATCAGCAGCGCATCCTCAACGTGGCCGTCGTGGAGGCGCCGGTTGCTCCCGCTCTGCCGGTGCATCCATTCCTTTTTTATTTGTCTTTCGGTGTTGCGGCCTCGGCTGTATTCAGTGTTGCGATTGCATTTACGGCGGAATATTTCGACTCGACCATCCGCACCCCGACCGAGGCGCACAGACTTCTGGACTCGCCGGTGCTGGCGTGGCTTCCCGCGGCAGAAGCGGAAATTTCGCAGCCCAAGACTTCGCGGTTCAGCCGGCCAAGGGTGGTGACGCCATGACTCTGCTGGGCGAACTTCTAAGAGACACGCCGTGGCTGGGCGCGGAGAAACACAGCGCCGCAGCGGGTGTGGAGCGAGTTGGTGCATCGGTGCGACCACTGACGATCCGCGAGCAGCAGATTCGCTCGCTGGTTCAACAGCTCTTTTTCCCCCGCGAATCAGCGCCGGTGCGCCGCATCGGATTTACGCCGGTTGAGTCGTCGCCAGCCACGGCGCGCCTGTCTCTGGACGTAGCCAAGGCGCTGGTTGAGGAAGGCAATTATGACGTCGCGCTGATTGACGCTTGCATCGGCGAAACGCCACTTTTCTCGCGGTTGCAAATTCCCGCGCCGTCGGGAGCGCAAGCGCCGTGGATGATCGCTCCCAAACTCTGGCTGGCTCCCTGTGAAAGCTGGTGCTCCACGCGCAGCCGGCCGGTGGCCACCGACGAGCACCTGGGGCGGCTGCGCGAACTGATGGCCGAATTCGATTTTTCAATTGTGCATTGCCCGCCGGTTCCCTGGCTTACGGCCAGGGCGGGCGATTGTTGTGACGGACTTGTGCTCGTACTCACCGCCAATCGAACGCGGCGGCTGGCTGCCGCCCAGGTCAAACAGCAACTCAGCCAAACAGGCATTCCTTTGCTGGGCACCGTTCTCGCGGAACGCCGCTTTCCGGTGCCCGATGGCCTGTATCGGAGCTTGTAATGACTGAGTGGGGGATAAATCCGGTTTCACGGCCCGCACCTCCCGACCCGGCGTCGCGATATGCCCGCATGATCCCTGGGACTTCAGCCGTGCCAGCGACGCGGCTCGGGCGCGCGACCAGAATCAGTCCGCAGCACGCACCGCCCGTAAGCAAAGAAGCGCGGGCGCCCCAGCCGCGGTCGTTGCTGGTTCGTTTGCTACTGCCCCATCCAATCGCCGACGCATGGAACCTTTATCAATCGGTGAGTGCCGATCTTCTTGTCCTGATCGCCGTGGGATTCACGCAACTGCATGTTTTGCCGAACTTGAGTTTTCACTATCACAGCTTGCCGCTGTTTGCTGTGCTGCTCACGCTGTTCGCCTTTAGCGAGGGGCTTTATCGCGAAACGCCCGATCCTTTTCCGCCGGAAACTGTTCCGACACTAATAAGGTCGACTGCATTTGCCACGATACTGGTTTGCTACGCAGTTGGGGATGCCCGTCACATCTGGGCTGCTCCGGAGACGTTCGCGGGCGGCCTGGGCGGTCTCCTTATCTACCGGCAGGTGAGGCAATTCGCCTGGGCGCACATTCGGAAAGATGCGGAATCGCGCAGGATACTTCTGGTGGGCGCTGGCCCAATAGGCCAATCCATTGGAAGGGCTCTGCGAAACGATCCTTTCCATCGCGCAGTTGTTCGTGGTTTTCTCGACGACGAATTGCCGCTTTCTCCGGATGTGATCGGGCGCGTCGACGATTTAGATTGGCTGGCGCGCGGGGAGTTTATCGACGAGATCATCCTTGCCCTGCCGGACCACCCTGAAACCACGCGCTACGCGGCCGAAGTGGCGTTCCACAATCACCTTGATATCCGCGCCGTGCCCGATTTGCCCCCGGGGCCCTGGCCCGATGCCGCGGTCGACTACGTCGGTGAAATTCCGGTGATCACGCTGCACCGCGAGACAGTGCCGAAGCCGGCGTTGTTTCTGAAGCGGCTGCTCGATTTCGGCGGGGCTGCGTGCGCGATCACGCTAGCCGCGCCGGTGATGGCAATCATCGCGCTACTTATACGGTTGGAATCGCCGGGACCGATTCTCTATTCCGCCGATCGCACCGGAGCTAAAGGACGCCATTTCCGCTGCCACAAGTTCCGGTCGATGGTGAGCAATGCCGACCATCTGAAGGATGATTTGCGCGCGCGAAATCAGCGTGACGGCCCGATTTTCAAAATCGTGGAGGACCCGAGAATCACGCGTATGGGGCGGTTCCTGCGGCGCTACAGCCTGGACGAGCTGCCGCAGTTTTGGAATGTGCTGCGGGGTGAGATGAGCCTGGTGGGGCCGCGGCCTCATCCGGTTGAGGAGGTCAATCGTTATGAACTGCACCACTACCGGCGCCTCGATGTAAAACCCGGCATTACCGGCTTGTGGCAGATCACCGCGCGCCACTCGAGCTCGTTCGAACTCAACATGCACCTCGATCTTACGTATATCGAGAACTGGAGCCTGTTGCTCGATCTACGAATTCTGTTCGGCACAATCCGCGTGCTATTTGCGCCAGAAGGATCTTAGTCTATGAGCACACGAGCCATAACCTGGGATCGCGACGATAGCTCTTTCTGGCGGATCGCCGCGCTGATGCTGCGCCCCCTGCACCTGGTGTTGGCCTTCCCGTCGCTGCTTTACGTGGGAGCGATGACCGTTTTTCTGTTTCGTCCGCCGGACCTTTTTTCTTTTTATGCCGATCGCATTGCATTTGGTGTGCTCGTGTTTTTCGTGGCGCTGCGCGTGATGTCGCTGCGCGAGAGGATTCCATTTTTTCCCGCATTGAGCGTGCCTATGCTTGGACTGACGGCGCTCGCCGTTTTTCGCGCTTTGCGCGAGCCGTTCGATCCGCAGGTCTGGAGCATTATCGCCAGTAAGTTCATCGTCCCGTTTGCGCTCTTTCATATTGCGGTGGTTGTCTTCCGGAGCGCGCCGACGCGGCGGCATTTCGAGATTTTTATCTTGCTTGTGCTGGCTTACCTTGTGTTCATCGCGCTGGCTTTTCTTTTGCAGGCGCCATCGCTCATCTGGCCGCGCTTCATTCTGGACGAAAGCCTTGGCTTTCATGCGGATCGCGCGCGCGGTCCTTTCTTGCAGGCGGTGGCCAATGGCGTTTCGTTGAACATGCTGGGGATTCTCGTCTTTGCACTTCCACGTACCTATAGGAAGTTCGCCTGGATTTTGTGGGTTGTTTTGCCGTTCGCTGTTTTGGCAACGATGACACGCGCGGTCTGGATCTCATTCGTCGTGTCGATGGTGGCGCTTGGCTACCTCTTCATTCAGCGCCGATTGCAGGCGGTCTGCGTGCTGGTGGTGGTCTTGGGCCTGCTGGCGGGTCTGGCTCTAGGATTCGGCGACCATTCGCTGAAGCGGGCGTTGTGGGATCGCACCGAAGAGCGCGGGCCGGTGCAGGCTCGCATGGCTGTCTACAGCGGCGCGTGGGAGATGTTTCTTGAACGGCCGTTCACGGGATGGCCTGCGGCGCACATGTATGAAGAACTTGGCCGCCGCATGGAGGGCTATCACCTGCGCACGTTTTACGTTCACGACACATACCTGGCGTTGCTGGTGGAGTTCGGCGTGCCCGGACTGGCGTTCTACGGCATTCTTTTTTGCAATCTTTTCCGGCTGAGAAGGCGCTCTCCACCCGGGGAGCCCGGCGCTGTCTCCGCGCTGCGCAAGGTTTGGCCGCTGCTGCTCGGGGTGTATCTCTTTAATGCCTTGTTCGTAGATATGGCGTACCAATTCGTGATTGGACTGCTTTTCACGGTTGCCGGAATTCTGTGTTCAGGGGAGGAATGCACGTCATGACAACAGTTGCGTATATCGCGAACGCATTTCCTTCGCCTCTGGAACCTTATGTAATGGACGAAATCGGGGAGCTGCGACGCCGCGGCGTAAATGTAGTCTGCTGCAGTGGAAAGCGCGTCTCGCCGAACGAACTGAGTCTGGCGGAGCGCGCATTCTGGAAAGAGACGCGTTTTTTTCAACCACTGACCGACGAAAAGCTGATTCAGGCTGCGCGCAGGCTCGGCTCCGATCGCAGCAATCTCTGGCAATTATTGCGGCCGCTGCTCTCTCCGGTGAACGTTTCTCCCACGCTCCGGTTGCGCGCTTTGGGTCACACGCTCATGGGGTCGGCTCTGGCGGATGAACTGGCTGCGATTGATGTCGATCACATCCATGCTCACCACGGATACTTTGCTTCCTGGATGGCGCTGGTCGCGGCGCGGCTTCTCAATATTGGGTTCAGCTTTACCTTACACGGCTCCGACCTGCTGCGGCGGGGCGATTTGCTCGCCGCAAAACTTCAAGCTTGCCGCTTCTGTGTCACGGTCTCAGACTTCAACCGTCAGCACATTCTTAAGAACTATCCCGGCATCCCGCCGGAGAAGATTGTTGTGCAGCGTCTGGGCGTGGATCGTCTTCTCTCCTGGCCCACGGATTTGCCCAGCGGCGTCGCCGGAGGAAGACCATTCTGTCTGCTCGCCGTCGGGCGACTTCATCCCGTGAAAGATTTTGCTTTCCTTCTTGAGGGCTGCGCCGCTCTGCGCGCGCAGGGTCTTGAATTTCTCTGCTGGATTGCCGGCGAAGGGCCGGAGCGTGCGGCTCTGGAGCGGCAGATCACGAAGCTCGCACTCCGGCACCACGTGCACCTGGTTGGCCATGTGCCCAGCAACCACCTGATCGCCTATTACCGTCACGCCGACCTGGTCGTCATGACCAGCAAAAGCGAGGGCATACCCGTCGTGCTCATGGAAGCCATGTCGCACGAAAAGCTTGTGCTCGCACCCTCCATTACAGGCATACCGGAGCTGGTGGAAGACCGGCGGACCGGATTTCTCTATGCAGCGGGCTCGCTCTCCGATTTCACCCGCAACGTCGGCTGGATTTACGCCAACCTGGCTTCGCTCTCGGAAGTCCGGCGCGCGGCGGCGGTCAAGGTGTCTACCTCGTATAACCGCCGGCGAAACCTGCAATCTTTCGCCGATCAGTTCCTCACCCTTATCCCCCAACTTGGCGGTGAATATGCGCATCCTGTATTGCAACAAGTACGACTATCCGTTTAGCGGAACGGAGGCTTATCTTTTCGACCTCATTGAGCGGATGGATCGGCGCGGACACCAGACCGCGCTGTTCAGCATGGATCACGGTTCAACGGCCGCGTTCACCGGTCGCGCGTACCGCATCGCCCATTGCGATTTTAAGGATCCTCGCGACGGCTTCTTTACCAAGGTTAAGAAAGCCGGACATGCCCTTTATTCAATCTCGGCGCAACGAGCGATGGGCAAGTGCATCGCCGATTTCTCACCCGATCTCGCGCACGTTCGCAGCATCTATCACCATCTATCGCCTTCTATTCTGTGGGAGCTCAAGCGCCGTCATATTCCGGTCCTTTACCACGTCAACGATTTCAAGATTATTTGCCCGTCCTACAATCTGGTCGCACACGGCCACCCTTGCGAAGCTTGCGGTCAGGGCGCATTCCATCACGTAGTCACTGAGGGCTGCTATCCCGCGCCTCGCGCCAATACGCTGGTGCTTGCCGCGGAAGCATACCTGCACAAGTGGTTGCGAACCTATGAATCCTGCGTGGACCTGTTTCTGGCACCCAGCAAGTTCGTGCAGGGTAAGTTGATCGCCTACGGAATTTCGTCCGATCGCATCGAAGTCCTCTCCCACTTTCAAAGGCTCCCCCCTGCGGATCGCCTCGCTGGCGACGAGGGGTATGTTCTTTACTTTGGACGGCTTTCTACCGAGAAAGGGCTCGACGAACTTCTGCATGCGCTGGTGCAAGTGCCCCACGTTCACGTGGTGATTGCCGGCGACGGTCCGGAGCGCGACCGGCTTCAGGCGCTGGCCCGCAGCCTGAATCTGACCCATGTGGTTTTTGCCGGGCAGCTGGCGGGAGAAGAGTTGCAAAAGCTGATCGCCGGATGCACGTTCTCGTTATTCCCTTCGCGTGCCTATGAGACGCTCGGCAAGTCGATCCTGGAATCCTATGCCTATGCCCGGCCGGTGGTGGCGTCAGATCTCGGTTCGCGCCGCGAGTTTGTGGAGCATGGCGTCACGGGCCTGCTGTACGCTCCCGGCGATCGCAACCAGCTAGCTCATTCCATCGGATTTCTTTTTTCACGTCCCGATCTGGTTGAGAAAATGGGTAATAACGGGCGCGCCCGCATTCAAGCGCGCCACGATCCCGAGGATCATCTACAGAAGCTCTCCGAGATTTATGCGCGACTGTCGTTCTCCAGCCGACTCACGTCCTTCCCCGAATCGCCCAAAGCGCGTCCGCGTCAAGGCGTTCGAGTAGCGTTTATCGGCGGACGGGGCGTGGTGTCGAAGTACAGCGGAATCGAGTCCTGGTATGAGCAGGCTGGCCATGAACTTGCGCAACTGGGGCATGAAGTGACTGTTTACTGCCGCAGCTACTTCACTCCGGCGAAGGCGACGCACAATGGCATGCGGATTCGCCGCCTGCCGACGATCCGCAGCAAACATTGGGAGACATTTGTACACACGCTGTTAAGTACCGCCCACGCCATGACGGGAGATTACGACGTGGTTCACTACCACTGCCTTGGCCCAGCGCTGTTTTCGTTCCTGCCGCGGCTGGTGGGAAAGAAGACCGTTGTCACCGTGCAAGGCCTCGACTGGCGGCGGGCAAAATGGGGAGCGGTGGCGGCGAGCATTTTGCGCCTGGGGGAAGCCGCTGCTGTCACTCTGCCCAACAAAACTATCGTCGTCTCACAAACGCTGCAGCGCTATTACCGCGATCATCATCGACGGGAAACTATCTACGTGCCTAATGGTGCCGCTGCGATTCGGCGGCGTCCGCTCAACATGCTGCGCGATTGGGATCTTATTCCCGATGATTACGTGCTTTTTCTGGGGCGCTTTTCACCGGAGAAGAACTGCCTCCTGCTGATTGAGGCATTCGAGAAAATCGGAGGAAGCGCGAAGCTCGTTCTGGCGGGAGGATCCAGCCACTCCGATGCGTACGTGCGAAACTTGCGGAAGCACGAAAGCGGCCGCATACGCTTTCTTCCGTGGGTCTCGGGAGACGATCTCGAAGAATTGCTCTCGAACGCCGCTGTGTTTGTTCTTCCCTCCGAACTCGAGGGTCTGTCGCTGGCGCTGCTCGATGCCATGGCAGCCGGTGTTTGCGTGCTTACAAGCGACATTCCGGAAAATTGCGAGGTTGTCGAAGGCGCCGGCTTCACATTCCGCCGGGGCAATAAGGACGATCTCGAGCGCATGCTCGACGTGCTGATGCGCAATCCCGAACTGCGGCGGGAGGCATCGATTCGCGAGCGCGAACGCATTCAAAGCCAGTATCAATGGCCGGCCATAGCGGAGGCGATCGAAGCCGTTTACTTGAGCGCGTTGGGGTGGCCGCACGCAGATTGGGTTTCGCGCCCGGAACTCGCGGCGAAAGCGTCGTCGATGTAAGCGCGTATGGACGCGTGGATTTTCGGCACCGCATTGCCGCGTAAATGAGAATGCCTTAAAGGTCCTTCGACTTCGTTCGGCTTCGCCTCAGTTCGCTCAGGATGACATTTCTGCAGGACTGCCGCCCCTCCACTACCCGTAAGTAACACCCGCCGGCACCTCCCTGTAAGACTTTGCCCGGCCGTTTGATTAGAATCAAAGCGCCGCGCCATCGCGGCTATTCGGCATGAATGATTTAATTTTAGTGACTGGTGGGGCAGGTTTCATTGGATCGAATTTCATTCTCCAGTGGATCGGCTCCGAAGCATCGCGCGTCCTCAATCTCGACAAACTCACCTATGCGGGCAATCTGCAAAACCTGCAATCGGTCGAAGCCAATCCGCGCTATAGCTTCATACAGGGAGATATCCTTGACCGCGACTTCATTGGGGGCCTGCTGGCCCGCGAACAGCCACGCGCGGTTGTTCATTTTGCCGCTGAAAGCCATGTTGACCGCTCCATTCACGGCCCCGGCGATTTCATCCTCACGAACGTGAATGGCACATTCAGCCTGCTCGAAGAATCTCGCGCGTATTGGTCCGCGCTTTCCGCGCCCGATCGCGACGCGTTTCGTTTCTTGCACGTTTCCACCGATGAAGTTTACGGCTCGCTCGGGCCCAACGATCCGGCCTTCACCGAAACCACGGCGTACGCGCCAAACAGTCCGTACTCGGCGTCCAAGGCCTCGTCCGATCATCTGGTGCGCGCTTATCGCCACACTTATGGAATGCCCGTGGTCACGACGAACTGCTCCAATAACTATGGACCGCATCAGTTTCCAGAGAAGCTGATTCCACTGATGATTCTCAATGCGTGCCAGGGCAAACCGCTGCCCGTGTATGGGGATGGCAAAAACGTGCGCGACTGGCTTTATGTGGAGGATCATTGCCGCGCCATCCGCACAGTGCTTGCGCGTGGACGACTAGGCGAGACTTACAATGTCGGCGGCCGCAGCGAGAAGAACAATCTGGAAATTGTGGGCGCGGTCTGCAAGCTGCTCGATGAACTTCGGCCTGACGATCCTGTGGTGCCGCACGAAAAGCTCATCACGTTTGTGAAAGACCGGCCCGGCCACGACCGGCGCTACGCCATGGATACGCGTAAAATCGAGCGCGAGTTAAATTGGCATCCGCAGGAAACTTTCGAAAGCGGTATTCGCAAAACGGTTTGCTGGTATCTTGAACACGAAGAGTGGGTGCGCGATGTAGCCAGCGGCAGCTATCGCCAATGGATGGCGAAGCACTACGCCAGCGAGCGCTGATAAATTAAAACAAACATGGCCAGCACTACTCCCAACTATCGAGGCATCATTCTCGCCGGAGGCTCGGGGACGCGTCTTTATCCCGTCACGCACTGCGTGGCGAAGAGCTTGCTGCCGGTTTACGACAAGCCGATGGTCTACTACCCGCTCTCCACGCTCATGCTGGCGGGCATTCGCGACATTCTGATTATCTCGACGCCCGACGATCTGCCGCGCTTTCAGCAATTGCTCGGCGATGGCTCGCGCTTCGGCATTCATTTTCAATATGCGGCGCAGCCCAAGCCCGAAGGCATAGCACAGGCCTTTCTCATCGCGCGCAATTTCATCGACTCCAGTTGTTGCGCGCTCGTGCTGGGCGACAATATTTTCTACGGACACGACCTGGCCAGCGATTTGCGCGCGGCCGGCCAGCAGACAAAAGGCGCGCGCGTGTTCGCCTATCCTGTGCACGATCCCGAGCGCTACGGCGTGGTGGAATTCGATCCCAATGGCAAGGCGCTCAGCATTGAAGAAAAACCGAAGCAGCCGAAATCGCGCTATGCGGTTACAGGGCTTTATTTTTACGATCCGCAGGTAGTTGAGATTGCCGCCAGCCTGCGTCCATCGGCGCGCGGCGAACTTGAGATCACGGATGTGAATCGAGTTTATCTTCAGCGCGGCGAGCTGAACGTCTGCGTCATGGGACGCGGCATGGCATGGCTCGACACGGGCACGCACGAAGCTCTGATGGAAGCGTCCTTATATATACAGACGATTGAAAAGCGGCAGGGCCTGATGGTCGCATGCCCCGAGGAGATCGCCTTCCGCTCCGGCCATATTACGGCCGAACAACTGGAAGCCCTGGCGCAGCCCATGCGCAACAACGGCTACGGCGCGTATTTGCTGCAACTGCTGAAGGACAGGGTGTTCTAAGGTGAAGAAAATCACGACCAGCCTGCCTGGAGTTCTGCTGCTTGAACCGCGCGTGTTTGGCGACGAGCGCGGATTCTTTCTGGAGAGCTATAACCAGCGCACTTTCGCCGAGCTTGGCATTCACGAAAACTTCGTTCAGGATAACCACTCTTTTTCCGGGAAAAATGTGGTTCGTGGTCTGCATTATCAGATTCGCGAGCCGCAGGGAAAACTGATTCGCGTTATCACTGGAGAGATTCTCGACGTTGCGGTCGATGTCCGCCGAAGCTCGCCAACATTCGGCAGGTGGGAGTCGTTTCAGCTCTCCGGCGAAAACAAACGAATGCTATGGATTCCGGCGGGCTTTGCGCACGGCTTTCGCGTGGCCGCCGATAACACGCATGTGCTCTACAAAACCACAGGCTTCTACGCGCCGGAGCACGAGCGCACCATTATGTGGAACGATGCTGCGCTGAAAATCGATTGGCAATTTGATAGCGACGCGAACGCGCCGATCGTTTCGGCAAAAGATCAGCGCGGCCTGAGTTTCGAGCAGGCGGAGAAACTCGATTAGACGGTATTGCAGGAAGTAGTGTCTGCGATTAGTCCAGGTGGAACTCTACCGAAATTGTGGTTTCAACTTCGCGCGCGCGGCCCGACAAACGATAAGGTTCAAACTTCCATTGCCGCACAACTTCAGCCGCAGACTTCGAGAGCATTTCATTTCCTGAGACAGGAGACAAACGCGCGACGGTTCCATCCATGGCGATCAGCGCGTCAAACACGACCAAGCCCTGAATTCCGGCGCGGCGCGCGTCTTCAGGATAAACGGGTTCGACTTTGGAGACGATTCGCTGGGCCATCGTTTCGGCGGGAAGGCGCACAGGAGCAGTCTGCGCGATTGTTTCCCGCTCGAGTTCGCGCCAGGAGCGCTGCCATTGCCACCATCCAACGGCCGCTAATGCGGTAGAGCAAAGCAGCAGACTAAGCGTCCAGCCGACGATTCGACGAGCCGACGACTTTCGCGGGTCGCGCGCGGGTTTGCGTGGTTCAGCAGAAATCTTGCGCACATCCTCCGGAGTGGCGCGCATCTCTTGCCGACCGGCTGCGCTCACAGCGATCTTATCGACTCGCGCGGACTCAGCCGAGGATTGCGCTTGAGAATCTGTTGTGGACTGAGTTTTCGCGGAGGATGCGGCCCCGGTTTTCGCCTGAATGATTTCAGCCTTCGCCGTGTCGGCCGTTGTCCGTTCGATTTTCGTTGTGTCGGTCTTCGTTGTGTCGGTTTTCGTTGTGCCGCTCTTGGTCATCTGGCTCGCAGGCTCCGCTGTCAGCTTGTACATCCAGTAGCGGATCATCTCGCGCTGTTCGATGGCGAGATCCACAAACTCAAACCCGCAGCGCGCGGGGCCTTGATAGCGGACTTTGGCTTTCGCGCGCACGGGCAAGGCCACATTGGGGAGGCGAAGTTCGAGAGCCACTTGCTGTCCGGGAGAAAAATCTCCGGCGACCATTGCGCCAACGCCGCCTTCGCTGAGGTCGGTGCAACGACCGGGCAAACTCTGCGGAACTCCCGAGCGCAACGCGATTACGTCGAGCGGGACTTTGACGGGATAGCGGGGAAAGCCGCGGCGAGGCGATTTTTCCAGGGCGGGCGATGGACCTGCGCTCAACTCATGGCCTCCGCAAAAACACAGTCGTGGCGCGCGGCTGGACGCAGCGATAAAAACATTTTATTCAGAAATAAGAATTGTTAGAGAGATTATAGCGGAAATGAAAAACGCGTTTTCCTCAAATTGCGGCCGTCCGCCGCTAAACGCGACGAGACGCATCGTTAGAGGATCGGGTTCTAATCAAGATCGCGCCAGTTGGGGCCGACTCCCAGATCCACGCGCAGCGGGACTTCCAGAGGATGCGCCGATTCCATCCGCTCGCGCACGAGCGTCTTCATCGTGTCCACTTCCTCCTCGGGTACTTCGAATACTAATTCGTCGTGGACCTGAAGCGTCATACGCGATTTCAGATGGCGGCTGCGAATCTCTTCGTCGATACGGATCATAGCCAGCTTGATCAGGTCGGCGGCTGTTCCTTGCAGGGGCGTGTTCACGGCGGTGCGCTCGGCAAAGCCTCGCTGATTCGCGTTTTTGCTGTTGATATCCGGGATCGGGCGCACGCGGCCGAAGAGAGTTTTCACTTTCTGGTCGCGCCGCGCCTCGGAGAGCGTGGCATCGATGAAGGCGCGAACGCCCGCGTATTTTTCGAAATAGGCGTCAATGAATTTGCGGGCTTCGGCGGGCTCTATGCCGAGCTGCTGCGAAAGGCCAAACGCGGACAGGCCATAGACGATGCCGAAATTCACGACCTTTGCTTGCCTGCGGTGGTCGGGCGTGACCATAAGCGGAGGCACGCCGAACACCTGCGAGGCGGTGAGCGTGTGAATGTCGTCATCGCGGCGGAAGGCTTCAACCAGTAATTTGTCTTTTGAAAAATGCGCGAGCAGCCGCAACTCGATTTGCGAATAGTCGGCTGCCAGCAGGACATTGCCCTTTTCGGCAATGAAGGCTGCACGAATTTCGCGGCCGAGTTCGGTGCGGATAGGAATGTTCTGCAAATTCGGATTGGCGGACGATAGCCTTCCGGTCGCGGTTCCGGTTTGACCAAAGGTGGTGTGAACGCGGCCGCTGCCGCTGCGAATCAAGGCGGGCAACGTCTCAACGTAGGTTGACCGTAGTTTGGTTAACTGGCGGTAGTCCAGCACCAGACGCGGGACCTCGTGCTCTTCGGCAAGACCTTCAAGTACATCGACCGCCGTCGATATTTTCTTGCCCTTGCCGTATTTTACCGGCATGGGGAGCGCGAGCTTGTTGAACAGCACATCGCCGAGCTGCTTGGGCGAGTTGATGTTGAACTCCACTCCGCAGCGCTCGTAAATGTCGCGCGCTTTGGTATCGGCTTCGGATTGCAATTTCACGGACATCGCGCCCAGCACTGCTGTATCAATCTTTACGCCGGCATCTTCCATGCGCGCGAGCACGGGAACAAGAGGAGCGTCGATTTCTTCATAGACCTTAGTCAGGCCTTGATCTTCGACTTCCTTACGCAGTTGGGACGCCAGCCGGCCCGTGATGTCGGCGGCTTCCGCGAGATTGCCGCTCAGCTTCAGGTTCAAACTGCGCAATGCGATTTCGGCCAGCGAATGCGACGAGTACGTAGGATTGAGCAGGTACGAATACAACATTGGATCGTGTTGAATTCCGCCGAATGCAATTCCGATTTGCGAGAAGTGATGAAGGGCGGCTTTCCAGTCATGAATGCTCTTGCTGGCGGCCGGATTTTCGAGCAGGGTTCTTATGCGATTGGAGAGCGCGGCATTACCGGGCTCCTCATGGCCGGACGCGGCATCATTGATGGAGACGACGGCACCCGACCCTGCCGCTTTTGAGATCGCGAATTGCCTGGGCTGGGTTGCGCTTTTTTCTTCGCTTTGTTCTTTGCTTTTTTCCTCAGTTTTTTCTTCGGAGCCGGCCGGTTGGAGCGGAAGGAAACCAGTGTGCTCGATTGGGGATTCCGGTTCTTGCTCGTCAGCGGATTCGCTTGCGGTGTTATCGTCGGAGGGAATCGCTAGCGCGAGCGGCGCGCCGGGCGCCTGGTTTCCGATGTATTCATCGAACTCGGTTATCGATTTGATCTCGCGGTAATCGCCTTCCTTCACTTCGAGGACGGGCAATAGTTCCTTGAGCAGCGAGCTGAATTCCAGCTCGGCGAAGAGGGCGCGCAGCGCATCGACATCGGGATCGCCAACTTTCATCGCAGTAACATCCAGATCCACCGCAACGTTGGTGTCGATGGTTACGAGCTGTTTGCTCAGCATGATGTTGTCGCGGTTGTTAAGCAGCGATTCGCGATAGGTCTTCTTCTCGACTTCGGCGGCGCGGTCGAGGGCTTGTTCGACGCTGCCGAAACGCTGAATGATTTCGACTGAACCCTTGTCGCCGATTCCGGGGGCTCCGGGAATATTGTCGACCGAATCACCGCGCAAGGCCATTACGTCGATCACCTGCGTTGGCGGGACGCCTAAAATTTCGCGAACCTTTTCCGCATTACAAATCAAATTGTCTTTCGGAGGGTTGAGCACGCAAATTTTGTCGTCGACAAGTTGCAGCATATCCTTGTCGTTGGAGACGACGAATACACGGCGTGAATCGGCGGCCGCTTTGCGCGCGAGGGTGCCGATTACATCGTCGGCTTCGTAGCCTTCCAGGTGCAGGATGGGAATGCGATAAGCCTCCAAGGCTCTGCGAATGTAGGGAACCTGCTGCACAAGATCGGGAGGCATTTCGGCGCGATTAGCCTTGTAGCCGCCGTATTCCACTTCCTGAAAAGTCTGCGTCTTGATATCGAATTTGCGGATTTTAGTGATGGCTTCGGCCTGCTGATTGCGAATGGTGGGGGCTCCAACATCGAAGACGGCAGCGAGATATTCGGGCGCGAAATCATCGCGCAGCTTGCGCAGCATGTTCACGAAGACAAAAGTTGCGGCGGTGGGAACGCCGGACTTGGTGGACATGGGGCGCTGCCGCGCCATGGCGTGATAGGCGCGGAAGATGAACGACATGGTATCGAGCAGAAAAATGGCGCCCTTGGTGGAAGAGCGCGCTTCGGCTTGTGACAGCGCCTTCGTCTTTATCTCGGCGGGCGGCTTCGATGGCGCGGACGGAGCTTCAGCGGGAGCGGTGGATGCGAGTTTTCTCTTTGCAGGCAACGCGCTCAGTTTATCAGGGTGGTCATCTGGATGATCCGCTGACCTAATGCGTTCGCGCTTTGGCCGCTAATTCGTAAGGAATGGAGAAAAGTGCCAAGGCCTTAAATCGCACTGTGCCCGGCGTGTTGGCGGCGTATGATAAGGGGTTTTGAAGTTGAGTTTTTGCCGTCATTCTGGTGGTTAGAGATTGCATGCTTCCTTTTAAGCTTATTTACAGCGAAGATTACTGCCTTCCGATCGGCACCCACGTTTTTCCCGCGGAAAAATATAAAGGCATTCACGATCGTCTACTCGAATGGGGAACGGCTTCGGCAGAGGACTTTGTTTCGCCACGGCCCGCCGACGATGAAGACATTTTGCTGGTGCACACGCGGCGCTATGTGGAAAAACTGAAGACGGGAACGCTTAGCGCGCGGGAGGAACTGCAACTGGAGGTTCCATACTCGCCGGAGCTGGTGCATGCGTTCTGGCTGGCGGCGGGCGGGTCCATGCTGGCCGCGGATTATGCGCTGAACGACGGAATTGCGATCAGCATCGGCGGAGGATTTCACCATGCCTTCCCCGATCATGGCGAGGGTTTCTGCGTGATCAACGACGTGGCGGTTGCGATTCGCCGCATGCAGCGCGACGAAAAAATTCGCACGGCGATGACTTTCGATTGCGACGTGCACCAGGGCAATGGGACGGCAGTGATTTTTGCGCCCCCGCCGCTTGTGCCCGGCAACCCTGGCATGAATAGAGGGCGGAGAGAGAATGTAGACGTATTCACGATCTCGCTGCATCAGGAGAATAATTATCCAGTGCTCAAACCACCTTCGTCGCTGGATATGAATCTGCCGGACGGGATGGGGGACGAGGAATATCTCGCATGCCTGGGGAGCGCGTTCAGCCTGGGATTGAGCAAGTTTCGGCCGGAGCTGATTTGTTATGTGGCGGGCGCGGATCCTTATTGCGAAGATCAGCTGGGCGGATTATCGCTGACGATTGAAGGATTGAAGAAAAGGGATGCGCTGGTATTTCAGCTCGCGAAAGCTGAACGCATTCCTGTGATGGTGACTTTAGCGGGCGGATACGCGCGGAAGATTGAAGACACTGTCACCATCCACAGCAATACGGTCGTGGCGGCGGCGGAAGTATATGGTGGGAAATAAGTAGTTCGTTTGTGGCCCGCGTAATCCGAAAAGGTCAAGTAGGTATCAGCGGCCCATAGCCTGATGGATGAGGCGCCAGTTGTCCACTTCGCGCTCGGCTTCGGCGGTTTCCTGCGGACTCATGGATTTTCGCAATTCGCTCAAGAGCGGCGAGCTTTCCTTGATGGAATCCTGGGCGAGCATGAGCCATTTGTAAGCGGCAATCCGATTCGTTGAAGATCCATTGCGTTTCGAGAGCAATAATCCATATCTGTATTGCGCCTTGACCATGCCGTGATCCGCGGCCGATTGATAGTAGCGTTCGGCAATGTCGCTATCGGGCGGCATGCCCTTTCCTTCTTCATACATGATGGCAAGATCGTATTGCGCTTCGATTTGGCCCTTATCAGCGGCAGCGGTGAGCAAGCGGCGAGCTTCATCGAAATCGACGGCGACGCCGTGGCCGAGAGCATAACTTACTCCGAGGCCAAGCTCGCCATCGGGATCTCCCTGCTCGGCGGCTTTGCGATACCACATCACCGCCTGGTCGTAGTCAACTTTTCCGGTGAGGCCCCTGGTCAGAATTGTGCCCAGAGACGATTGGGCGACCGGGCTGCCCAGATCGGCGGCCTTTTGGTAATAGGCGACGGCCTTGCCGATATCGGCGGACATTTTTGGATCGGGCGGTTGAAGAGAAATTTCGGCTAAATCCAAAATCGCTGGCACCAGATTCTGATCGGCGGCGAAGCGCAGCCAACGAGCGGCCGCGCGATAATCCTGAGGAACGCCTTCGCCGCGCTCGTACATCAGGGCAAGATTATATTGGGCTGAAGCGTCGCCGCCGTCGGCAGCGCGGCGAAACCAGGTAACGGCCTGGCCGATGTCTCTTTTCACACCCTTTCCATTGGCATACATGAGAGCAATGCTGGTGGCGGCGTCCAGCGAGCCGTGTTCAGCGGCTTTCCGATACCAGTTGAGCGCGTCGGCGGGGGCGGGTTGATCAGTGCCCACGCCGGTTTCCGCGAAAATTCCCAGCGATTCCTCGGCGGCCATGGAGCCGCGATCGGCGGCGTTGTGGAGCAACTGGATTGCCTGCGCGTCATCCTTTTTGAGCAGGACACCGGCGTGATATGCGAGCGCGAGCATGGTTTGCGCTTCGGGATCGCCGGCGCCGGATTTGTCTTCGATCTCCTGCAGGTCGCCTACGTTAAGCGTCTTAGCCTTGGCCATGAGAGTGTAGGCGCTGGGCGCGGGAGGCGACGGGTGTACGACGAGATCGGGCTCATCCTGCCTGGCCGCCGGTGACGGCGGCGGCGAAAATGGCGAGGACGGCTCTTTCTTGATGGGCTGCTGTTCTTTATTTATTGAAGGCTGTTCTTTCCTGATCGACGGCTCTGTTTTTATTGAGGGCGCCGGGATTATTGAAGGTGGAGGCGAAGAGGAGACTACTGGCTTTATTGCCGGTGAGGAGACTGAAGCCGCGACCGGGGCGCGCTCGGACTTGGCAAATGGAATCTGGATGACAACTTGCTTTTGCGACGGCTTTAGCTCGAATTCCGAGGGCGCGTTCAGATCGACCACAATGCGCGCCACGGGCGGATTCAGACTGAACTGAGACATGCGCAATCCCTTCACCGGCCCCTGATTGATGTGAAGATGAGGATTGGCACCCTTCAGTTCGCATCCGGGGAAGTCGAAGACGAGGCGGTCGGGATTCTCCAGGCGGTCGGCGGTTGGCACGACGGCGGCGCTGAGCGCGATAGTGATGGCCAGGCCATCGGGTTGGCGGCTGACGTCTACCTTCCTCAAACTGGCGACGGGAGGGGCGGAAACGAGCGCGGCTGGCTGCGGCGCGGGCGTTTTGGCCGACGCTTGCGCGGACGTTTGGGCGGAGGCGGGCGCGGACCCGATGCAGATCGAAAGACAAAGTAGACCTGCTTGAAAGCGCGCGATCACGGAGCTCCTTTGGGAGAGAATTACCAGCATTGTAACGCCGAGTGGAACGGGGAGCGGCTGGAAATACGGTGGGGGTAACAACTGATAAAACCAGCTGACTGATAAACTATCCTTGAGAATTATGTTCGAGAACCTACAGGAAAAACTACAACGCGCGTTCAAAAGTCTGCGCGGACAAGCCGTTCTCACCGAAGAGAACATTGCCGAGGCGCTGAAGCAGATCCGTCTGGCGCTACTGGAAGCCGATGTCAACTTCAAGGTTGTGAAGGATCTGATCGACCGCATCCAGGCAAAGGCAGTCGGCCAGCAAGTGATGACGGCGCTTTCGCCGGGCGAGCAGGTCATCAAGATTGTCCGCGACGAACTGGTTGAGACGCTGGGGAAAGACACAGCCAAGCTGAAGTTTGCATCGCAGCCGCCGACTGTGGTGCTGATGGCGGGACTGCAGGGATCCGGCAAAACGACGACTTCGGGAAAACTTGCGAACTGGCTGAAGAATGGCGGCCATCGTCCGCTACTGGTTTCGGTGGACGTTTACCGGCCAGCGGCGCGCGAACAGCTCAAGGTTGTGGCGGCAGCGATTAAGGCGAATCTTTACGAAGGCGAGGTTGGCGAGGCCAATACCGCGACGGTCGAACGGCTCGCCAAGGAGGCGCGGCGCGAGGCGATCAATTCTGGCTGCGATGTACTTATCGTCGATACGGCTGGCCGGCTGCATATTGACGATCAGTTGATGGAGGAGATGCAGTCGCTCAAGCGGCTGTTGAATCCGCAGGAAATTTTGTTTGTCGCGGATTCGATGACCGGGCAGGACGCGGTCAATTCAGCGGATGAGTTTCACAAGAAACTTACGCTGACCGGCGTTGTACTGACCAAGATGGACGGCGACGCGCGCGGCGGCGCGGCGATCTCGATTCGCCAGGTGACGGGGCAGCCGATCAAGTTTATCGGCATCGGCGAAAAATACGATGCGCTGGAACCGTTCCATCCCGACCGAATTGTGTCGCGCATTCTTGGCATGGGCGACATTCTGTCGCTGATTGAAAAGGCTGAATCGCAGATTGACAAAAAGAAGGCGCAGGAACTGGCAACCAAAGCGCTATCTGGCGACGGGTTTTCGCTGGAGGATTTTCGCGAGCAGCTGCGTTCGGTAAAGAAGATGGGATCGATGCAGAGCCTGATTGGGATGCTGCCCTCGATTGGCGCATTTCAGGGGCTGCAAAAGGCCGCGGATAAAGTCGACGAAAAGCAGATCAACCGGGTCGAGGCAATCATCAACTCGATGACCAACTACGAGCGCAACCATCACGAATCGATTAACGGCAGCCGGCGCAAACGCATTGCACGCGGATCGGGAACGACGGTGCAGGAAGTGAATAATCTTCTCCGTCAATACGCGCAGATGAGAAAGATGTTCAAGCAGATGGGCAAGCCGAGCTTTGCGCGAAGACTGGCGGGGATGAAGCTCCCGGGAATGTAGCAGTGGTTAGTGGCCAGAAGTGATGAACAAACTAGCCTGAGCACCGAGCACTGCACCATGAAATGGCGATCACTTCAGGAATCGGGTGCTTACAGCGACCAGAGGCCGCTGCGGGAAATTTTTGCGGAGCGCAAGGAGACGATTGCCAAGTATGTTCCCTCGCACGTGCAAGCGGTTCATGAGCGAGCCATCGCGGCGCTCAAAGAGGAGAAAGTTGCTGCGCATGCGCTTGCAGTAGGCGCGCCGGCTCCGGCGTTTGAATTGTCCGACCACAACGGCAAGCTCGTTTCTTCCACAAATTTATTGAGCCGAGGACCGCTTGTTATCTGCTTCATCCGCGGGCGCTGGTGCCCATTTTGCGTGGGGCAGATGGAAGCGATGAACTATATTTCCACGCAGGTTGGAGCTGCCCCAGCTTCGCTGATCGCAATTTCTCCGCAGACGGAGAAGCAGGCTTATTTCATGCACGACCAGCACAAGCTGAGTTTTCCGCTGCTGGTGGATACGAATAACGCTGTCGCGCGGCGGTTCGGACTTATCTACAGGGTTGCGGACGAACAGCAGCAGCTTTATCGAAGCACTTTCGTAAATCTTCCGTTTGTGAATGGCGACGGCAGCTGGGAGCTACCGATTCCGGCGACATATGTGATCGATCACGATGGAAAGATTCTGTTTGCCGCGGCGAACGAGGATTACATGGAAAGGCCGGAGCCGCTGGAAGTATTGAGCGTTCTTGAAGCGGCCGGATAGACGGTCTCACAGCAATTCAGCCAATTGTGCTAGTCAGGCAGCGGCTGACCTCGCGTTTCCACTCCAAATGGAATCAGCAACAACCCAATGGCGAAGGCGATTGCAGTAATGGCTACAGGAGTTCCGAGCGAGCCGAAGTGACGCACGCCCGCGCCCACCAGAAAAGTAATTCCGGCTCCGCCAAAACGCGCGAAGGAGGTGGCGAAGGCGAAAGCGCTGGCGCGGCAGCCGGTGGGATACTGCTCGGGCAGCCATAGCGTGTAGACGGCGAAATTCGCTCCTCCCAGGCCGAGAAAAAACAGGCAGACAAAAAACCAGGGGAGGGCTGATGCTCCAAGATAAAAAACTTTGCCGAAGGTAAGCGCAATGAAAACCGCCATCAGAGCGAAGAAAAATGCGAGTGCGCCGCGACGGCCGGCGCGCTCCGCCAGCCAAGGCATGACGAGGCAGCCGAGGATTGTGGCGAGAGAAACGAGCATCACTCCGCGCGATGCGAGCTGCGCGACTTGCATGCCGCTTCGACCCGAGCCTTCGGCCAGCGCGGTGATGGCGGCGGGAACGTACACGGTACCGGCCCACAAGCCGGAGATAGAGGCGAGCATGAACAGAGAATTCAAGATGGTGCGGCGGCGCCACTGTGCCGAAAAGATGGTGGCGAGAGGGCGCCAGAATGCCCAGGTGTGAATCACGTTACCTTTGTCGAGCCAGCGAGTCGGCTCGCTGACGCCACGCCGAATCCAAGCCAGCAGAAGTGCTGGAACTCCGCCCACGGCAAACATTGCGCGCCATCCGAAGCGGCTGCCGATGGCGAAGTTGGCGACCGCGGCCAGAAATATTCCAACGTAGTACCCGGTGTGCATGAAGCCCGCGCCCATGCGGCGGCGTTGTTCGGGCCACTCTTCGGCGACAAAAGTGCCGCCCATGGCCCACTCTCCGCCAATGCCAATTCCCGCGAGAAGACGCAGGATCGCAAGCTGCCAAACGTTGGTTGCGAATGCACTGAGAAATGTGAATACCGAATACCACAGGATGGTGAGCATCAACGTGCGCACGCGGCCAAACTTGTCGCCGACCGGACCCCACAAGAATGCCATTCCCCATCCGACTAGAAATAAGGCGAAGAGGAGGCCGCCGTACAAACCAATATTGCTCTTGGTGGCGGCGATGCCGGAGCGTGGTAGCAGGTCGCGCAGAGAAGGCACGAGGACGAGCGCGTAAATAAAGGAGTCCATGCCATCAAGCGTCCATCCTCCCCAGGCAGCCCAAAAGCCACGGATCTGGTTTCGAGACAGGGAGGGAGTCGAAAGTGTGGATGACGCGCTCATTCAGATTGTGCAACGCCCGGCGACTGGGCGGGAGAACTATATCAAGAAAATTCCTGGCATGGGGTGAGATTGGACTGGCATTGAGAGGCATTAACAATGATCCCTCCGACAGCTATGGGCCAAATTTTTGTGCTAATGGATTTCACCGTCGCCGGGAGCGACATCGGGCGTATCTACTTTGTGGGCGAGGGCAGGAGCGGGCGGGGCGGGGGATGAGGGGAATTCCCCGGGATCCTTGCCTGCCAGCGCGGCATTCATGAACTGCATCCAGATGGGCAGAGCGGCGCGCGCGCCAGTTTCCTTTTCTCCTAAAGATTTCTTCTCGTCATAACCAACCCAGACGGCGCAGGTGAGGTTGGGGGAGAAACCGACAAACCATGCATCCGTGAAATCATTTGTGGTGCCTGTTTTACCGGCGATGGGATAGGGCATTTTCGCGGCGGCGACGGCAGTGCCGTGCTGCACCACTTCGCGCAACATTGCGGTCATGATGCGCGCGGTGTGTGAGCTGATGGCATCTTTGGCATCGGAGTAATCTTCCTCGAAGATGCGGCCCTCGTAGTCGGTCACCCTGGTGATGTAGCGCGGGACCACGCGCAAGCCGTCGTTCGGAAACACGCTAAAAGCGGTGGTTTGCTCGAGCGGAGTCATTTCGGCCGAACCGAGCGCGACCGGCAAATATGCGGGAATGTTCTCGCTGACGCCGAGACGATGCGCATATTCGATCACGGTGGCGATGCCGACGCGCTCAGCGAGTTTGAGTGCGGGAATGTTTCTGGATTGCGCGAGGGCGCGGCGCAGCGTGATCGTGCCTTCGAATTTCTGATCATAGTTATGGGGTGTGTAAGGGCCGGATGCCGTCTGGAAGGTGATTGGGGCGTCGAGAATCGTATCATCGGGCGTCGCGCCTTGATCGATGGCCGCCGTATAAACATAGGGCTTGAACGAGGAACCGACCTGGCGCAGCGCCTGGGTCGCGCGATTGAACTTGGAGAGGTTGAAGTCGCGGCCGCCGATCATCGCCTTGATTTCGCCGGTGGCATTATCGATGGCGACAAGCGCGCCTTGCACGCCGGAATCCTGCTCGAGCGTTACGCTGGATTTGCCATCTGGATCGAGCGAAAGAATTTTTACGTAGACGATATCGCCGGCATGGAGAAGATCGGCGAGCTTGCCTTTTGATTTTGCGGGAATCCAAGGAGTCGCGTCGGCAGCGGTGAGGGTGGAGGTGTGCTGGCCGAAACGGACTTGGGCGGCGGCGGGCGAGACCTCGGTGACTAGCGCATGGATGTATCCGTTGACCTCGGGTTCGTCGATCCAATCGGGATCGGAATAATCGGCGATCGACTGGCCTTGCGCGATGACATTGTCGAGCTTGCCACGCCAACCGTGACGCCGCTCATAAGTGGCGAGGCCGTCGAGGAGAGCCTGACGCGCGGCCTTTTGGAGATCGACATCGAGCGAGGTGTAGACTCGAAGTCCGCCCTCGTGGACCTGATCGCTGCCGTATTTAGCCTCAAGGTAGCGGCGGATTTCCTCGACATAGTGCGGTGCGAGGGAGTTGGGATCCTTCTGCACGTTGAGCACGATCGGTTTGGTCTTGGCGTCCTCGGCTTGGGCTGAGGTGATCTTGCCGTCCTCGAGCATGGCGTTGAGCACCAGATTGCGCCGTTTGAGCGCGCGGTCGGGATGATTGATGGGGGAATAATACTGCGGCGCTTTCGGCAAACCCGCGAGGAGCGCGGCTTCTTCAAGGTTCAGTTGGCGCGCGGGCTTGCTGAAATAGTATTCGGAAGCGGCCTCATAGCCGTATGCGCCGTGGCCGAGAAATATCTCGTTGGCATAGAGCGTGAAGATTTGCGGTTTGGTGAATCGGCGCTCGATCTGGATGGCGAGCAGAACCTCCTCCATTTTGCGCGAAAAGGAACGGTCGGGGGAAAGGAAAAGGTTGCGCGCGAGCTGCATGGTAAGCGTGGACGCCCCCTGGACTTTTCCACCGGAAGCTATGTCGCGATAGGCCGCGCCGATAATGCGCCAGAAATTGACTCCGGAGTGAGTGTAGAAATCCTTGTCTTCGATGGACACGAGGGCGTCGCGGAGCACCGGAGGATAGTCGTCGTAGGCGGCAATCACGCGGCGCTGGAGCGCGAACGTGCCGATGACGCGGCCCTGCGTGTCGTAGAGCTCGGTGATCGAGCTGGGACGATAGCGCTCCAGTTGTTCGATCTGTGGGAGGTCGGTCGAATAGACGAGGATGAATCCGACCGCTGCGCCGACCGCGGCCGCGAGAACGATGAGCAGGCCGAAGACAACAGCGCCAACCAGCTTCCGTCCGGCAACTTCCACCGAAGGCAGATGTTGGTAGAGGATTTTCATGGAGCGATGGATTCAGGATAGCGTAAAAGGCAGGTCTCGGAGTTTCAAGGCGCCCCATGGGAAAGGTTCCGGGAATCCGCCGACGAATGCAGATTCCTGGCTGCGCTCGAAATGACAAAACTGTCATCTGCGGGCGTTAAATCTCGCGCAGCTGAAATCTTGAAAATCTGAAGGTCGCCTATCCCTTGATTTGCCGGTTCTTTAGAATTTCGAGGGCCTTGTTCAGTTGATCGTCCTGGGTAGATTTCGGTGGTGCAGCCTTTTCTTCGGGAGCCGGGGCTTCGTCTTCATCAAGCAGGCCGGCCTCCTCGTCACCCGCAGAAACAACCACGTTCGGCGTGACGGCGGCATCCTGAATGGCGGCTTTGCCACTCGGCGGATAGTATTTGGCGATGGAAAGGATCAAGGCCGCGTTATTGGGCATTTCGATCAGCTTGGTAACGGAGCCATCGCCGAAGGTTTTCTCGCCGATTACGTCGCCACGTGCGTTCTCAAGGATGGCGGCAGCCACGATTTCCGCAGGTCCTGCCGTGCCGTGATTGACGAGGACGGCGACGGGGAGATTCGTAATGTCCTTGCTGGGGTCGGCGTTGAAAGCTTCGCGAGCGAATGTTTGTCCCTGCAAATAGGCGATGGTGCCGTGATCGAGAAAGAGGTTAGCTGTGGCAATGCCTTCACTCTCGTCGCCGGCGGCACAATTGCGCAGGTCGAGAACGAGTTTTTTTGCTCCCTGCTTTTGCAAATCGCGCACCTTGCCGGCGATTTCCTGCGATTTTCCGGCGGGGAAGCCATCGATTTTGATGAGCCCGACATTATCGGCGAGCATTTTTTCCGAAGCGGGCGGGATGGTAATCATGTCGCGGGTGATGACAATCTTTTGCGGCTCGGCTCGGCGCGGGCGCACAACCGATACGGTGATGGTTGAACCAGGCTCGCCCAGCAAGAGCGTGTGAATTTCGGCGAGCGACATTTCGTGCGTGCTCTTGCCTTCAATCGACTCAAAAATGTCGGAATTTTCGATGCCCGCTTTTTCGGCCGGGCCGCCGGGAATGACCGCGACGACATCCGCGTATCCGAAGCGCTTGGAGACGGTGGCGCCGATGTTGGCCTTGCCTTCGGGCTTGACCGACTTGTAGTGCTTATATTCTTCGGGGCCGAGATAGCTGGAGTTGGCATCGAGCGACTCAAGCAGGCCATGGAGCGCGCCATCGGTCACCATGGGAATGTTGGGCTCCTCGACGTATTCGCTGCGGATGCGCGAGAGCACTTCGCTGTAGACGGAAAGCTGGCGGTACGCGCCCTCATTCGAGGAGGCGCGCACATTCACGAAACTGCCGGCAATGGTGAACAGCAAGATGGCCAGCGAACTGGCGATGATGGTGACTTTCAGCTTGGTCGACATAATTTTGATCTTCGCTACCTTCGGTGTTTGCTTAAGCTGTTTTGCTTTAAGTTCGTTTCCGGCAATCAGACAGGGAATTCGAAGCTGCTTTTTGCCATTATAAACGGTTTGATGCGGGAATCGAGGCTAAGGAAGCGAGGTTAAAACCGGGGTAACCATGCCTCTTCGCGGAAGTTTCAAGATGCCAGAGCGTCACGCTTCCAGGAGGAAGGCAATCTGATTGTGACCCTTGTCTTTCGCCACCATGGCGGCGGTTTTACCTTCGTCATTCGCCAGGTTTGGATCGGCGTGGTGCTGGAGCAGGAGTTCGACCATGGCGCGGTCTCCATTGGCAGCGGCGGCGTGAAGGGGTACCCAGCCGCCGTGCTGGCGGGCATTCACGGGGGCGCGGTGCTGGAGCAGGAGGCGGGCGGCCTCCAGGTTGCGTGCCGATGCGGCCGAGTGCAGGGGCATGAGGGCCATGGGGTTGGCGGCGACGGCATCGACGGCGCCTCCGGCGTCGATTAGAACGCGGGCGGCTTCGGGCTGGCCGAAGAAGCAGGCGAAGTGGAGGGCGGTGAAGCCGTCGGCGGAATGAGAGTTGAGAGCGGCTGGGGATTCGCGGATCAGATCGCGCAGGGGATCGAGGCGGCCGAGGGCAGCGGCTTCGAAGATGTCGAGGGTCTTCTTTTGAACGGCGAGGAGTTCGGCGATGTCGCGGCGTCCGCGGTAGAGAGAGTGCATGAGCAGGCTTACGCCATTTTTGTCGCGCGCCCCGGCGCATGCAGGATCGGACTCGAGAAGGCGGCTGAGCGCGTCAAAGTCGTTTTTTCCGAGCAGATCGAAACAGCGGTCGGTATTCGTCATAGATAAGGACCCTCCTGGCCGCGCTCATCGTTGCTGCGCTCACCGTTGAAGCCGCCGGTTCCAGGTGTTGGGCACTTCAAACAACGGCCCTCGCGCAATTTAGTTAGCACTGCTAACGAAGTATAGGTCTCCCCTCCTGATTGTCAAGAAAAATGTTAGCTGTGCTAATCTTTTTTGTGTGAGCAGTCCGGCGAACCGAAATCGAGTGGAGATTGCCGACAGGCTGCATTCGGCGGCGATCCATCTATTGCGCAGCGCGGCCAAACCGGATGTGCTTTCGGGACAGGGGCCGGCGCGGCTCTCGGCGCTTTCTGTGCTGGTATTTGGAGGCGCGAAAACATTGGGCGAACTGGCGACGGCGGAGCGGGTGAAGCCTCCTACGATGAGTCGAATTGTGGCGGGACTGAAGCGATCAGGCCTGGTACGGATTCAGAAGGATGGGCAGGATGCGCGGCGGGTTTGCATCACGGTAACTGCGAAGGGCAAGCGGTTGCTGCAGGAGGCGCGACGGCGAAGGGTTCAAGCGCTGGCGGGAATTCTGGAGGGCTTGGCTCGCGCCGACCTTGAAATATTGGCTCAGGCGGCGAAGGTCATCGAGGCTGCTGTGCGACGCAACGCATAGCGCAGCGCTCTCCCACTTTTCGCTTACAATCTTTTCTTCGATGAGCAATTCCTCGATGAGCAATGCCTCAATGACTAATGCTTCCATGACCATTGCGGTGCGGTCGTTTGCCAAGATTAATTTCGGGCTGTATATCGGCGCACGGCGCGCGGACGGATTTCACTCGCTGCGAACGGTGTATCAGACGATTGCGCTGCACGACGTGATTCGGGTCAGCATGGACCAGGGCTCAAAAGCGCACGCTCGTGGCATTGAGATTGTGTGCCGCTGCGACGATCCGCGGGTTCCTCTGGATTCCTCCAATACCTGTTATCGAATGGCGGCACTGGTGATGCAGGCGCTGGGCGCAGAGGGCAGAGTCACGATAGAAATTGAGAAGCGGCTGCCGGTGCAGGGCGGGATGGGCGCGGCGTCATCGAATGCGGTGGCGACGATGATTGCGCTGGAGAGAGTTTTGGCTAAGCAGCGCGCCCGCCGGCCATCAGCCAGGAAAGGCTTGAGTGTGGCGGAGCGGTTGGAGATGGCGGCGCAAGTGGGTTCGGATTTGCCGTTATTTGTTATTGGCGGGACTGTGCTGGGAGTTGGGCGCGGAGAAGAAGTGTATCCGCTGGCGGACTTGAAGACGATGCCGGTGGTGGTGGTTACGCCGGAGATTGGGGTGTCGACCCCTCGGGCGTTTGGGCGGTGGGACGCGCTGAAGGAGGACGCGAAAACTCCGACAGCGCAGAATCAATTGACTCAGTCTGGCTCGTCCGATAGAATGTTTGCGGTTGGCTGCGCGTTGTCGGCGTGGCTTAGTGGTAACCCTGACACTGGTGCTCCCGCCGCAACACTAATTAAGAGCGGGGGCCGGGTTGGAAACCTTTCCGACCTTGTCCGAGCCGGGATTGAAAACGACTTTGAACGAGTCGTCTTTTCTGAATTTCCCGAACTGCGAGACATGAAGCGTGCGCTGGAGCGCGCGGGGGCGAGTTATGCGTCGCTCTCGGGGTCGGGTTCAACTTTGTATGGGCTTTTTGGGTCGACGGACGAGGCTGCGAAGGCGGCGGAGCGTCTGCGGAAGCAGGGATTGCGAGCTGCGGCGACGCGGACTTTGACGCGGCGGGAGTATGGGAAGAAGTGGTTAGCAGTTAGTGGTTCGTAGTGGGCCACTGGCTTTATTGGCGCCCGATTATTCAAGTTTGTTGTTTGCTGGATGGCCAGAGTTCGGCATACTAGAGGGAACGGTGGTTAGTCCAACCACTGACCACCAGCCACAGATTTTTGGGCCGTCGACTAATGGTAGGTCAAGTGCCTTTGGAGCACTTTGTCTAGGTTCGAATCCTAGCGGCCCAGCCAAGAATCAGGTCTCAGGTATCGGGTGTCAAGAAAACCTGACGGAGCCCTCTGAGACTTGAGAACGGAAGCCTTAGACCTGACACCTGGGAACTGACAACTGAACTTATGGCGACTGCTACTACTACGACCGCGGAAAAAAAGCCGATGGTGGATGAGAAGCCGGAACGCAAGCCTCAGCGCGCGCGCGCTGACGACAAGTTCAAGATTTTCAGTGGCACTGCGAATGAGCCGCTGGCCGAGGAAGTTTGCCAATTCCTGGGTCTGCCGCGCGGCCAGGCGCAGGTAACGCGCTTTGCCGATGGCGAGTGCTACGTGCAGATTCAGGAGAACGTGCGCGGGTGCGATGTATTCGTCATGCAGCCGACGTGCCGTCCGGTGGATATGCATCTGATGGAGTTGCTGCTGATGATTGATGCGCTGAAGCGCGCATCGGCGCGGCGCATCACGGCGGTGGTTCCGTACTTTGGGTACGCGCGGCAGGACCGGAAGGACAAGCCGCGGAGTCCGATTTCATCGAAGCTGGTGGCGGATTTGCTGACCACGGCGGGAGCGCATCGGGCGTTGATTGTGGATTTGCATACGCCGCAGTTGCAGGGATTTTTCAATATTCCGGTAGACCACTTGTTTGCATCGCCGGTGCTGGTGGATCACTTCAAGAAGTTGAGCCTGCCGAATCTGACGGTGGTTTCGCCGGATGCGGGAGGCGTGGAGCGGGCGCGGTTTTTCGCGAAGAAAGTGGATGCGGCGCTGGCCATCGTGGATAAACGACGGGTCGAGATGAACGTGGCCGAGATCATGCACGTGATCGGTGACGTTAACGGCCGCACGTGCCTGATCATCGACGATCTGATCGATACGGCGGGCACGCTGGTGAAGACGGCGGCTGCACTGAAAGAGAATGGCGCGATCTCTGTATACGCCTGCGCTTCACATGCTGTTTTATCGGGGCCGGCGGTGCAGAATCTTGCTGAGTCGGTGATTCAGGAAGTGGTGGTGACAAACACGATTCCGCTGACCGCCGAGGCGGATGCCGCGCGCACAGGAAAGGGCGGCAAGATTACAGTGCTATCGATCGCGGGCCTGATTGGGCGGGCGATCCAGGCGAATCACGAAGAGACATCAGTCAGTAAGTTATTTATCTAGATTTTGAATAACTAGATTTGAGAATAAGAAGATAGGAACCGAATTATGGCGACAGCAACGGACATCAGCATATTGGAAGCGCAGAAGAGGGAACCGGGCAGCAAGAACGCCGCGCGCAGGGTGCGTGTGGGCGGGAAAATTCCCGCAGTGCTCTATGGCGGCGGAAACGAAGCGGCGCCGGTGGCGGTCGATCCGCGGCAGGTTCTGCGGATTCTGCACTCGGAGAGCGGGCACAACACGATTTTCGATCTGGCGCTCGACAGCAATCGAGTGAAAGCCATGATCGTGGATTGGCAATACGAGCCGATCAAGGGACGGCTGCTGCACGTTGACATGCAGCGCATCGCCATGGATAAGAAACTGACGGTCACCGTGCCGGTGGTGCTCAAGGGCGAAGCCGCGGGGGTGAAGCAGGAGGGCGGCATTCTGGAGCAACTGCTGCGTGAGATTGAGATCGAGTGCCTGCCGGCGGATATTCCGAAATCGATTGAAGTGGATATCAGCCACCTGACGTTTGGCGTGGAAGTGCGCGTGGAGAACCTGCCGCATAGCGACAAACTGAAGTTCCTGACCGATCCGCATCAGATGATCGCGCACGTGACCTCGGTGAAGGAAGAAGTGGTGGCCACGCCTGAAGCGGCGGCCGATGCTGCGGCGACTCCGGCTGAGCCTGAAGTTATTAAGAAGGGCAAGCAGGAAGCCGAGGGTGAAGAGGCTGAGGGCGACAGCAAAGCCAAGGCTGACAAGGGCGAGAAGAAAGAGAAGAAATAGATTCACTCCAAGTTTTGGGCCGCGAGCGACGAGCTTGCGGCTCAAGACTAAGGGGGAGAAGCAGAGACCTCATCAGCGTGAAACTGATCGTCGGTTTGGGCAATCCCGGAATCGAATACCAGTTCACGCCGCATAATCTGGGGTTTTTGACCATCGACCGGATCGCGAACGACCTTGGGATTGAAGTAAGGAATCGCCAATGTCGGGCACTGACGGCGCGCACGACAATTGCCGGTGTGCCGGTTGTGCTGGCGAAGCCGGAAACCTACATGAACCTGAGTGGGCTTTCGGTGCGGGAGCTGGTGGATGAGCATCAGGTGGAAGTGAAGCCGGACCTGATTGTGATCTACGACGAGTTGGACCTGCCGTTTGGCGCGATTCGCATCCGGCAGCGCGGTGGGACGGCGGGGCACAACGGGATGGAATCCATTCTGCGTGCGCTGGGGACGGACGAGTTCCTGCGGATTCGGCTGGGGATTGCGCCGGACCATAAAGTGGCCGATGGCGCGAAATATGTCTTAGCGGCGTTTCGCAAAGCTCAGGACGCGGTTGTAGATGAGATGCTCGAGAATGCGGCGCAGGCGGTTGAAGTGATTTTGAAAGAAGGTCCGGCGGCGGCGATGAACAAGTTTAATCGCAAAAACGAGCCGGAAGAGTAATTGCGTGTCGTAAGCCGGTTGTCGTTGGCCGTCGGCAAACTCTCGGGAGTTGCGATGAATCCCGAATGACGAACGACAAACGACCGGCGACGTGCAGCAGATTTTTGGAGAAGACGAAATGAATCGTAGCTATGAAGTGATGTTTATTGTCCGGCCGGATATGCCGGAAGAAGATTTGAATAAGCTGGTTTCCACGCTGGAGTCGTCGGTGACATCGGCCGGAGGCACGGCGAAGACCGAGATCTGGGGCAAGCGGCGTCTGGCATACAAGGTTTCCAAATTCCACGATGGAATTTTTGTGCTCTTCATGATTGAGGGACCGGGCGCTGTTGTGCACGAAGTGGAACGGCGGCTGCGCGTGACGGAGCAGGTGATCAAGTTTATTTCGGTGCGAACCGACGAAGAACTGAAGCGTCTGGACAAAGTAAAAAAGCTGCGGGATGCGCGCAAGAAGACAAGCGCGATGCCTGCCGCACCGGCGCCAGCGCCTGTGGCACAGGTTGCACCGGAAGCGGGAGCGGAGCCGGCGGCGACCACGGTTTAGGTGCGAGAGTGGAGATTCGCGCCCCGCAGTTGTGCGGTTCCACACAATCTAACTAGCGATATTTTGAGCTTGAAGGAGTGTTATGGCAGAAGAAACGAAAGCAACCCCATCGGGCGAAACGCGCAGCGAAGGAAGGCCTGATCGCGGCGGCGACCGCGGACCGCGCGGTCCACGGACTGGCGGCGGGCCCGGCGGTCCGCGCGAAGGTGGGCGAAAATATTTCCGGCGCAAGAAGGTTTGCAAATTCTGTGTCGAGAAAATCGAAGCGGTGAATTACAAGGATGTGCGCCTGCTGGCCCAGTTTGTTTCGGCGGAAAGCGGCAAGATCACGCCGCGCCGGCTCACGGGTGTGTGCACGCCGCACCAGCGCAGGCTTTCACGAGCGATTAAACTGGCTCGCAATATCGCTTTGCTGCCGTTCTCTGGACGCGCGCAGTAGGAATCGCCGGGAGTTGCCGGTGGTCCGGGTGTTTTGCGGAGCAATTGGACGAACGACGTTTTCCCAACGACCAATGGCTAGCGACTGGCGGCTGATCGTCGGCCAAGAATGGGCGGGGGACTAACGACAAGATCACGAAATGGAGTCATAGCATGGAAGTCATTCTGAAGGAAGATGTAGCAAAGCTTGGGAATCGCGGCGAGGTGGTGAAGGTCGCGGAGGGATACGGGCGCAATTTTCTGCTGCCCAAGAAGCTGGCGATTGAGGCCAATGCCGCGAACAAAGCCGTCATTGAGCAGATGAAAGCCGCGGCGGTGCGGCGCTCTGCTAAAGAAAAATCCGAGGCCGAAGAACTGTCGAAGCAGTTTGACGGGCTGGAAGTGTCGTTCACCCGCAAGTCTGGCGAGAACGATCAGCTGTTTGGATCGGTGACGGCGGGCGACATTGCTGAGGCGCTCGAGAAAAAGAGCTTCCACATCGATCGCCGCAAGATTCAGCTGCACGAACCGCTGAAGACCATCGGCGAGTTCATTGTGCCGATCAAGCTGCACAAGGACGTGACGACGCACCTGAAAGTTCTGGTGGGAAAAGAAGCAGTAGCGGAAGAGTAGGACTTCTTGTATGGGAGCGGGCTTCGCTCAGGGCACGCCCCCACGAATACTCTTCTACTCACCTCTCGCGAACATCTGCGCGACTAACGCCGAAAAATTCTTCAACTTTCCGCAAATCGGTGGTCTTCTTGTAGTTCGGCAGGCTCTCCACAAACACTCTTCCATACGATTTCTTCAGAATCCGATTATCGAGCAGCGCCAGCAAGCCGCGGTCATGCAGCGACCGAATGAGGCGTCCAAAGCCTTGTTTAAGCGTAATAACCGCGCTTGGTACCTGGTAATCGCTGAAGGCGTTGCCGCCTGCGCGATCGATCGCCTTGACGCGCGCGGCGACGACTGGATCGCTGGGCACGGCGAATGGCAGGCGATCGATAATCACGCAGCTCAGTTGCTCGCCCTGAACGTCTACGCCTTGCCAGAATGACGATGTGCCGAACAGCACGGCGTGCGGTGTGAGGCGGAACTCATCGAGCAGCGCGGATTTTGGCGCGTCTCCCTGCTTGAGCATGGGGAAATCGATGATGCCGAGGAGGCGGTCGTAGATGTCGTTCATCTGCACGTAGCTGGTGAAGAGAACGAATGCGCGGCCGCGCGTGATCTCGAGCAGACGGCGAACAACGCCAGCGGCTTCGCTCGCGAATTGCGGCGTGCGCGGGTCGGGCAGGTCGGGCGGGACGTAGAGAATCGCCTGGCTCTCATAATCGAAGTGCGAAGGGACGACGAATTCGCGCGCATGGTCGAGGCCGAGACGCTTGCGGATGTAGTCGAAGCCTCCGCCGACGGCGAGGGTGGCCGAGGTGAGGACGGCGGTGTCGAGTTTCGACCAGAGGCATTCGCGAAGAATCTGTCCGACTTCAATGGGCGTGGCCTGAAGGAAGACGCTGGTGCGGCCCGGGTTCTTTTCTTCTGTTGGTTTTCGCCGCGCGCCCGCTCCGCGAAAACTTCGACGCTCGATCCAGAAAACGGTGTTGGGGTCTTCATTCTCCATTACGAAGCTAAGTTGGACCTGCATTTGCTGGGCGCGCTTGGCGAGCGTGAAAACGTCGTCAGGTTTTTGCGGCATGCGCTCTAACTCGGTGGAGAGTCGGACAAGCGATTGATTGAGTGCGATGAATTCGTCGCCGTTTTCTTCAAGGAACTCGCGGCGCGTATCGAAGGCGAAACGGCCGTCCTGCGCGGGAAGCAGCGAAAAGAATAGTTGCGAACGTTCGCGCAGAGATTGAATCGCGCTCGATAATTGCGGGGTGTAGAGCTTTTCGCGCTGGAGCAGGTGTTCGGCGTCGCGGGCGAGCTCCTCCATGCGCTGGTTGCTGACGGAGATGCCGAAATAATTGCCGGCAACTTCTTCAAGCTCGTGAGCCTCGTCAAAAATAACGGCGCCGCAGTCGGGGAGCACGCCGGCGTCATACTCTCCATCGGCTTCGAGCTTGATGGAAAGGTCGGCGAAAAACAGATGGTGGTTGACGATGATGATGTCGCTTTCGGCGGCGCGGCGGCGCATTTCCGTGATGAAGCAGCGGTCATACTCTTTGCATTTCTGGCCGAGGCAGGTATCGGCGCGCGCGTCCAATTTGTGCCAAACGCCGCTCGCCTCGGGCAGTTCGGCGAGTTCGGCGCGGTCGCCGGTGTGCGTTGTCTTCTCCCAGGCGGCGATGGCGCGATAGTGTTCGATTTCTTCAAGGCCGCTGAGCACGGGCTGATCGGTGAGGTCGTAGAGCTTTTTGCGGCAGAGATAATTGTTGCGGCCTTTCATGTAGCAGACGGAAAGCTTGCCCACGCCAACATCTGTTGGTAAATTTTCATTCAGATAAATGCTTGCTTTGTCAGTCCGAACGAAGTGAGGCATCTGCTTGTCAGTCGCGGCCTCCGGCGCGAATAGCGCGGGCTCCAGGAACGGAACATCCTTGAAAAAAAGCTGCTCTTGCAAGTTTTTTGTGCCGGTGGAGATGATGACGCGTTTGCCGGAGCGAATGACGGGAAGCAGGTAGGCCAGCGTCTTGCCTGTGCCAGTGCCAGCTTCGACGATCAGGTGGCGTTTCTCTTCGAGCGCTTCTTCGACGGACTGCGCCATCTGCAATTGACCGCGGCGGAACTCATAGGCGGGATGGGTTTTTGAGAGCACGCCGCCCGGCGCAAAGAACTGGTAGAGAGAATATCCGCCGGAAGTTGACGCGGGATGGGAGGAAGAGGCCACGGAGTCTCTATAATACCAACCAGTTGACAGCAGCCAGTTTTCAGTTGCCAGTGAAGCAAACTTCCGCAAATTCGACGACACTTTATTCGCCAACATTGCCTCTTCTGGCCATCGTGGGGCGTCCTAACGTTGGCAAGTCAACGCTGTTCAATAAACTGACTGGGTCGCGGCGCGCCATTGTCGGCGACGAGCCGGGCATTACGCGCGACCGCCTCTATGGCGAGGCGGAGTGGCGCGGCCATGCGTTTCGCGTGGTGGATACGGGTGGCATCATTCCCGAGGACAAGGACTTCATTCCATCGGAAATTTTCCGGCAGGCGAAGGTCGCGCTGAAGGAAGCCGTGGGAATCATCATGGTGGTGGATGCCCGCACGGAGCTGGCGGGGCCGGATCGTGAGCTGATTCGCCAGCTGCAGCGCATGGGCAAGCCGCTGTTTCTCGCCGTGAACAAGGTTGACAGCGACAAGCAGGAATCGCTGGTAGGAGAGTTTCACGAGTTGGGGATTCGCGACGTTTTCGGGATCTCGGCGGAGCACGGGCGCGGGATTGACGATTTGCTGGATGCGGTGCTGCCGCTTTTTCCGCCGCTGGCGCCACTGGACGAATCGGTGCAAAGCTTAACCACTGGGGAAAAAGAGGGCACGAAGAAGAGCGAACGGAAAAGGCCGTATGGGGAAGACGAACGGCCAACAACCGAGGCCCGGCGGCGGCCAGCGAATGGCGGACGGCCAACGATCGACGACCAGCCACCCGCGCAGGACGACCCAGCAGCAAGCGACGTGCCCCTTCACGAAATAAAGGTTGCGATCATCGGACATCCTAACGTTGGCAAGTCGACGCTGCTGAACCGGCTTACGGGGAGCGACCGCGCGATTGTCTCGCCCATTGCCGGCACTACGCGGGATTCGATCGATGAAGTCGTCGAATATAAGGGGCGCAAGATTCGTTTCATCGATACGGCGGGCATTCGGCGCAAGGGCAAGACCGAGTTGATGGCCGAAAAGCTTTCGGTGGTGATGGCGCGCAAGAATATCGAAAGCGCGGATATCGTGCTTTTCATGATGGATGCGACCGAAGGCGTGAGCGCGCTGGACGCGAACATCGCAGGATACGCGCATGAGAGCGGGCGCTCGGTGATTATCGTGGTCAACAAGTGGGACCTGGTCGCCAGCGGCGAAAAGCGCGCCATCAGCCAGTCGCGGACGGCACGGATTCAGGATTCGAAGCGTCCCCAGGATCGCAAACTCTACGAAGAGCGGCTGCGGTATGGGTTGAAGTTTCTGAGCTATGCGCCGGTGCTATTCATCTCCGCGCAGAATGGCAAGGGGACAGAAAAGATTTTGCCGCTCATTGAGCAGGTCGCGGTCGAGCGGCGAAAGCGTGTTACAACCAGCGAGATGAACCGGTTTCTGAAGATGGTTGATTTCGATCGCGCCTCGGTGCCGATGAGCAAGCGTGTGCGAATTTACTACCTGACGCAGGCTGGAGTAGCTCCGCCGACGTTTGTACTGTTCACGGATCGTCCGGTGAAGCTGCATTTTTCGTATGAGCGGTTTGTCGAGAACCAGATTCGCGAGGCGTTTGGATTTTTAGGAACGCCGATATGGATTAAGAGCCGGGCGAGCGAGTGAAGCTGTCATTTCCCATTCTGCCCGGGAGACCTGGGTACGTCTTTGCCCATCATCGTTCGTCGTTAGTCTTCCGTCGTTAGTCTTCAGTCGTTCGCGGTCCGTCGTAAAGCTTGGCTCAAACCGGAGGGCCCCGACCGACCAACGATAAACGGCCTGCGGCGCCTTTTCTAAGGCTCCAAAAACCGGCTTGGCTTTCTGGCGTTTACCTTGTAAACTAGACTAAGTTGACTTAGTCCAATGAAAACCGTAAACATCCATGAAGCCAAGACCCAGCTTTCGAAGCTCGTCGACGGCGCGTCGAAGGGCGAATCGTTCGTGATCGCCAAGGCCGGCACGCCCATCGTAAAGGTGGTGGCGTTGAACGCGCCCACGGGAGCCCAGGTGCGCAGGCTCGGATTCCTGGCGGGCCAGATTTCGGTGCCCGACGACTTCGACGAGATGGGCCGAGACGAAATTGCCCGCATGTTTGGCGGCCGCGTATGAAGTTGCTGCTCGATACGCATCTTCTCCTCTGGGCCGCGGGCGAACCGAAGCGGTTGTCTAGAAACGCCCGCGCCCTAATCGACAATCCGGAAAACGAGCTTCTCTTCAGCGCTGCCAGTCTGTGGGAAATTGCCATCAAGAACCGACTCGGCCGCCGAGATTTTAAGGCCGACGTGCGCCTGCTGCGTCGCGGACTGTTAGACAACGGCTACAGAGAACTGCCCATCGCCAGCGATCACGTTGTCGCCATCGAAAGCCTGCCGCCGGTTCACAAGGATCCCTTCGACCGCATATTAGTGGCGCAGGCGACCGTCGAAGGCATTACCCTTCTGACCAGTGATTCCCTGGTCGGGGAATATCCCGGGCCGATACGCACGGTGTGACACGGCCGCGGTTCGTCGGAAACCGGATTCGCAGCGCGTTCGGACTTGTAGGCACGCCGATATGGATTAAGAGCCGGGCGAGCGAATAAACGGGCCAAGCCGGGGCCGGCTCGTGCGACGTTTCCAACCTTGGTCGGCGCTTCAGTGTGGAACAGGAAGAATCTAAGGGCTACGGTTAGATGTCTGATGTTGGAATTCTAGCGTGCCTCTTAAGTGTTCGGCTATCTGACGAGCGAAGGTCCATACATTAGCTCTAATAGCTGGTCTAGGGCTCCTACCCTGTCATCGCCGCGTGCTTCCCATCCTCCGTCAGCAGTCCCATGCGGGCGACTCCAGCGAGCCGCGCAGTGTCGATTACGTCGGCGGAGTCTTATCCGCGTTCGAAGGCGTGCTTTTGCTCTAGTTGGCTGACGGCTTCCGCCATTTCTTTTTCGAAGCGGGATTGCTGCGACATCAGGGCGGGCAGCGCGGTTGCATAACGGCGAGCCAGCGTGAACAGGCCTTGTCCGGCTAGAGTTGCTGCGGCTTCCGCTAAGTGATCGGTGGTGGTCTGCATGTATTGCGCTTCAGCTGGGTCGCCCAGCCAAACCTCTCCGCCGACGAGCGTGGTCTGCCAATAGACTTTGCGTTCAATGAGACGGGCAAGTTCTTCATTGGTCGCTTGGCCGAATGCCCACTGATTGCGTTTGAAGTCGTAATGGCGGCTGGAAAAGTGCATCGGCACGAGTTTCGCGGATTTCTGGAATTCAATCTGCATGCGGTCGACATCCTTGCGGAGCGCATTGATGACGGGACCTTCGGTATCTTTGGGATCGAGCGAAGGTAGAACTTCACGGAGCGTGGCGGAGAGATTGACGGCGACCAGCGCGTGCAGGTTCTGGGAGTTCTCCAGCGTGATTTTGGCGTGCAGGACGTCGAAGTCGGCGCCGGAGGTGGAGCGACGGAACGGCCAGTCGAAATGGAAGGTGAGTGGCAGGCCGGTGCGAGTGACGTAGATGGTCTTTGCCGATTGCGAGGTTGGTTGCGACGTCATTCTTGTTGGAGCCTCATCCTTGGAAATCGTGATTGTTGGTTGGGCGATATTTTAACCTGCTTGACGGGGGATTGGCGTTTTAGCGCGCAAAGAGCAGTTGTAGAACATTCCTCAGGGCGGAGGCGCTTAATAGTCCGAACGCGGCTGCGGTTACAAGCACGCCCTGGCGAGTCTCCATGAGATCGGCGAAGACACCGGCGACGAAGACAAGAAGCAAGATCAGCATGACGAGAAAGAATCCCTGGCCGGGGAAATCGGGTGAGGCGATGGCCAAAATGAACAGGAACGCGGCGATTGCCAGGGGTGCGGTGTTCCCGAAGTAGCGCGTGCGACGCCAGGCGAGATATGCGATCAGGGCAACGGGCAAAGCCAGCATTAACGCGGGGCTGCCCGAGGCGAGCATCCTGAAAATCTGGGCATAGGAAGCGGGCATGGCTAAGGCTGCTGGATGAAAATCGATCCAGCGGGCATGTAGCAAGCCTTGCCAGAAAATCGCGGGATGGAAGAAGTACGAGGCGAGCAGGAGCACGGCTCCCACCGCGATGGCGGTGATCCAGATGACGATGACGGCGCGCGGGCGCACGGGCGCAACCCAAAACATGAGGAGCAACGCCAAGGGCGCGATGATGGCCAGCGAGAACTGATTCCCAGCCAACAGCACGAGCGATAAGCCAAGCAGCATGATGCGGCGTGAATTCCAAAGAACGACTTCGCGGGGCGCGTAGAGCGTGTGGGCGACGGCGATGGCGGTGAAGATCGTGCCAAATGCGCCCCAGGCGCCGGCGGTCTCGCCGAGACTGGGGGCGCCAGCGACGCTCAGAATTGTGGCCGGCGAAAAACAATAGAGCGTGAGCGCGATGTAGCCGCCAGCGTTGCCGTAGAGGCGGCGGGTGACGTACCAGAGCGAGCCTCCGAGCATGACGCCGAAAAAGAAATACGGTGCGGTGGCGCAAAGCTGGCCGAGCGACGATGCGGAGGGCAAGGCTGCGGGCTTGATGAGATAGGGCGCAGCGCAGGTCAGATAGTAGAGCGGTGAGCGATCCTGATCGTAGCCATCGCGCACGCGCAGGTGGCCGGAGTGTCCGGAAGAGGGCATGCCGGTGATGGATTCCGAACGCAGCGTATTCGGCGTGCCCGCAATGGCACCGGCCTTCCATTGCTCCAGTCCGTGATAAATGCAAAGGTCGTGGTTGGAATCGGGGAGTAAGCCGTGCGCGGTTTCGATGTGAACCAGCCATGCGCACTGCAACAAATAGAGGAGCAGGAGCGCGGCCGCGACGAACTGCGGAGCACCGATAGAATCAGGATCGAGAAATCGGCGTATCAAGGGCAGACCGAGTGTTTTACCATGTCGAGGACCCCGATGGATAGTAATCTCGATCCCGAACCAATACTGCCGCCTGAAAATGCGCCTGAGGATTGCTCCGTGAATGCGGGCGGGGTGGTCTCTGAACCTACCGTGGCTGCACTTTCGCAGCCTGAGCCGTTACCTTCGCCGTGGGCGACCGCGACTGTGCGCCGCGAGTCGGCATTGTCACCGCTGGCGGAAATGTTTGTGGGTCCGGAGGGACTTTATCCGGGAGCACGCTGGCTGATTTACATCGTGATGGGGCTGGTTGTGCTGGGAGTGCTGAACTCCGTTTTCTATGGTTTGCAGCCGCGGTTGGGCGGTTCACTATGGTGGATGTTTGCCGGTGAAGCGCGGTTGATGCTGGCCGCGCTTGTGCCTGGATTCGTGATGGCCCGGGTTGAAGGGCACGCATTCGGGGAGTTTGGCTTGCCCGCGCGAGGCGCATTCGGCCGGAACTTCTGGACAGGCGCGCTGTGGGGAATTGTCGCGCTAACAGTATTGATGGTTATCTTTCGGGCGGTTGGAGTTTTTTCTTTCGGATCGATTCGGCTGCATGGCGCGCGTATTTTAAGGGTCGGATTGTTTTATGCAGTCTTCTTTTTGATGGTGGCTTTTTTTGAAGACTTCCTGATGCGCGGCTATTCGCAGTGGGTGCTCGCGAAAGGGATGAATTTCTGGCCGGCGGCGGGCTTGCTGTCGATTGTCTTCGGTGCGATGCATGGCGGGAATCCAGGAGAAGATCCGGTGGGACTTGCCGCGGTTGTCCTGATTGGGTTGTTTTTTTGCCTCACACTTTGGCGGACAGGAACGCTGTGGTGGGCGGTTGGCTTCCACATGGCGTGGGATTGGGGAGAAAGTTTTTTCTACTCGGTGCCGGATAGCGGCAATGTGGCGCGCGGGCGGTTGCTCAGTTCATCGTTTCATGGGCCGGCCTGGCTGACTGGCGGGTCGGTTGGGCCGGAGGCCAGCTATCTGATTTTTGTGCTGTTGGCGGCGTTGTGGGTTTTGTTCAGTCGCGTTTATCCGGAGGTGAAGTATGGTGCGCGAGAGATTGATATTTAAGTTGAGGGGATTATTCGTTGGAGCGCTGTGTTTATCGTTCTTGGTTTGGGGACAGCTTGCTCAAGCGCAGATTGTTCAAGCGCAGAATCAACCGCAGACGCCCGTTGCTGGCCAGCCGAGTTCACCACAGAAGGAGAATCCGACGATGAAGCACGCGCGTGGAACGTTTGAGGTGAAAGTAACTCCGCAAAAGCCGGACAATGAGGACGCGGCGGGCGCAAATTTTGGACGCATGTCGCTGAATAAGCAATTCCACGGCGATCTGGAAGGAACGAGTTTGGGTGAAATGCTGGGCGCAACAACCGAGATCAAGGGATCAGCGGGCTATGTGGCGCTGGAGCGCGTGACAGGAACAATCGACGGAAAGAGTGGAACGTTCGTACTGCAACACAGTGGAACCATGACGCGGGGCGCGCTGGAACTGCGCGTGACGGTTGTACCGGATTCGGGGACAGGTGAACTGGCGGGGATCGCGGGGCATATGGATATCAAAATTGATGGCGGGAAGCACTTCTACGATTTCGAATACACGATAGCGGAAGCGACATTCAAGCCGGCGAAATGACCTTGAAAGCGGAACGTTCGCCAGCATTTAATCTTCGAGAATGACGTGGGCAAGGGCCTGGCCGGCGGTGTGAGTGAGAGATAGGGCGATATTCTTCGTGCCGAGTTTGGCGGCAATGGCGGCGGCTTGTCCGTGGAACTGGACGGTGGGACGCTGGCCTTTGGGGCGGACGACTTCAATATCGCGCCAGCGGACGCCGTGACTCCAGCCGGTTCCAAGCGCTTTCATGCCGGCTTCTTTGGCGGCGAAGCGGGCGGCGTAGCTTTCAAAACGGCTGGCCCTCGATTCGCAGTAGCGAATCTCGCCCTCGGTATAGATGCGGCGGAGGAAGCGCTCCCCATAGCGCTCGATGGAAGCGCGGATGCGAGGAACTTCGGCAATGTCGACACCGGTGCCGAGGATCATGGTTTCTCAATTCTCAGACAGGGATGCTAATTCCGATGCAAGCTTTGCTTCTTGCGCGGGGAAAACTGTGCGCAGGTCCAGCAGAACGCGTCCTTCTTCTACGCGGGCGATTATTGGCGGATCGGAACGCCGCAGGCGCGCGCATAACTGGTCTGCGCTGAGACCGGCATGAGTGAGCGCGATCAGGCATGTTGGGAGCACGGCGGTGGGAGCGGCTCCGCCTCCGATAACCGACTCGCCATCCTTAAGCTCCAGCTTGAGATTTCTGGAGTTCGCCGCAGATCCAACCTGAGAGATGAGCGCTTGAGCGCGGGTGACGATTTCGTCTTTGGAGACATGCATCATGCGAAGGATCGGGATACTCGCGTGATCGCCTTTCACGTAGGCGAGGAGCGTGATTTCGAGCGCGGCATAAGTAAGTTTGTCTACGCGGAGAGCGCGGAACAATGAATTGGAACGTAGCCGGGCGACCAAGTCCCCGCGCCCGGTGATCAGTCCGGCCTGCGGACCGCCGAGAAGCTTGTCGCCACTGTAGGTGACGAGATCCACGCCGGCGCGCAGGCTGTCGAATACGCTGGACTCTGCCGCGATGCCGATAGAACGGAGATCGAAGAGCGCACCGCTCCCGAGATCCTCGACCAGCGGAAGATTGCGGCGGCGAGCAAGCGCGGCGAGTTCGGCCAGGGTGGGCTGTTCGGTGAATCCGGTGATGGCGAAGTTGGAGCGATGGACGCGGAGCAGCAGGCGGGTGCGGTCGGTGATGGCGCGCTCGTAGTCGGCGAGGCGCGTGCGGTTGGTGGTGCCGACCTCGCGCAAGGCGGCTTGCGATTTGGACATGACGTCGGGAATGCGGAAGGAGCCTCCGATTTCGACAAGTTCGCCGCGCGAAACGATGACTTCGCCGCCTTCGGCGAGCGAGTTCAGGGAGAGCAGGACGGCGGCGGCGTTGTTGTTGACGACGATGGTGGAGATACCGGAGCGGCCAGAGCTGTCGTCCGCTTGCACTGGGAAGACGCCTGTTGCCACAGGGTTTGCGCTTTGCTGCGCGGGATAGCCGGGAGCCGTTGTGCCGACGTGATCCTCGAATAGTTTTTGGAACAGGCGGTCTATGTGGATGTCGCGCTGGCCGCGCTCTCCGGTCTCGAGATTGAATTCGAGATTCGAGTAGCCGAGAGCGGTTTGACGGATGTGGTCTAGCGCGGCAGTGGAGAGCGGCGCGCGCCCTAGATTCGTGTGGAGTATGACGCCGGTGGCATTTATGACTGGCCGGAGCGAGTAGCTCAGCGACTGGCGAAGTTGGCGCTCGATGGCGGTGGGAAGATTGGCCAACGCGATGTCGAGAGATTTTTCGTCGAGGCGGTCGTTGGCGATTTCCTGGCGCAGGCGGGCAAGAACGGCGCGGATGGCATCGGCGACAGAGGTATGGGCGTCGCGGGCGGCGAGTGCCCGAAGATCAGGATTTTGAAGAAGCTCGTCGGTGGAGGGAAGCTTCTGAAAGAGAGCCGATCTGGATTGCGCGGGCATTGAAGTGGATTATCCCATAGGCGAGTGTGTCGGGGAGGGAGACTGAAACTGCGCTGGGCTTTGATGGCCTCGAGCCATGTTTCCACCCCAGACCAGTCCATAGGCGGGGGTGAAGCCGCCAGCCTTTCGCGGGCGAGGGCGCCCGCGCCACACAGGCTATAGCGTGTGAAGGTAGGCGATCAGGTCTGTGATTTGCTGGTCGGTCATGACTTGGCCGAAGCCTTCCATTTTTGATCGGCCGTACTTGACGATGTCGGTTATGCGGTCGTCGTTGGCGGGAAGTCCGCTGAGTTCAAGATACTGGCGCTTGAAAACGCCTTTCATGCTGGGGCCTTTCTTGCCGCGCGAGGAATAGGGCTCATGGCAACGGTCGCAGTAATTGTCATAGAGTTTGCGTCCGGCGGCCTGTTGCGGGTTGAGGCCAAGTTCGGCGTCGGACTTGCGGCGCTCGACGTCGCAGGCGGCAAGCAGGGCCAAGAGCAATAGCACCATGGAGGCACGGAGGCACGGAGAAATGCGATTGCTGAAGTTGGAAGTCAGATTGAAGAAGTGGAAAATCCGATTCAAGAAGACAGAGGTCAGGTTGCTGAAGTAAGAGATCAAAATGCTACCTTTGTTTGGCGGCTGAGATGGTTGCACTCGCTGCTCATACCGTTCGATGCTCGCGCGCTTGCACTCCAAAGTACGATAATAATACGGGACCGATGACGATCGCTGTTAAACGCGTGTATGAGGCTCCGGCTGCAAGGGATGGGGTGCGCGTGCTGGTGGATCGGCTTTGGCCGCGCGGGCTGACGAAGGAAAAGGCCGCAATCAAGCACTGGTTGCGCGATCTGGCACCGTCGACTGAGTTGCGACAGTGGTTCCACGCGAACCCGGATGCCTGGGCGTTGTTTCGACGGCGATACATGAAGGAGCTGGCTGCGCCGAAGGCTTCCGCGGCGGTGGAGAAGCTGTATGGGCTGGCCGGCGGGAAAAAGAAACTGACGCTCCTTTATGCGGCGCGGAATGAGGAACGAAACAATGCGACCGTGCTGCGAGATCTGCTGGCCGGTGGGCGAAAGCCTCCGTCAAGCGTGGGGAGCACGGCGGCTGGCGGCATGCGGATTCGAAAGGCTAAGAAGCAGTAGCTAGTTCTCAGTAACGGTGACCAGTGTCCAGTGATCAGTACTACGCTAGTTTCTGGAAGCGGTTTCACCAGTAACTGAATCTGGGTACTGGCAACTGAATACTGCTCTCACACTATAATTTCCTCTTCATGGCTCCCGGCAACATCCAGAAAAAGATCGAAGCCCTTCGCGAGAAGATACGGCACCATGAGCACCTTTATTACGTGCTCGACGCTCCGGAACTTACCGACGCCGAATTTGACGCGCTGATGAACGAGTTGAAGCGGCTGGAGGCGGAGCATCCGGAGCTGATCAGGCCGGATTCGCCCACACAGCGCGTTGGCGGCAAGCCGCGCGAAGGTTTCGTAAAGGCGAAGCATTCGTCGCCGATGCTGTCCCTGGACAATGCATACAGCGAGGAAGAACTGCGCGACTGGGAGCGACGCGTGCATGAGCTCAGTGGGCGGAGCGATGTCGAATACACGTGCGAGCTGAAGCTCGATGGCATGTCGCTGGCGCTGGTTTATGGGGATGGATTTTTGCAGCGCGGCATTACGCGCGGCGATGGCAGCGTGGGTGAAGACGTCACGCTGAACGTGCGAACGGTGCGCTCGGTGCCGCTGTCGGTCTCAAAAGAAAAATTGAAGAAGGCGGGCATTCCCGCCGACTTTGAAGTCCGCGGCGAGATGCTGATGCCGGTGGGGGCGTTCCGCAAATTGAATGAAGAGCGGGCGAAGCAGGGGCTCTCGACGTTTGCTAATCCTCGAAATTTCACAGCAGGCACGGTGCGGCAGCTTGAACCATCGATCACTGCGCAGCGGCGCATGGATTATTTCGCTTACATGTTGCTGCGCGATGGGCGCACGTATTTCGACCGGCAATCAAAGACGATGGACGCGCTGGAGGCTGCGGGGTTCAAGGTCAATCCCAATCGCAAGCTGGCGAAGAATCTGGATGAGGTTTGGAAATATATCCAAAGCTGGGAAGGGAAGCGCGAATCGCTGCCTTACGAGATTGACGGGATTGTGGTGAAGGTGGATCGAACCGCACTGCAACAGGAGCTGGGATTCACGGGCAAGGCTCCAAGGTGGGCGATTGCGTACAAGTATGCGGCAAAGGGGGCGGTGACGCAGGTGGAAGACATTGTTCCTCAGGTTGGGCGAACGGGGAAGCTCACGCCGGTGGCGTGGCTGAAGCCGGTGCCGATCGGCGGGACAACGGTGTCGCGGGCCACGCTGCACAACATGGATTTCGTCGACGAACTGGGCGTGAAGATCGGCGACTGGGTGGAAGTCGAGCGCGGCGGCGAAGTGATTCCGAAAGTGGTGAAAGTGGTGGAAGATGCCGAACACCCGCGTGGGCGCAAGACGTTTGCGATGCCGGAGCATTGTCCGGTGTGCGGCGGCAACGTGGTGCGGACGGAGGGCGAAGCGGATCATCGCTGTGTGAATGCGAATTGTCCGGCGAAGCTGCAGGGGACGGTTCTGCATTTTGCCTCGCGCCACGTGATGGATATTGACGGGCTGGGCGAGGCGCTGGTGAATCAGCTGACCGAACGTGGGTTGGTGAAGAACGTGGCCGATCTTTACCGGCTGACGAAAGACGACTTGCTCAAGCTGGAGCGGATGGGAGAGAAGTCGGCGGAGAATGTGCTCGGCGAGATCGAGGCCTCGAAGAAACTGCCACTGGAGCGCGTAATTTATGGGCTGGGGATTCGTTTTGTGGGCGAGCGCACGGCGCAGTTTCTGGCGGAGCATTTCGGCTCGCTCGACGCGATCATGAACGCGAGCGCGGAGGAGTTGGAAGAAGTGAATGAAGTGGGTCCGCGGATTGCCGAGAGCATCGTCGAGTTTTTTGGCGATGAGCACAACCGCAAGCTGGTGGGCGATCTGCGAGATGCGAAGCTCAAATTCACCGGCGAGAAAAAAGAGAAGGGCACAAAGCTGGCAGGGAAGACTTTTGTGCTGACTGGCACGCTGGCTCGCCATACGCGCGACGAAGCGAAGAAGATGATTGAAGATGCGGGCGGGCGCGTCTCGGGATCGGTGAGCAAGAAGACGGATTATGTGGTGGCTGGGGCGGATGCGGGATCGAAGCTAGACAAAGCGCGCGAGCTGGGCGTGAGCGTGATTGGGGAAGAGGAGATGGAAAGGCTGGCGGGACAAGAGCGAAGCGGCGAGGATATGTAGGTATCGCAATTGCCTGTTCTCGACAGTTATAAGTCCTTTGCGTTGGATATCACGCGGTGATTCCGGTGTAAACTGATGGCTGTGAGAACGATTGCACTCGTCGCGAGTGGGCTTCTCCCGCTTGTTGCGATGGCATGGGCTGCGCAGCAACTTCCTCCCTACCGAGTTTTGAACGGCCAGACGGATTCCGATGGCTTTCCCACTACTGCGGCTCGGCTCTGCATCGGTCCAGCAAGCAGCGAGCAGTGCTATGAGCCCTCACCGGTCCCCGATTTAGCTCCATTTGGGCTGAATGCGATGGCTCGTGGGGTGAAGTTGGTAACTGGGGCCCGGCTGGTGTTATTTACAGCGGAAGCATACGAAGGTGGGAGCGGCAGTCTGACCAGTATTGCGTTGCTCGAAAACCGTACCGGGAAATTGATAGACCTGCTGCCTACGGTAAGAGTGACTAACCAGTCTGAGTACCGTATGTGGAATTTGCCAACGATCTCTGAACTGCCAATTCTCGTAACAGCGGACTACATTTGGAACATTAATGCCGGTGAAACGCATTTCGCGCAGCATCTTTACCGAATCACGAGTTATGTGTATGACAAGCAAGCTGGGCATTACGTGCAACGCGACGAATACGTCACAAAGAAGAAGTACGCCGGGCTTGATGACACGGACGAAATCAGGGTATTGGAGCCGGAAAAGCCAACGATTCTAAAGAGACTTCAGCGCCGATGACGAAATCCGTATTGATGTGACACACGACAATTGTCCATTTCCTTAAGCGCTAACGCTGTAACAGTTGACAGTCCCGGCTCCCGCGGCTCACAGTCCCACCATGCGCTGCAATTGCTCTGGATAGCGATCGCCCTGCACTGTGATTTTCGAGGCGGTCTCGTCGATGTTGCGCAGGTCTTCTTTCGTGAGTTCGATTGCTACCGATCCGATGTTCTCGTCCAGGCGCGATAACTTCGTTGTGCCGGGGATGGGAACGATCCACGGCTTTTGCGCCAGTAGCCAGGCGAGCGCGATCTGAGCCGGTGTTGAATGTTTCTCCCGGGCAATCCGCTCGAGCAGATCGACAACGGCCAGATTTACTCTTAGAGCCTCGGGCGTATAGCGAGGGAGCTTGCTGCGAAAATCGGAGCTTTCCAACTTTGTATTCGCATCGATCTTTCCTGTCAGGAATCCCCTGCCCAGCGGGCTATACGGAACTAGGCCAATTCCAAGTTCCTCGAGCGTGGGCAGCACTTCCTTCTCAACATCCCGGAACCACAGCGAGTATTCGTTTTGCAGCGCAGTCACAGGCTGGACGGCATGGGCGCGGCGGATGGTGTTTACGCCTGCTTCGGAAAGTCCGAAGTGCTTTACCTTTCCGGCTTGAATCAGTTCCTTCACTGTGCCCGCGACATCTTCGATGGGCACGTTCGGGTCGACGCGGTGCTGATAGAGCAGGTCGATCGTCTCCACCTTCAGGCGCTTGAGCGAACCTTCGACGGCTTGCTTGATGTGTGCGGGCTGACTGTTCGTCTGCTGCGCTCCCGGCCGATGATCGCCGCCTACGTCGAATCCGAATTTGGTGGCAATTACCACACGATCGCGGATGGGTGAGAGCGCTTCGCCAACGAGTTCTTCGTTGGTGAACGGGCCATACACTTCGGCCGTGTCGAAGAACGTAATGCCACGATCTACGGCCGTGCGGATGAGGGAGATCATCTCCTGCTTATCTTTCGGTGCACCATAGGAGAAGCTCATGCCCATGCAGCCGAGGCCGAGAGCTGAGACTTCAAGATTGCTTTTTCCGAGTTTGCGTTTCTGCATGATGTGTCCTTCGAGGCGAAGAGGTTGTTTATGTTTTGATTCCAGTGGAGAGAGATTCGTTGCAGAATTGGGATTCTGCTCGACTAGACGCAATCCAGGCCCGAGGTTTGAGCTTCGCATTCTCACCCCAGCAGGCGAAACTCGCGCGTGCCTGGGGGGCCGATTCACTCAGCTCATCCTCTCTCAGCAGGGGATCCTGGAGAGGTCAATTGATCGAAACCAGAAATCATTCGGCACCAACGCGGGCGGGGGCGCCCGCGCCACACAAGCACACTAACGCGGGCGAGGGCGTCCGCGTCACACAAGCACACACCAACGCGGGCGGGGGCGCCCGCGCCACACAAGCACACACTAACGCGGGCGAGGAGTGTCCGCGCCACACAAGCACACAGCAACGCGGGCGAGGGCGCTCGCGCCACACTTGCTTACTTATTTGTGCGACGACGGCGGAGTCAGGCCGTTCAGGCGCAGATACATTGAGACTTGCGCATAGTGGTCGGCCCAGTTGCTAGCGATGCCAAGAGCGAAACGGGCGCGCGAGTAATCTGTGCCATCGGGGCCGGTTGTGACTTCGCCAAGTTTCGAGTCGTCAATCTTTCCAATCGCGTCTTCGCAGAACTTGAATGACGCCTTAAGCGCAGCCACGAGTTTGTCCTTCCCGTCCGACTCCTTCGGTTCTTCGACCGTGGGAGCGGGGACGCCGGCGGCATTGCCACAGAGCATGTAGTTTGCGCCAATCATGTGAACCACAAGGTGAGCGAAGGTAATCTGATCGGCGCCGGGCTTGTAGGTGAACTTGTCGGCGGGCATCATCTCAACGGCGGCGACGGTGTTTTTCTGGCGATTCGGGAAGGTGTCTTTGAGTGCGGTGGCGACGGGATTCTTAATTTCAGCGGTAGCCGCAGCGGCGAGCAGGATCATTGCAAAGACAGTTTTCATACCTTTCATAGCCATCCTCCGAAGTCGTTTGTCAGGTCGTTTGTAAGGATAACGCGGGCGAGGGCGGACGCGCCACAATTACATTACCTGTGTTTTCGCGGGAAGAGCGAGGTTCGCGCTACACTTGAAGCATGCACGCCCCCGGCCAACCTCATGCTGGACACACTCATGGCGGGCACTCGCACGGGGGACACTCGCATGGGGCGCACGCGCATGGAACCGGGCGGGTGCTGCGGATTTCGCTGGGCGTCACCGCGCTTTATATTGCGCTTCTGGTGGTGGCGGGAGTGCGCGCTCATTCATTGGCTCTGCTGTCGGAGGCGGGGCACAATCTCTCGGATTTTCTGGCGTTGTTGTTGTCGCTGGCGGCGGTCTATCTGGAAGGACGGCCGCCGAGCGCAACCAAAACCTATGGCTATCGCAGGGCGGGAGTGCTGGCGGCGCTGGTGAATTCGTTGTCGCTGGTCGCGGTGGCGTTTCTTATTTTCTACGAGGCATTCCGGCGGGTGCAGCAACCTGAGCAGGTGCGGGCCGGTCTCATGATCTGGGTTGCGGCCGCGGGTGTGGCCATGAATGGCGCGATCGCGCTGCTGCTTTGGCGATCCGGGCGCGACGTGAATGTGCGGAGCGCGCTGCTGCACGAGGTGGGCGACACGGTTTCGACGGCGGCGGTGATCGTTGGCGGCTGGGCGATTCTTTGGACGGGGCAGTACTGGATCGATTCGGCGCTGTCGTTTGGGATTGGCGTGCTGATCCTATGGTCGAGCGTGGGGATTGTGCGCGAGACGCTGAATATTTTGCTCGAAGGAACCCCGCGTGGCATGAGCCTGGATGAAGTGGAGGCGGCGGTGCGCGCGATTGCCGGCGTGAGCGATGTGCACGATCTGCATGTGTGGAGCATAGGGTCTGAAAATCATGCGCTCTCGGCCCACGTGAAGATCTCCGATATGCAGACGTCGGAGAGCGATGCGATTCTGCGCGAGATCAACGAAAAGCTGGGACAGGGCTTCGGCATCCACCATACAACGATCCAGTTGGAGCACGTGGTGTGCGAAACGGCGCATGCCTGCGTGATTGCGGTCAGGGAAGAGCAGGAGCGCTGAGTGGGGACACTCTGATTGAAAGAGACGCTATTATGCCGAGTGCTGGCGTTCGAAGATTTCCTTTACGGTTGCAATGGTGTCGGCATCTTCAGCGCGCTTATCCGGCCGCAAGCGAACAATGCGCGGGAAGCGCAGCGCGTAGCCGCTTTCATGGCGTGTTGAGCGCATCATGTTGTTGAAGGCTACTTCGAGAACGATCTTCGGTTCCACTTCCAGCCTTAATCCGCGCTCGCTGATTTTGTGGGCGAGAAACCATTTCGTCATTTCGGCGATCTCAGAGTCGGTTAGGCCCGAGTAGGCTTTGCCGATGTTAACCAGGCGATCGCCATCCCAAACGGCGAAGGTGTAATCGCTGAGCACGCCGATGCGCTTGCCGTGTCCGTATTCGACGGCGGTGACGACGACATCGAGAGTGGCGAGTTCGCGCTTCATCTTGAGCCACGACTTGCCGCGTCGTCCGGGTGTGTAAAGTGAGTCGAGATCTTTGATCATCAGGCCTTCGTTGCCGCGGGCGCGAGCGGCGGCAAAGAGGTGCTCGAGATCCTCGGCGGAGTGGGCGATGGCTACCGGCGCGCGGAGGACGGGAGCTAGCGGTTCTTCGGGGGATTCTTCAAACGTAAACGTCGATTGGCCAAGAGAGGGCCGCGATGGCGCTTGGCGCGGAAGGGCGAGCAAGTCGGTGAGGACCGATTCACGCTCGCGGAGCGGATGATCGAGAAGGAGCTTACCGTCCGCATACAGAATGTCAAAAACGAAATAGGCGACTGGGACATCGCGCATCAATGTGGCGCTTACTTTTTTTCGTCCGAGGCGCTGCTGGAGCGTGCTGAAGGGGAGAGCGCGGCCGTTTTCTTCTTCTTTCCGC
>JBAWBR010000039.1:0-45493 GCA_049589875.1 Terriglobales bacterium
TGTTGCTGTTTGTTGGGTAGAAGCGGCGGGCATCCCGAGGAAAATCTGAGTTGGCATTAGACGACAAGTTTGACGACATAAAAAAGCTGATCGACGCAGGCAAAGAGAAGGGATATCTGACCTATGATCAGGTCAACGACCTTATCCCGCACGATGTGCACTCTCCTGAAGACCTGGAAGATCTGCTAACCACGATCGGAACGCAGGGAATCGATGTACTCGAAGGCGGCAAGATGCCTTCGACCGATCTGGAAAAAAAATTCGAAGAAGTGGATGAGGCATCGGAGGACGTCGAACTCGACCTAACCCCCGGCGCTCTGGAAAAAACCAATGATCCCGTCCGCATGTATTTGCGCGAGATGGGAACTGTTCCTCTGCTCACGCGCGAGGGCGAAGTGGAAATCGCCAAGCGCATCGAGCGCGGGCAAAACCGCGTACTGAAGGCGCTTTCGCGCTCTCCCATTGTGATTCGCGAACTCCTCGCCCTGGGTGAGGACCTCGAAAAGGGCGTCCGCTCCATTAAAGAGCTGGTGACGTTCGATGAAGAGGAGATCACCGAGGAGATCGTCGACAAGCGGCTGAAGGATTTTCTCGGCAAAATTGCAGCTCTCGATAAGGCCTATAAGAAAGTCGCGCCGCTGCAGGAGAAGTTTGCCGACGTCAACGCCAAGAAGCGGCCCAAGGATTTTCGGCGCTATCGCATCAACCTGGCGCGTGCCATTGTGCGCACATCCCAGGCGGTGCGCAAGCTCGGCTTCACCAACAACGAACGCAAGCGGTTGATCGAGCGGGTGAACCGCACGGTCGACGGCATGCGCCAGCTCGACCGGCAGATACAGAATCTGGAAAAACGGGCCGAGCAGACGCGCAGCGAAGAACAGCGCAAGGAATACAAAAAGCAATCGCGGGCGGTTCGCGGCGAACTTGAAAAACTCGAGGTTGAAGCGGGCCTGTTGTTCCAGGAGCTCAAGCGCACACAGCGCGAGATCATCCAGGGCGACATGGACGCCGAACAGGCGAAGCGCGAGCTGATTGAAGCGAACCTTCGGCTGGTGGTTTCGATTGCGAAAAAGTACACCAATCGCGGATTGCAATTCCTCGACTTGATTCAGGAAGGCAACATTGGCCTGATGAAAGCCGTGGATAAGTTCGAATACCGGCGCGGCTATAAGTTCTCGACTTATGCCACGTGGTGGATTCGGCAGGCAATTACGCGCGCTATCGCCGATCAGGCGCGTACGATTCGTATCCCGGTGCACATGATCGAAACGATCAACAAGCTGATCCGCACATCGCGGCAGCTGGTGCAGGAATTGGGACGCGAGCCGACGTCGGAAGAAATTGCCAAGCGGATGGATATTCCGGTGGCCAAGGTCCGCAAGGTCTTAAAGATTGCGCAGGAGCCGATCTCACTCGAAACGCCGATTGGCGAAGAGGAAGATTCGCATCTGGGCGACTTCATCGAAGACCGCGCGGTGGTTTCGCCGGCGGAAGCGGTGATCAACGTCAACCTCAAGGACCAGACGGGACAGGTCTTAAGGACGCTGACTCCACGCGAAGAGAAAGTTATCAAGATGCGCTTTGGCCTCGAAGATGGCTCGGAGCACACGCTCGAAGAAGTCGGCCAGTCGTTCGCGGTAACGCGCGAACGCATCCGGCAGATTGAGGCGAAGGCGCTGCGCAAGCTGCGTCATCCATCGCGATCGCGAAAGCTGCGCGCGTTTATGGATGGAGTTAGGGACTAAGTCGAAGGTTAGAAGTCATATTTCAGAAGTGGGCGCGCGATGAGTGCGCCCTTTTTTTTGCACCCGGACAAGCTTCCAAACTACCTACCTCGTCCGCACCTCCTGGGTAACCTGCCTCCACCGGCGAGTGCCTGTAGAATTTTCCGCATGAAGCCAATCTCTTACCGGGTGCAGTTGCGTCTGGTGGCTGCAAGCTACGCGGCGGTTCTCACGATCGCAGTGGGCTTGATTGCCGTTCGTTATCTGCAATACGTCTGGCATCCCGACGATGTTGCTGCCTACGGAGGCATGTGGGCGGGCGGCGACATGATGCTGGAGCTTTTCATCTGTTTCCTGCTGATGATCCCCACTGTGTTTCTTGTGTTCGTCATCCGAAAATCGGAGACCGCCTCCGAGACCTACGGCAAAGTCCTTTTCGGCCTCAGCCTGACGGCGCCGCTTAGCGCGGCGCTGATCGCCATTCCGGCAATCGGCAAGTCGAACATGATCATCGGCTATTTCTTTCTTTTTCGACTCCTGGCTTCACCCGTAGTGGTGGTATGGCTGATTGTCAGCCGGTTGCTGGCGCGATTCGACCGGCAGAAGCGGTGGACATCGTATGCGTTGTTAGTCGAAGGAGTGACCCTGGTTCTGATTGCGGCTCTGCTTTTTGGTCTCGGGAGAACCCATCGAGGTTGAGAGGACCGAAAAGCCGGCTTAGCTCTGCTAACTTGCGTCGGCAGCACCACGGTCACCGAGGCGGGTTCTCACCCGCACACTCCCATACAGAGAACACGCAGTTTTCCTGCCTGCTAGAATCGAAGTGTCCTCATGGATTCTCTGCACATACGGAATTTCGCGATTATTGCGCATATTGACCACGGAAAGTCCACGCTGGCCGACCGTTTGCTCGAACTGACCGGCTCGCTCGCTATGCGCGAGATGCAGGAGCAGGTGCTCGATTCCATGGACCTGGAGCGCGAGCGCGGCATCACCATCAAGGCGCACGCGGTGCGCATGGTGTATCCGGCGCAGGATGGCGAGATTTATCAGCTCAATTTGATCGATACGCCGGGGCATGTCGATTTTTCGTATGAGGTCTCGCGATCGCTCGCCGCCTGCGAGGGCGCGCTGCTGATTGTGGATGCCTCGCAGGGCGTCGAAGCGCAGACGCTCGCGAATTCCTATCTGGCGATCAATCACGGGCTGGAGATTATTCCCGTCATCAACAAAATCGATTTGCAGAGCGCCGACATTCCGCGCACAAAAGAAATGATCGAAAGCGCGGTGGGGCTGGATGCGACCGATGCGCTGCTCATCAGCGCCAAAACCGGCCAGGGTGTCCCCGACGTGCTGGAAGCGATCGTGAAGCGCATACATCCGCCAAAGGGCCAGCCGGAGCGGCATTTGCAGGCGCTGCTCTTCGATTCATGGTTCGATCCCTATCGCGGAGTGGTGGTGCTGGCGCGCGTGTTTGAGGGCACGTTGCGCGTGGGGCAGAAGATTCGGCTCTGGTCGAATGGGCGCGTGTTTCAGGTGGAAGCTCTGGGGGTGCTGACCCCGAAGCCGGTTGCCATTGGTGAGTTGGTGGCTGGAGAAGTTGGATTCATTATCGCCAATATAAAAAACGTGGCCGACACGAAGATTGGCGACACCATCACCGACGACGAGCGGCCCGCGATTGAACCGCTGCCGGGCTTTGAAGAGATCAAGCCCATGGTGTTTGCCGGTCTCTACACGGTGGACGCGCACGAGCACACGCAACTGCGCGAGGCGCTCGAGAAGCTGAAGCTCAATGACTCTTCATTTTTCTTTGAGCCGGAAAGTTCTGTGGCGCTGGGATTCGGCTTCCGGTGCGGCTTTCTGGGCCTGCTCCACATGGAGATCATTCAGGAGCGGCTGGAGCGCGAGTACAACCTTGATTTAATCACGACCGCTCCCGGCGTCCGCTATCTGATTCACAAGACCGACGGCGAGATTATTGAAGTGGATAATCCTTCGCGCTGGCCGGATACGAGCGAGATCGCAAAGATTGAAGAGCCGGTAATCCTGGCGGTGATTCTGACGAACGAAGAGTATGTCGGCGGAATTTTAAAGCTGGTCGAGGAGAAACGCGGCAAGCAGAAGAGCTTTGAATATGTGAGCGCGTCGCGCGTAATGCTGCAATATGAGCTGCCGCTGAATGAGATTGTTCTGGATTTTTATGACCGGCTGAAGTCGGTTTCGCGCGGCTATGCGTCGCTCGACTACCACCTTTCGGGGACGTGGGATTCTCCGATGGCGAAGCTCGACATTATGGTGGCGGGCGAACCGGTGGATGCATTGTCGACCATCATTCATCGCGACTTTGCCTATGAGCGCGGGCGGGCGCTGGCGGCCAAGATGAAGGAACTGATCCCACGGCAGATGTTTGAAGTGGCGATCCAGGCGGCAATCGGCGCGAAGATTATTGCCCGCGAGACAGTGCCCGCCATCCGCAAGAACGTGCTGGCGAAATGTTATGGCGGCGACATCACGCGCAAACGCAAGCTCCTGGAAAAACAGAAAGAAGGCAAGAAGCGCATGAAGCGCATCGGGCGCGTGGATATTCCGCAGGAAGCGTTTCTGGCCGTGCTGAAGGTCGGGGAGGGGAGCGGGTAATTGAAGAAGTCAGAGGTTAGAGGTCGGAATGCAGAAGTCAGAATGCAGCGGTAAAAGCTGAAGCAAACAGCGGGGAGTGTTCATGTTAAAGATTACGGCGGGAATCCTGATGCTCGCGCTTTGCACCGCTGTCGCGTTCGCCCAAAATACGGTCGACAGTGGTCTTCCCAAACAGAATCTTGCTGAACAGCAGGCAACGCCGCCGGCCGCAAAGCCTCTTAAGGTCCGCGTTGCTGGCGCAGTGATGCTCGGCCTGGTCCAGCGGAAGACGATGCCGGTCTATCCCGATGAGGCGATGTTGAAGGGAATTCAGGGCGATGTGCTGTTCAAGGTCGCAATCGACAATACGGGAAAGCCCGTGCTCGCCGTCCCGGTTGAAGGTGATCCGCTGCTGCTGGCGGCCAGCGTGGAAGCGCTGAAAGATACCCGCTTCCGGCCCTACCAGCTGAATGGAACCCCGGTTAACGTTGAAACGCAACTGGGATTTCATTTCTCCGTAGAAAAAAAGGACGGGAGCATCAATGGAAACGTGGAATGCATTACATCCGTTCCCGATCGCCCGGAGTTTCGAACCGGTGTCGTAACAGACGCGGGCGTTATAGTTCTTGACCCGCACAAAATTTCCGGGGCCGCTCCAACATTGCCGCCTGAGTTGGAAGGTAAATCGGGATCTGTGTATTTGAAAATCACAGTGGGCACGGACGGCAAGGTACAAGATGTGAAAGTAATAAGCGGGGACCAACCCTTCATCGGTCCCGTCGTTGCCGCGGTAAAACAGGAAGTCTACGAGCCTCGGCTGGTTGATGGGCAGCCTTCGGTTGCAACAATTGAAGCCAGCTATCACTTCGGACCGCGACAGTAAGCAAATCCCAGATACATGGCAGAGCGGCTTTACGGGCGGGTGACTACTTCGTTAGCCGCGGCCGGAAGAACAAAGTTAACGCCGTTCTCGCGGTTGACTTTCATGGTGGCGGAGATATCGAGCGCGGAGAGCTGAATGTTGCGCAGTCCGTAGGCAGGTTCAGCGGCGCGGGATGCATCGTTCCTCTCGGCATCGCTTCCGGTATCGATCGAATTGGGGGCGTAGAGCGTGCGCCCGACGATGGCGTATTCGGAAATTTGTTCCCGGCGTCCGTCGCGATAAATAAGTACGGTCGGCGCGAGCGGGACGGAAGAAACCTTAGCGGCCTGGCTATCTTTTAGTGGAGTGCGGGATGATGACGTGCGGGATGATGACGTGCGCGACAAGATGCTTGAAGAAGCGCCGGTTGAGCGCGCGCCCGATGAACCTGCATCGGCTATAGGCTCATTGGAGGTCATTCCACCGTAGCGGACGTAGCGGTCGCCTTCGAGTTCAATTAAAAGAGGCGAAGGTTTTGGAGAAGCCGGCGCGGCGGCGGAAGGCTGAAGCACATAGAACGGTTGGCCGGAATTCTGCGTCGACTGATCGGGCTGATAGTCATCGTAGAAAAGAGGATAGTCGCCAAAATATCCTCCCAGTTGACCGGCGCCGCGGCGATTGGAAAAAGATCTCCCGAAGTGCAGCCCACCAAAGTGGGCACCCGAGCCGCCGTGCGAGGATGCACCGAAAGAGCCACGCATCTGGCCGCCCGCGGAGCTTTCGAGCACAGCCAGTACACCTGCTGCGATTAGAACCGGTACCAAACGACTGCCCATCGTACTACCACCCTGTTGGTGATTTTACGCCGGTTTTGCAATTGGCGGATCAAAGCCTTGTCTCGAAAAACAGGGGAAATGGGTGCCGCTTTACGGGCGGGTTTGAGATTAAAACCCTATCGGTTAACTCGCGTGAATAACGGGCTGAGAGCGCCCGAGGTGACCCCAAGCCCTTTGGCGACCAGTGACATACTCGGTTCTCGGTATGTGCAAATCTCATATTGTGTGACGAAAGTGTTGATTTGGCGCGGGATTAGCGAAGAGACGATCGTCGAGCGTTAACCAACTTAGAAACATAGCCTTAGAGGGATGTATACTCAGCGGAACTGCCTGCGGAGCTGGAGTTTTGCCGGCAGTCATTTGGGGGCGATCCACTCATCCACAGTGTTTTCCACAGGTTGGAGAGTCTTAAGGGCTCGCTTTGGCTTTCTTTTCGGGGATCGTTTTGACGTAGTGCCCATTAGACCTGGACAAGCCAGATCCTCCCCATGAAAAGCGTCACTGCCCCCGCTTCAACCAGGCCGTGTTCCTATTCGGGAGCAAAATAATAAAGGAAGACGATTAGTCGAAGGTTTCATCATCTACTAGCGGCTTCGGAGTCATGGCTTTGGCTTGGGCAAGCCCTTTTACGGTGCCGGCCAGGTTGTTGCTTCCAAACTGCTGTTCCAGCCTCGGAGCCATGATTTCGGCCAGGGGCGCCTGGTTGTAGGCCTCGCAAAAATCGCGATATACAAAAGGTGTTTTTGTGACATCCATTTGATTCAGAGTACGGAGGCCGCCGATCCGGCGAAGCGCATACTCAATGTGGGGGTCGAGCGGCGGCGCGCTTGTCTTATTTCCTCCCGAGTAAATGGGGAGAAGATCGACTCCCCACTTGCGGAGATAATCGTTGACGTAGGTCCAGGCGGCATCGGCTTCAATCTTCTTTTCTTTTTCTGCATCCGCTCCAGCAAGATTTCGCAACTCAGCTAGTTTCGGGAACCAGGTCAACTGATTCAGCGCTCGCTGGAAAGAAGTTCGCAGCCGGTCTTGAGGAATGTCAGATAAGCCCCGCACATATATCTCCATACGCTCCTCAGTAAGTGGCTCCGCAAAACCTTCAGCTAACATTGTAAGTTGATCCGAAATCCAGCTAAGTAGCTCCAAGGATGTCGCGGAATCGCTGCTTGACGCGGGCGTTGATTTCAAGGTTATCGAGTTTTCTCTGTTCGGCTTTACTAAGTCGGCCATTCTGCCCCCTGGCTTGACGCCACTTCGCGTCCTCAAAATAAAATTTATTGATTGGAATTCCGTTGCCGCGATCCAGAAGCGCAGCTCTGGCTATCAACTCCGCCGCCTCATCCGCCGGTTGACCTGTATAGCTGGTCTCGGCGGCGATAGCCGCTTCAATCATTCTACGATTGCTATCGGTCGCAGGCAGCCCCAGCATCGCGATCATTTTACCGGCCGCTTTTTGAAAAGAGAGGGAAGATTTTCCCTCTTGTTCCAAACTCTTGTTCACTAAGTTTTGTTCTTCCTTATATGCGGCGTCGCCCGTGTCGCCACTCCGCGACCGCTGAGTCGCCGCCTGCGACGCGGTTGTCGTCGCGAACGACGCTGGTGTCGCGGGTTGCGACGGAGGCGTCGCGAATGGCGACATTACAGTCGCATCGTCCAGAAGATTCTCTTCCGCCGCTGAAAATTGTTCAGTAAACGCGGCCTCCGGAATCTGATCGAAAAGAGGAATCGTGCCCTGCTTCGCCCGCGGTGGCACGGGAACAATTACGTACGTGGTCATTTTTTCAGTGCGCAGAATGCGGATGAGCTTCAGATCTTCCAGGGTTTTAAGTGTGCGCTGAATGGTGCGTTGCGAAAGATTGAGAAGATCCGCCATCCTGGCGGTGCCAATCCATGTGGAGCGCGTTTCACAATTCATGTGACGCTCAAGGACGTGGTAGACCGCGATCCCAACCGGACCAACCTCACGCGCGTAATGATCGATAAAACTATTTTCAGTGATATAAAAATTGGCTTTTCGGCCGCTGCGTACCGCTTCTCTCATTTCCCGACTTACTCCTTGCTGGGTCTTATGACTTACAGAAATTACTGTAGTCTAAGATCGCTCTTATCGACCGCTCGCGCAAGAAAGGTTTGGCGGTTTTCCTGTGTACATCTTGTGGAGGGTGCGGATGGTTTGTGGAGAACACGAATCCGAGATTTTTTGTGATGCACGCGATTTCGCAAACGGTAGATTTCTCGCTCACTCGCCCCGAATCGAGGCTTGGAATGACAAAGTATGAGCACAGGAGATCCTCTTGGAATGAATCTGTATTCGCGCCCTTGCGCACACTACTCTCCCGGTTCGTTGTTGCCGCTGGCAAGGTTGGCAAAGCGCGTTGAATTGTGCAGAAACGCGAGATGGAATTTACCGATGGGGCCGTTGCGCTGCTTGGCGATAATGATTTCGGCGCGGCCTTTTAGTTCAGGGTCGTCCTGCTTGTAGATCTCTTCGCGGAAAATGAACATGACGATATCGGCATCCTGCTCAATCGAGCCGGATTCCCGCAGATCGCTGAGCTGCGGACGATGATCGCCTCCCCGGCTTTCGGGCGCGCGGCTGAGCTGCGAGAGCGCCACCACGGGAACTTCCAACTCTTTTGCGATGGCCTTGAGGCCCCGCGAAATGGCGCTCACTTCCTGCGTGCGATTCTCAAAGCGCTTGCTTCCTCCCGACATGAGCTGAAGATAATCGACGACGATGAGGTCGAGGCGCGTCTGCGATTGCTTCAGACGCCGCGCCTTGGCGCGCATTTCGCTGAGCGAGATGCCGGGCGTGTCGTCAATGTAGAGCGGCGCTTCGGCGAGTTCGGCTGCGGCGCGCAGCAATTTTTCCTTATCTTCTTTCCAAAGCGAGCCGGTGCGGAGCTTGTGGGCATCGATGATAGCGCGCGAGCTCAGCAGGCGATGAAGCAGAGCCTCGGCCGACATCTCGAGCGAAAAGATGCCGACAACTTTCTTATCGTCAATCGCGGCATTTTCCGCGATGTTCATGACAAATGAAGTTTTCCCCATGGAAGGGCGCGCAGCGAGGATGACGAGATCGGCCTTCTGAAAGCCGCTGGTCATCTCATCGAGATCTTCGAAGTGCGTGGCCAGGCCGGTGATGCGCTGGCCGCGCTGCATGAAGGCGTCGATGCCGCCGGAATCGCGAATGGTCTCGCTGATGCGCTGAAAGCCTTTGCCAATGCGCTTTTCCGAGAGCGCGAAGACGGCAGCCTCCGCGTCATTGAGAATTTCATCTGCGGGATCGGCCTGCTCGCTCGCTTTGGCGATGGCATTGTTGGCGGCGCCGATCAGGCCGCGCAGCATGGCCTTGTCACGGACAATGTGGACGTAATGCTCGATCGACGGGCGATCGGGAACGCCATCGAGCAGGCTGGAAACGTAGCCCACATCGCCGATTGCCTGCAGATCCTTATGCTGGTCGAGCTCCTCGACCAGAGTGATGATGTCAATCGGCCGCGAGGACTCGGAGAGGTCCATCATGCGCGCGTAGATGCGGCGATGGGCGTCGAGCGAAAAGTCGTCGGGGCGCAAATGCTCGGCGGCATCGTTGTAGGCGTGATTGTCGAGAAGGATCGCGCCGAGAATGGAGCGCTCGGCTTCGACGTTCGCCGGCATGCGTCCGATGGTGGAGTCGATGGTGGCCACGATGTTTAGAGAGCGAGTTGCATCGTAATTTGTTTTGGGCTGTGTGACGTTGTGCGTCGAGTCGGAAAACGCGTCCGAAATTTATTTTTTTTTGCAGCGCATTATTCGCGGCTGTTTTCCGCTCGTTTGAAAGAGTACAATAAACGGCGAACAAAAAGCAAAGATGCGGTATTGTAAAATTCGGTTGCGCTCGTCCAGCCTCACAGTCCTGAGAGAACGCCTGAGGCCGAACAAGCAGCAACAATGGTTGCAGGAGTTCTTCGACTTGCTCGACCCGTTTCGCGCTTACCTGGCTCTGCTCAGGATGACACTGGTATTTGGCGGTGCGCTGGCCTGATGCAAGGCGGGAATCGGATCGCCGTGGAAAACTGCAAAAACAAATGCGGCCCGGGCCAGCCACCCAAGCCGCATTGTTGTCGCGGATGATTCTGACTGCCGTCTTCTCCCTGAGAAGAAGATCGTCGTGCGTTGGCGCTCCGAAGAGCGTCGCGTATCGACGCCAACTCGAGGCTAAGCCTCAAGTATTTTGTTCAGCGCATCCATCCTGCCTTGGAAGGAGGACTTCGGAGGAGGCCGCAATGCCCGGGCACCAGTTCACTGGACATGAACCGGATTTCCCCCGGCGATTCACCCTCGAGAGAATCACCGGCAACGCTGAACTTCGGTCGGCAGCGCTTCAGAAACATGCTCGCGCTTGACTGCATAGCACTGTGCCGCAGCGCATCCGCAGGCGCAACAGGAAAGCGAAGCGATTCTGTGCATAAGCTGTGGAGGGGAGTAAGTTCTTGTGGATGGCCCTAGGAAAACGCGGGCTTTGGCCGGCGGCGCGCAGGAATGGACGCCGCAGCGTGGCTCATTAACTAACCCGGCTCGTTAACTTTTGGACAATCTTAACCGCACGGCGTTTTGCGACGACGTTGCGGCCTGCGTTTCGACTCTCGCGCTCTCGAATCGGAACGGTGGGAACCTCTTTCGCGAATCTCTCAATCGGCGGCAATGCATTCTCAGGTTGCGATCGCCGCACAAAATAACGATTGGCACAAGTTCGCTCCAATCCGCGCAGACGGCCGCAACGTAGTTAATTGTTGGAACGAAAAATCTCCATTTCACTTATTAACCGCGCCCGGTCATTCTTCACAGTACGTACATGCGCAGCATCCACCAGACCAAAAATATGGCGACGATGGCCCCTGCGATGTGAACTGCCCAGTCGCCAGCTGTTTTCGGTTTTCCAAAATTGAACATTCAGCAATGGTAGCAGGCCCCGGCGCAAGTGAGTCGTCGCAATCTTGCGCCTTCACAGGGTCAGGTGATTTCCGGAGTGCTAAATTCTGCGGTTACGAATGATATGGCGATGTCACGCCAGTAACAGCATGGGCGGTGCCTACTCTGATAGAAGCTTCAGATCGGAGCCACGTTAACCGGCGCACTAACACTTCCAATACGGTTTCCCAATGAGTCCCGGACCACAAAGCGGACGGTATACTCTCCAGGTTGAAGCTGAAGTCCGTTGCGATACGTCATGCCGTTGTGCTCGATCTGTTCCAACCCATCGGGTTTCAGATGGATGTTGATACGCTGAGAAAGCTCCGCTGCTGTCTCTCCGTTCGCAGTTTTTGCAACGACAGCGATATCCACCACCATGTGATTTTGATCGGACTCATCCACGGAGGCGAAGTTGGGCGGCATCACGAGATCGAATCGCACGCTTGTCTTGCCGATAGACTTGCCAGTGTCTCTGCCAGCCCACGTGACCGAGATCGGCACGCCAACAAAATCGAGGGGAGAGGCTAGCGCCAACTGCACATTCTGTCTGGCCAGATTGTTCGATGTATCCCTGGACAGGAAAAATCCATTTCGATAGCGGGCGCGTGCGTTTTTTTTGTTGACGGTCACCGAGATCTGATGCCATCCCGGCTTCGAGGTGTGGCTCACATAGTAGCCAAGCATGTAATAGCTACTATCGTCCTGGGTAGCCTGGCGGAACGACTGGACAAGATTGCCCCCACCAAGGAAAGCTTTGCCTCCGGTATTTTCCGCAAACAACTGGAGCGTACTGTTCGTGTCCTGCTCTTTCCACTGTGCCTGCGCGTCGGTGTCAAACTGTGCATCTCCGATGTCCGAGGGACGAACGCCGCCCGCCGTCATCTGTATCCCGGTGACCGCAGATCGCAGGTCGACCGAGTAGATCGCAATCTGTGCATCGTTCATGATTCTCCACAGATTGTCGTAGGACGCTTGCATTTCGCTCCGCTGGTGAACTGGGCAGTCGGAATCGCACATGAGATCGGAGGGCGGGCTCAACGAAAACGGAAAGCCGGAACTGGCCCAGATCAGCGACTTCCGCCCGGGCAATCCGCGGAAGGCGTTGGCGATTTGCTGCAGCGCTTTGATGGTAATGAAAGCTGCATCCTTCGCTTCGGTCGAGGCCAGCACTGCCTCGTCTTGCAACTGCTCCCGGATCATCTGGGTGAGCTGTGCGCTCAACCCATCGGTCACCGGAGGGTGATCGGCATCTACTATCGACTCGTGAATCAGCGCTGGAGTATTGGAGTGCGCCTCGCGCAGCGCCGCGGCAAGAAGTTTTGGATCGTCCGTGAAATCGTGAAGCAAGGTTAGGCCGCCGCGGGTGAGCGCCAGCAGGCACATTGGCTCACCGGACTCTGCTGCCTCGGACAGAAACTTGAGGAGTCCATTGCGGGCGTTTGCCTGGTCGGTGAACGGCGTATTCAGAAAGTCAAAAACAATAATGCTGAGCCGGTGATAATCATTGCTGGTCGGCTCGAAATTGCTAAAGGTCCCGTGCTCTCCAGCGGAACGGCGCATTCGAGTCGAATTGGTCTTGACCTCCTCAAACACCGCGATTGGGTAGGACTTTCCGTCCTGTTTTAAAGCAAACTCCTCCTTCGTGAGACCGGGAATGTAGGCCCCCGATTTATCGTTGACGACGGTAGGAACTAAGATCAATTCAGTTGAAGACTTGAGTGTTGTACCGGTGGTTGGCGCGGTTTGCGTTCTAAGAGGCGATGCAAAAAGAAGGGCAGCAGCTGCTATCGCGAAACACGCTTTTAAGCGACGCATGTGCACCCTCGTTCGCAACGGGTCTGGACAGTATAACGCGAATTATCGCTTCGGCGACATTATGCTCTGGTCAGAGGTCGAGCCAACATTCCACGATAGTTGACGACCAGCTGTTAACGCCCATCCACTGCGGCGCGGTCCAATCGGCCTTATTCCCGCTACGCCCATCAACCTTCCTGTTACGCCCTTCTCGGCGCGATGGCTGAACAGCATCTCTGGATGGCATGCTGTGCAGGGAGCCGATGCGTCGATATTGTTCCTCGGCACGCCCGCCTCGAGCAACTGGCGGCGGTTGGCTTCCACCAGATCGAGAAACAACTTGACCGGCAGCTCGCTGTGTCCGGGAGCGCGCGCGGTCAGAAACAGTAGAGGATACTTTTCGCGGACGGGGTCGGAATCCTTCACCTCACGGAAGAGGCTGGCTCCATAAGCGAACTGCGCTTCGAACTGCCGGCGCACTTCCTCGCCAACGTTATAGCAGCAGGATTGAATGCCGGGGCCAATGGCCGCAACCAGGTTCTTGGGATCGCTGCCGAAATGTCTGCGCATCGCACCCACTCCTTTTTCTACGATGCGCTTGACGGTGCCGCGCCAGCCAGCATGAAAAACTCCCACTGCTCGCCGCTTTTTGTCGACCACAATCACCGGGATGCAATCGGCAGCCTGCACGGCAATGAGAAGGCCGGGAGCATCGGTGATGAGCCCGTCGCCCGCGAGCGGGAGCTTGGGAGCGTGATCGAGGTAATGGCGATCGACGTAGTGAATCAAGTCGGAGTGAATCTGGCGAAGCGTAACGAGCGGCCAGGGTTTCTTGCGGTTATCGACCGCGCCGAGCTCGTTAAGAAACAGCGCGCGGTTGCGCTCGACTGCGGCGCGGGAGTCGTGCCTGGTGAAACCGAGGTTGAGCGCGTTGCCGCCATAGACGCGCGATGTCCCGCCCATGCGCATGGAAAAGGCAGAAATGAGCCAGGGAATCTTGGTCAGTCGCGGGGAGCGCAAAAGCTGAACGTTCTTGGTGCGGATGGCTTTCGTCACCACTTCAAGATCATACCGGACGACTCAGGCGATACAATGCGGAGGCACGCCGCAAACTTGTCGATACCTACTCTGGAGAAGCCGCTATGAGGCGTTCGGCCGGTGTCACGGTAATCGCTATTTTGTCATTGCTCGGTTCCCTGTTTGCCCTGTTGATGGGAGTATTCGTCGCAGCACTGCCGCTCCGCTCGCCGGATTTTGGCTCCGGAAGCCCTCTTTTCTCTCCCGAGTCCTTCAAAGTCATGATGCTGTTGGCTGCCGTAATCTACGTGGTCCCCGCTGTCTGGGGGATTGCCACTAGCATCGGCCTGTTCCGGCTTAAGGAATGGGCGCGAATTTCGATTATTGCCTTCTCTATATTGCTGATCCTCGGTTGCGGGTCCAGCACTCTAATACTACTGCTCGTTCCAATTCAGCCGCCTCAAAGCAATGCCACTGATCCCGCTGTCATGTCCGCGGTGCGCATATTTATGAGTGCGTTCGCCGGCGGAATAGCGGGAATTGGAATCTGGTGGCTGGCCTTCTTTACGCGCCCGAAAGTGAGGCAGCAGTTTGCGCCAGTGCAGGCGCTAGCTATCGACGCGACCCCAGCGTCCCCGAACTTGCTGGATTCAAGTTCCGCATACGTGCCAGCGGTCCCGAGGCGGCCGCTCAGCCTCACCATCATTGGGTGGCTTCTGCTTGTGGGGTGCGTCTCCTACCCTTATTTACTAGCCCTGCGTTCACCGGCCCTGTTTCTGACCACAATATTGACCGGATGGCCAGCAACTCTGTACTACATGGCGGTAGTCGTCCTACATCTTTACGTAGGGATCGGGCTTCTGCGATTGAAGCCAATGGCTCGAAAAGTAGGAGTCGCGTATTACGGATTCTTCTTCTTGAACATGGCGATTTTCTATTTGAGCCCCGGCGCATACGCCCGGATTACCGATATGAGGGAGAAATCAATGGTTCGGTGGATGCGCAACCAGCCATGGCCGCATCAGAACGGGCCACTTTTCGATACGACGCGATTCACCATTGTTATCGCGGCGTTCACGATGGCTATGGTTCTTGTACCGCTCTATTTTCTGGTCACTCGAAGGCGGGCGTTTGAAAATGCAGCGGCAGCGGCCCAGCCCCGTTCTGCACAGAAGGCTTAACTGAACCGCAGCCGCCAGATGCCTACATTGAGCAGTCTACTTCTTCTTCACCATCTCCAGGTCGATCTGAATCTTGACGTTGTCACCGATGGCGGCTTCGCCGGATTTCAGCAGATTGTTGTAGGTCAGTCCGAAATCCTTGCGGTTGAGGGCCGTGGTAGCGGAGAAGCCGCGGCGCGGATTGCCCCATGGATCGGTAATTTCAGGCGTGGGTCCGTCGACGTCGAGCGTGACTTCATGCGTCGTGCCATGGATGGTCAAGTCTCCGGTCATTTGCACCTTGTCGCCGTTTTTCACAATGCGCTTGGATTTGAACTCGATCGTGGGATATTTCTCGACATCGAAGAAGTGGTCGCTTTTCAGGTCCTTATCGCGCATCTCAACGCGCGTGTCGATGGAATTGACGTCGATGGATGCGTTGACCTGCGACTGCGCGATGTTCTTTTCATCCAGAGCCACTGTCCCGGACACTTTCGTGAAATTGCCGGTCACATTGGAAATGCCCAGATGGCGCACCGTGAACTGGGCGGTGGAGTGATTCGGGTCGATGCTCCAGGTGGAGGTCTGGGCAAACGCGGTGATAGTCGTTACAACGACTATTGCGGCCACTGACAGCATGTTTCGTTGACGATTGAGCATTGAAAGTCCTTATATTCGGAATTCGATTCGAAAACGCCCTGCTCAGCCCGCGAGATAATCGAGCGATGGCAGGACAACAAACTAACAGATGTCCAGCAAATTGATAAAGATGCAAAAAACAGGGCCGCCCCGCCGGGGGAATGATGTTTTCAAACTAACCACTACCCATGCCGTACCTCTGTTTGCTCCCCGCAACGCCGGGCGATATAGTAATAAAGGCCTAATTTTCGATATGTTTACTGACTTCATCGCAACCGATCGCTGGACTAAAAAGAAGGTTCATGTTCTTTATCAGGCGCTGATCGTGGCTATCGCAACCCGGCACGCCGATGCCGTGGATATCAAGTTCCTGGTCGATGGACGGCCGGTTTGGGTCGCCCTGCCGCATCCGGCCTGGATCGAATATCGAAAGCGCACCGGGAACGTCATCACCGACCCGCTGGCAAAGGAGATTGCCGGTCATTTCCTTAAAACGGCGCTGGAATCGGGTGAGGGCCTGGGCCGCGAAATGTACGGCCTGACGGTGGAAGAGACGCTCAAACATCTCGATGCCGTAGTTGCTGAAGTGGAAGCGCCGGCATCCCGCTAATGCCGTTGTCGCAAGCCTTTGGAAACCCCGCGCCTGCTGGAACCTTCACAGTCGCGTGTGATCCAGGACACATTGCTTCGTCGGCGGCCGCAAGGATAATCGACCGGCCGCGCTGGGGCAGCGGATGTGCCAGGACGCGGATGTGCCAGAACGTATGTTCGACAGCTGAGGTTCCATGGAATGTTTGAAGATGAATGTGCGATCTGGCGGTCGGGGGCACTTGGAAGGACACGCGAAATGAGCGACAATAATGCCCCTGTCCCCGGTCAACGGGCGGATTTCCTCGGCGGCCGCGTCCTTCTGTCCTGGATCACCTTGCCTCAGGCAAGGCTGCGGTGAACTAGAGCGAACTGCTCGAAAGAGGGTTCTTATGGCCACTCATACTCTGGACACGGAAACCATGCACGACGCAAAAACCGGAATCAGGAACAAACGCTTGATCGATTGGGTCGAAAGCGTTGCTCAGTTGTGCAAGCCCGATCGGGTTCACTGGTGCGACGGCTCGGATGACGAATACCAGGCGATGATCCGGCTGATGGTTCTGGCCGGGACCGCCATTCCCCTCAACGAAGAGAAGCGCCCCAACAGCATCCTGGTGCGTTCCAGCCCCGCCGACGTGGCTCGCGTGGAGGAACGCACATTCATCTGTGCGCGCACCAGAGAGGAAGCCGGCCCCACCAACAACTGGGAAGATCCGCAAAAAATGAAATCGCGGCTGGAGCAGCTTTATGCCGGCTCCATGGCTGGCCGCGTCATGTATGTGATTCCCTACAGCATGGGCCCAATCGGTTCGCCGATCGCGAATATTGGTGTGGAAATTTCCGACTCGCCGTACGTGGTGGCGAATATGCACATCATGGCGAGGGTGGGAACGCGCGTGCTCGACGTGCTCGGCGACGATGGCGAGTTCGTCCGCGGGTTGCATTCGGTGGGCGCGCCGCTTGGTCAAAACGATCAGGACGCCGCATGGCCGAACAATGCGGACGAAAAATATATCTGCCATTTCCCGGAGACGCGCGAGATCTGGTCCTATGGCTCCGGCTATGGCGGCAATGCCCTGCTCGGCAAGAAATGCCATGCCCTGCGCATCGCCTCGGTGCAGGCGCGCGACGAAGGCTGGATGGCTGAGCACATGCTCATCCTCAAAATGACCAGCCCCAGCGGCAAGGTTAAATTCTTTACCGGAGCGTTTCCATCGGCCTGCGGCAAAACCAATCTGGCGATGCTGATTCCGACCATTAAGGGTTGGAAGGTCGAAACCGTCGGCGACGATATCGCGTGGATGAAGTTCGGCGCGGATGGCCGGCTCTACGCGATTAACCCGGAATATGGTTTTTTTGGCGTGGCTCCGGGAACGAGCATGAAATCGAATCAGAATGCCATGCTCACCGCCACCCGGAATTCCATCTTCACCAATTGCGCCATCACTCCCGACCGCGACGTTTGGTGGGAAGGGATGACGGACGAGAAGCCGCCCGAGCTGCTGGATTGGCTGCGCAGGCCATGGACTCCGCATTCTCTTCGCAAGGCGGCGCATCCTAACGCACGCTTTACGACACCGGCGCGGCAGTGCCCGGTGATTGCGCCCGAGTGGGAGGATCCGAAAGGCGTCCCCATTGATGGCATCCTCTTTGGCGGGCGCCGCGCGGGCGTTGTGCCGCTGGTCACCGAAGCCTACAGCTGGCAGCACGGAACGTTCCTGGGCGCAACCGCCAGCAGCGAAACTACAGCGGCAGCGTCGGGACAAGTCGGACAACTGCGTCGCGATCCCATGGCTATGTTGCCCTTCTGCGGCTACAACATGGGCGACTACTTTGCCCACTATCTCCACATTGGAGAGCACCCCGGCGCCAAGCTTCCCAAAATTTTCTATGTGAACTGGTTCCGGGCGGATGAGAACGGCAAGTTCCTGTGGCCGGGCTACGGCGAAAACAGCCGCGTGTTGAAATGGGCTTTCGAGCGTTGCGACGGCACAGCGCATGCGGTCGATACTCCGATCGGGCGCTTACCGCGGCCGGCCGATCTCGATACCGCGGGCTTGAACGTCACATCCCAGCAACTCAACGAACTGCTCAGCGTGGATGTAGACGGATGGCTGGCCGAGGTTCCACTCATCCGCGAGCACTTTGACCGCTTCGGCTCGCATTTGCCCGAAGGCTTGACGCATGAACTCGACGATCTGGATAAACGCCTGCGCTTGAGCATCAGCAAAGTAGGCAAGCTGAACCGCTTCGGAAAGGTCAGCCAGCTTGGCCAGAGAACACAGTTTCCCGAGGACGAGTAAGGTTGGGGTGGCATATAAAGCCTGCATGAATCAAAGCGATTTGAAGAGGCACAATGAGGCCCGGATTTAGATTCGGGCCTTTAACTTGTAGCGCTGGCGTCCCGCCGGCGGTTTGGTCCCGCCCACTGGATCGCTGGGGCGTGCATCCCAGTTACCTCGAATCCCAACTCGCCGGAATCTCCACATACGATCGATCAAGTTCCCGAACCGACGGGCATCCCAGCAGCCGCAGGGTCCGATCAAGATCGCTGCGCAGAATATCAATCGCGCGGTTTACACCCGCTTCTCCCGCGGCCGCCAGTCCGTAGGCATAGGCGCGTCCGCAAAGCACGGCGCGAGCGCCCAGGCAGAGCGCTTTCACAATGTCTGTGCCGCGGCGAATGCCACCATCCATGAGAACTTCAATCTGCCCTCCCACCGCTTTCACCACTTCCGGCAAGACGCGCAAAGACGGGGCAACGCAATCAAGCTGACGCCCTCCATGATTGGAGACCGAAATGGCGGCTGCACCCGCGTCGACGGCGCGCCGCGCATCGTCGCCGGTCAGCACTCCTTTCACCAGGATTGGCCCTCCCCAGTGCTCGCGAATCCAGCCAAAATCGCTCCACGACACGGCAGAGGCCGCAAGCGCCGCCGTGATATCAACCAGCGGCATCGGCCCTTTGCCGGGGATAACAACATTGGCGAGCGGCGGAATGCCGCCATCCATCAGGTAAGCGGCAAGCCAGCGTGGATGCGCGAGAATATCGGGCAGAAAGCCCACTTTTTCAAACGCGCTTCCGCTGATCAATTCCTTCATGCCATTGCGATAATCTCGCTCGCGAACGCCTGAAACCGGAGTGTCGATGGTGACTACGAGCGCTCCAAACCCGGCGCGCCGCGCGCGGTCGATCGCGGCTTCGGCAGCCCCGCGTCCTCCCATCAGATAGAGCTGATAAAACACCGGCCCTTTGGACGCGGCTTTTACGTCTTCCAGTTTGTGCCCGGAGATGGTTGAGAGCATGTAGGCCGTGCCTGCGTTGCCGGCGGCGCGCGCGGCGGAAACCTCGCCGCCCGGCTCCATCAGCCGGCTGTAGCCAACCGGCGAAAGCAGGAATGGCAGGGCCAGATCGAATCCCAGAACGCGCGTGCACAGGCTGCAGTCGCCCAGCGCAACCGCGCAGCGCGGGCGGAAAACCACATCGTCATAGACGCGGCAATTCTCGCGCAGCGTGATTTCGCCCTCGGCGCCCCCATCCAGATAATCAAAAACGACCTTGGGTAAGCGCCGCTTCGCAACCGTGCGAAGGTCGCCGATCGAGACGACGCGAGGAGACGCGACAGAACTAGCCGGTATGGTCATGATTCAAAATCGTTGACGTCGAAAAACAGTTGCATCGTATCATTGTTAATGGGCGGAGATGAAGGTGAAGCATCTGTCTCTGAGACTCCGTTCTGACAACCCAGACGAGCGGCATACCCGAAGCCCTCCGGAGCTTGTTTAGGATGTGCTTAAATTAAAAGATGTTTGCCCGCAAGGTGCGCGTCGAATATCGCGTGGATGGCCAGGCGCAGCCCTGCCCGTTGAAGTGGCTCGATAATTTCAGCATGCGCAATTTCACCAACGCAACCGTGTTTGACGACACGCTGCCGGTCGCCGATGGCCTGCTCGAGATAGGAACGCACGTCCCGCTGGATCAGTTGCGCGAGGCCATGCAGGACTGGTTTCGCCGGAAGGGATATCTGTCTGCGAGCGCAATCCTCGTCGTAACCCCGGCGTAGCTGCGCCGGCAGGATTGACCTTGCCCCGCGCGTCCTACTGCGCGGTCGTCTTTTCCATCTTCACCAGGCGGCTGAACAGACGAACAATCATTCCATCGAAACGCGTGCCGCTCAGAGAAGCCAGTTCCGCGAGAGCCTGTTCGTGAGTCTTCGCCGGAGCGAAAGCGCGCTCGCTCATCATGTTGGTATATGCCTCGACGACGGCAAGAATGCGCCCCAGCAGCGGAATGCTCTCGCCCTGCATCCCATACGGGTAGCCGCTGCCATCCAGCGCCTCATGATGAGACGCCACTGCCTGCGCCACGCGGTCGATCTCCGGAATTGCCCGCAGCACATCCACGCCCAGTTGCGGATGAGTCCTCATCACCGAAGTCTCGTCTTCGTTCAGGGGCCCTGGTTTATTCAGGATGCGCTCTTCGATGAAAAGTTTCCCCACGTCGTGCACGCGTCCCGCAAAAGCGGCGTCGGCTACTTCCTCGGGAGAAAGATTCAGCGCTCGCGCAATCAGCTCAGCATAGTGCCCGCATTTATCGCCGTGGCCGGCTGCGTTCGGTTCACGCATCTCTGCCGCCTGCGCCAGCGTTTCCACAGCCTCGCGCAGCGGATTGCTTTCATCCTGATCGGAGTTCGCTCCCAGCTTCCTCAGCGTGGCCACCAATTCTTCCAGGTGATTCACTCCATGCTGCTCCCGCTGCAGGAACCCTTCAATGTAAGAGGAAATGAGCTGGCGCTGCACCGCCGAGCCTTCGCGAAACGGCTCAGACGTCGAGACCTGATTCCCGCCCGCGCGCTTTGAAACATACATGCCCGCGTCGGCCACGCGAATCAGTTCCTCCATTGCGAATCCGTGCATGGGGAAGCTGGCGACGCCGAAGCTGCCCGTAATGTGGTGCTCTTCCAGCATGGGATCGGTCGCCAGCCAAAGCCGTAGCCGTTCCGCCAGCACCTGCGCCTGCTCAATTCCCGTCTCCGGCATCAGAATGATGAACTCATCCCCTCCGTAGCGCGCCACCACGTTCGATTGCCGGCATTTCTGTTCGAGCAGACGGCCCACGCGCACCAGCACCAGGTCGCCTTCAAGATGCCCGAGCGTGTCGTTGACTTCCTTGAATTTGTCGAGATCGACCAGCACGACCGAAAATGGCCGTCCAGAGCGCGAAGCCCTTTTCCACTCCGAACTGAGCGCCTCCCAGAAAAAGCGCCGCGTCTTGATCCCCGTCAAGCCGTCCGTAATCGATTGCTGTTGCAGTTTCTGGAAGACAAATGAATTGTGCAAAGCCGTCGCCAGCAGGTCGGCGAGCGTGTTCAGAATCAGAACATCCTGCGGCGCAAACGCATTTTCGGCGCGGCTTTCAATGTTGAGCACGCCCAGCAAAGAGTCGCCATAGGTGATCGGCAGGCAAAGCACGGCGCGCGATTCCGGCAGCACGCCTGACAATTGTCCCGCTCCCGCGCTCTGCACCAGCGCACTCACACCCGTGCGCGCGACCTTGCCCAGCACACCCGTCCCCACAGCGACACGCCGGCCCAGCGCCAGCGAAGTCGTTCCCGCCTCGGCTTTAATCTCAATGTCCTTCGTCGCGTAATCCATGATGCCGATGCCGATATGGTCGTAGCGGAAGTTCTTCTGAATTTCGCGCACGATGTCGGCCATCATCTGCTCGGCGTCTTCGCTCGAGATCGCCATCTTCGAAATATTGTTGAGAAACGCGAGATGCCGCGCCCGGCGCTGCTCCTCGGTGAAGAGGCGCGCATTTTCAATGGCCACGCCCAGCTGCCCGGCCGCCGTTTGCATAACCGCAAGATCGCGCTCATGAAATTGATATTCGCGCTCTGTGCTCAATGTCGCCATCACGCCGGCAGGTTTGCCGCCCAGCATAATTGGCACCGCGCAAAATGACTTCGCCGCTCGCGTCGGAATAGAATCCAGTCCAAGATGTGTGCACGTCTGCTCCAGCTCCGATGAAATCAGCAGGGGCTGCCCGGTCCGCAGCACATGCTCGGTCAGGCCATTGGCAATTTTGCGCGAGCGCCGCGGACGCACCAGCCCATCTTCGATTTCCAGATCGAAGCGCAGCTCATCTTCGTTTTGAAACGCGATGTAAAACGTGCTGGTATCGAAGATGCGCCCCAGCTCGGCCTGCACCGTGCGCAACACCTCGTCCGGATTGAGATGGGAGCTGATCGCCTGTCCGATTTGCGTCAGTAATTCGTATTCCTTGGTGCGGCGCTGCGCATCGTGCATCACGACGTAGTTTTCGAGCGTGAGCGCAATTTGCAGCGATAGGCCAATCAGAAGCCGCAGGTTCGAAGAGCCGAACATGCGCCTCTCAGCGTGCGGGAACAGCACCACGCCAAAGTTGTGCTCGCGCGTTTGCAGGCTCACCGCCATCATGTCGCCGATGTCCTCGGAAAGCAGCGCCTGCTTGAACGCCCCGAACTTCCCCCCGGAAAGCGCCGGCAGCGGCTCTTCCAGGTCGGCGAGATTCCGGAATGTAACCACTCCCCCGCGTCGAAAAGCCAGCTCCGTGATGTATTCGCCGGCCTCGGTCTTTTGCAGCTTATCCAGAAACTCGGCCGAAAATCCTTTTTGGACAGAGGGAACGGTGCCACGCCACTGCGCCGAAATAAATATGGCTGCGCGGCGCGTGGGCAACGGAGCCACCAGGCGATCGACAAATGCCTGCAGGCTCGGCACAAGATCGTTGGCCGATAGCAACCGGCGCGGGTCCGTCCCAAGCGTTGAAAAAGCCAGCGCATTTTCCTGCACCGCGTTGCGCTCGTTTTCAAACAGAACCATGACCATCGCGATCGCCAGCAGCGTTTGCGGAATCGGGCCGAGAAATCCGCCAAGCCGGCCCACACTTTGCAGAAACGGCTCCCGGAACTGCCCTGCGCCCACCAGCGCTCCCCACAATGCCAGCGAGAATGCCAGCATGCGAAACGCAATGGAATCCCGCCGGAAACCATAGCGGTAATAATGAAAAGAGGAATAGATGAGAACCACGGCCAGCCCCAGCTCCAGCCGCAGATACATGGGAACGGTCGCGTCCTGACGATAAATGCCGCCTGCGAAGTGCGCATGAACGCCTACTCCGGCCAGCACGAGCAGGCATCCCACGATCGCGTAGTCATGCCACTTCAGTTGGAACGATTCTTTCATCAGGCGGGTCGAGACCAACACGCACGCCGCCATGACGATGAGCAGAGTCGAGCTGAGGGACATCAGCCACGCGGAAGGCCCGCGAAAATAAGCGACCGCCTCAATCGCATAGTGAAGCGTATATGCGGCCCAGGCAAGCTGCCACGCGCGAAAATAACTATGCCGGCTTTGCTCGTACAGGTAAGTGAAAACGAGGAGAACCAGGAGCGCGACAGCTCCCGGAACCAGCACCATATCGGTGGCAACGTTGTTCATCGGTCCTCAGTCGTTCAATCAGTTCCTGAAGTCAGAATCGTGAAGTCAGATCGTTAGTCGGTTCCTGAGAATCGTTAGATCCAAATTCAAAGATGACGGCTGCACCCGGACGGGATCTTGATCGTCTCGATAATATGCCCGGAAGCCGGCAGAAACATCATCTTCCGGTATTGTCCGTCCTGGGTACGGCGTGTGCTCAGTATCTTCTTTTATTCAGATGCGCCAGGCCAGCCGGTTATTCCCGTAGAAGTTACCTTGGTAACCGGAGGTAACCAAGCCTGTGCAATCGAGCCCAGCGCCCAGCGCCCAAAGCCCAAAGCCCAAAGCCTATATACTCAAACGTTATGCTCCGCGTCCGCTTCGCTCCATCTCCCACTGGTTTTCTGCATGTCGGCAGCGCCCGCACGTTCATTTTTAACTGGCTCTACGCCCGCCACAATGGAGGAACCATGGTCCTCCGCCTCGACGATACCGACGTTGAGCGCAATACCGACGCCAGCGTGAATTCTATCTTCGACGGCTTGCGCTGGCTCGATCTTGGCTGGGATGAAGAATACAAACAGTCCGAGCGCCTCGCACTCCATCGCCAGATTGCGGAGGCTATTTTTCAGAAAAATCTCGCCTATCGCGACTTCACTCCCGCTCACACCGCTACCTCTCATACCAACGACAGCGAAAAATCCGCCGCCGGGCAAACTTGGCTCTTCAATCCCGGCATGCGCGAATTGCCGCGCGCCGAAAGCGACCGCCGCGCCGCCGCCGGAGAGCCCTTTGCCCTGCGTTTCCGCGTGCCCCGCGGCTCGGGAGAACAGGTTCGCTTCACTGATGCAGTGTATGGCGAGCAAATCAAATCCGCCGACGACATCGAGGATTTTGCCTTACTGCGCAGCGACGGCATGCCCACCTATCACCTCGCCTCCTGCGCCGACGACGTCGACCTGCGCATCAGCCACATTATTCGCGGCCAGGATCATCTCTCGAACACTTATAAACACGTTCTGATTTTCGAAGCCGCGGGTGGCAAAGCGCCGCAGTTCGCCCACCTGCCGCTCCTGGTCGCGCCCGATGGTTCGAAGCTTTCAAAGCGCCGCCACGGCCCGGTCGTGAGCGTCACCACCTATCGCGATGCCGGATTTCTTTCCGCTGCGTTCATGAATTTTCTCTGCCTCCTGGGCTGGTCGCCGAAAGACGATCGCACCTGCATGACCCGCCAGGAGCTGATCGTCGCCTTTTCACTCGAAGGCATCAATCGCGCCAATGCCGTCGTCAATTTCAAGGAGCTCAGTGTAGAGCGGACGTCCTCGCCTGCTGACGTTGGCATAGCTTCTCCGGCAGACATGCTTGTCCCCTCCGCGAATCTTGTCATTCCGAACGAAGTGAGCAATCCGCTTTTCTATCCGGAGGAAACTTTCGATCCCAAAGCGCTCTGGCTGAATGCCGAACACATTCGCGCGCTACCCGTCGCCGAGCTGAGCGAGCGCCTGCTGCCAATTGTCCACGAAGCCGGTTTCCATGTAACGCCAGAGAAGATGCTCGAGATCACGCCGCTCATCCGCGAGCGCATCAAGCTGCTGCGCGATGTGCTGACCGCGGCCGATTTTTTCTTTGTCGACCAGCTCCCGCCCTACGATCCCGCTGAGCTAATCCCGCAAAAAGGGGACGCGGCAATGGCTGCCAAAGTCCTGGCGCGAGCCCGCCAAGTGCTCGCCCAAACTGAGTTCACTCACGATGCCCTAGACCAGGCTCTCCGCGCCGCCGCGCAGGAACTCGGCCTCAAAGCCGGCCAGATGTTTCAGCCCATCCGCGTAGCCGTCTGCGGACGAAAAAATGCCCCGCCGCTGTTTGAAACCCTGCAAGTGCTTGGGAAAGAAACCACGCTGGCAAGAATCGACCAGGCCATGCAGAAAACAAAATAGGACCGCCCCTCGGAAGGAAGGATTGCCCTCGCCAGCCCGATCCGCAAGAAGCTGCTGCGCGAGGGCCGAGAAGATTTTCTGCGCGGTGACTGTCAAAACCCGCAAGTCCTACCGTCCTTGCATTTGCGCCGCCCGCTGCCGCGCATCCGCGGCTTCGTTCAACATCCCTTTACTCTTATAAACATCGGCAAGCAGATTTTCGTTATCGGAATCGTCTGCCTTTTCGCGCTGCTTCAGTAAGGATGCAATGGCATCGTCCCATTGCTTGAGCCGCGCCTGCTCCAAACCAATGTTGTAGTTGATTCCCTGATAGTTGGCCTCAATCGCCGCCGCCCGCTGATATTCCGCAAGCGCCTCGGCATCCTCATGCTGATCCGAAAAAGCCGCGGCCAATCCTGCATGCCCATCGGCGCTGTTGGAATCGATTTTCAGCAGTTGAGTAAACGTCTCCTGCGCCTTTTCCGGTTGCTTCAGCTCCATGTACACCAGGCCAAGATCGTAATACGCGCCGTCATCCCGCGGGCGCAACGTAATCGCGCGCTGCAATTCGATCGCGGCATTCTGATAATCGTGTTTCGAGATATAGGCGCGCGCCAGCGCCTCATGCGCCGCGGCGAAACCCGGCCGCTGTTTAACCGTCTTCTGCAACTCGGCAATCGCTTCGTCCGACTTGCCTTCATCCAGAAGTCCGACGCCTTTCTGCGCGTGGATCATGTAGGCACGCGAATGCCGCAGCCACATCACTCCGCCAGCTACCAGCACCGCGCCAACCAGCAACACCGCAATCCGCCGGAAGATTGCATTCTGGTCGGGCGCGACCCGCGCTATCAGCGCACCCAGAATCAATCCCATCACCAGTCCGCCAATGTGCGCCGCGTTATCGATGTGCGAGATCACCGCGCCGAAGAACAGGTTGTATCCCGCAAAAATCAGCAGGCTGCGCAAGGTTCCAGCCAGCGCCGGGCGCGGCAATGAAAATTCGCCAAGATAAAACGACGCGATCAAAGCGCCCGCAATCCCAAAGATCGCTCCCGACGCTCCGACGCTAAGCACGCCCGGATTCCACCACAAGCTCGCCAGGCTTGCCGCCACGCCGCAAATCAAATAGGCAATGGCAAACGTCCAATGTCCATAAACCGATTCAGCCAGCCGTCCCAGATCCCAAAGGCACCACATGTTGAACGCAATATGCAGCAGTCCGCCATGAACAAACACAGAAGTCAGCAGCCGCCACCACTGGCCATTGACGGTATATGGCCCAAAGTTCGCGCCCCAGTGCACCAGGTCTTGTCCCGTCGGATTCTGCAGCATCGAAGCGCCAATCGCCAGCAGCATGGCGAGAAACACGGCGATGTTCGCCCCAAAGATTACCTGCGTGACCGCCATGGAACTCGATTGCCGCCGCAGCCATGGAGCCGTTTCCACCCGCTGGTAGCCGGAGTTATCGCCCCGCTGCGCTGCCTCGTGCTGCTTGCACCACTGGCAGGTCTTGCTCAGGGTGAAAGGCGGAAGTTGCCGGCCGCATTGTGCGCACTGCGCCATTGGACATATAGAATACAAGAGTTATGAGTCCTACGAACTCGCCTTCATCCAGCGAAGTTGCGCCCAACGCGCCCGTCGAGCCCCGGCCATCCAATTTCATCCGCGATATTTTTCTGCAGGATCTTAAGACAAAGAAGTTCGGCGACGCCGTCATCCAGACTCGTTTCCCTCCCGAGCCCAACGGCTATCTGCACATCGGCCACGCCAAGGCCATCTGCATCGATTTCGGCCTCGCCGATGAATTCGGCGGCAAGACCAATCTCCGCTTTGACGATACCAACCCCGAAAAAGAAGAACAGGAATACGTCGACGCCATTCAGCGTGACGTGCGCTGGCTCGGCTTCGACTGGGAGCGCCTCTGCTACGCCTCCGATTATTTCGATCAGCTCTACGAATGGGCCGTCAAACTCATCAAAGACGGCAAGGCCTACGTCGACGATTTGACCGCGGAGCAAATCCGCATGCATCGCGGAACGCTCACCGAACCCGGCAAACAAAGCCCGTATCGCAATCGCACCGTCGAACAAAATCTCGACTTATTCGAGCGCATGCGCAAGGGCGAATTCCCCGACGGCACCCGCGTGCTGCGCGCCAAAATCGATATGTCGTCCCCCAACTTCAACATGCGCGATCCCGTCATGTATCGCATCCTGCATGCCGAACATCACCGCACCGGCAACAAGTGGTGCATCTATCCCATGTACGATTACGCGCACGGTCAATCCGATTCGATTGAGCGCGTCACACACTCCATGTGCTCGCTCGAATTCGCCGATCATCAGCCCATTTACCGCTGGTTCATCGAGCAGCTCGGCATCTTCCCCTCGCAGCAGATCGAATTCGACCGCCTCAGCCTCACCTACACCCAGATGAGCAAGCGCAAGCTGCTCAAACTGGTTCAGGAAAAACACGTCACCGGATGGAACGATCCCCGCATGCCCACGCTCTCCGGCATGCGCCGCCTCGGCTACACGCCGGAGGCGATTCGCAACTTTGTCGGCGCCGTCGGCGTGTCGCGCACCAACGGCATTGTCGATCTCGCCATGCTCGAGCACTTCGTTCGCGAAGATCTCAACAAGCGCGTCCCGCGCGTCATGGCCGTGCTGCGTCCGCTGAAGGTTGTTATCGATAACTATCCCGACGGCCAGTCCGAAGAAATGGATGCGGTCAATAACCCCGAGGATCCTTCCGCGGGATCGCGCAAAGTGCCGTTTTCAAAGGTGCTCTACATCGAGCAGGATGACTTCCGCGAAGAGCCGCCGAAGAAGTATTACCGCCTGTCACCCGGCATGGAAGTCCGCCTCCGCTATGCCTATTTCATCACCGCGAAAAGCGTGATTAAAAACGAAAAGGGCGAAGTGGTCGAGGTGCATTGCACCTACGATCCCGCCACCCGCGGCGGCAACGCTCCCGATGGCCGCAAAGTGAAATCCACCATTCACTGGGTCTCTGCCGCGCATGCCATCGACGCGCAAATACGTCTTTACGACAAGCTTTTCACCAAAGAGAATCCCGATGACGTTCCCTTCGGACAGGACTTCACCGTCAATCTGAATCCCAATTCGCTGGAAGTGGTCGAATCCGCCAAGCTGGAGCCTTCTCTAGCCAATGCGCCCGTGGAAGCACGCTATCAGTTCGAGCGCGTGGGCTATTTTTGTGTGGACTCGGATTCCACTCCGGGCAAGCCAGTGTTCAATCGCACCGTCGCTCTGAAGGATGCCTGGGCGAAGATTGAAAAACGGGAAAAATAGGGTTCCGAGGGCTTGATGCCCAAAACAAAGGCCGGGAATCATCCCGGCCTTTTCGTTCACACGACAATACCCTTACTTTTTCAGCGTGCGGATGTACTTCACCAGATTCTTGATCTGGTCGGCAGTCAGCTTGCCATTGTACGCGGGCATCGTGCCCCTGCCTTTATTAATGACCTCGCTCAGGTCGCCATCGGATTGTTTCTGCACATCGGCCGAACCCAGGTCGCGGACGTGCAAATTTTCGCCGATCTTTGTATCCCCGGCTCCCCTTGAGCCATGGCAGGGAGCGCATCTCACCTTAAAGTCCGCCGCCCCATCCGCCAACCCAGTGCCCGGACAAATCAGCGCCACCGCCAATAATGCGAAACACAGCCTCAGAATCGTCCTCAACTTTTGCTCCAGCGAAAAAATAAGCGGCCCTTTTTAAAAGGCCGCTTTTCTACCAACCCATACTAACTTACTTCTTCAATGTGCGGATCCACTTAACGATCTCACTGACCTGGTCCGGGCTCAGCTTGCCGTCATAGGCTGGCATCTTCCCTTTGCCCTTGGTGATGATGTCTGTCAGTTCTGCATCGGACGCCTTCTGCACGTCAGCCGAACCAAAGTCTGTCGTCTTCATCGCAGCCTTGCCTTCGCCGTTTGCTCCATGGCACATTGCGCAGCCCTTGTAGCTCGCCGGCGGATCGGCAAACGTATAGGTCGAGAACACCAAAGCCAGCATAACCAGAATCAGGGACGCTCTTAACGTAGTTTTCATTTCCTTCCTTCTCCTTATGACAATATAAGCGCCCCCGACTGCGAGCGCAGCCACCCAGGCAACATGTCGCTCCGCCCAGGGTAGAACCCCGGTTGCAAGCGTTTTCCATTGCGAAGGTTTTCGGCAGCGACGATATCACAAACCCTGCCAGCGCGCTATTTCAGAAATGAAACCAATTCGACTTATTTTTTCCCGAAAAGGAATTTCCTTCGGCTTTTTCCCGTGCCAAAACCCCACTCAGCGGCGTGATATCTCCCACTTGGAGTGCATCCCCACACTGTTGCCAAATGCAACATACAACACTAATTTGCGCTAATTCAATGAGTTACAAAGTCATCCACTACCGCCCCGCTTTGGCCCCTGCGATGCCCTCACAAGGGTGGAAATTTATAGGGGAGCGTGTGCCGTGGAACCGACATTGGTTGTGGTCGGGCTAAATCACCGGACGGCCGCCGTCGAAGTAAGAGAACGTTTCTGGATGAGCGGCTGCCGCCAGGCTGAAGTTTTGTCCATGTTGTCGCAAGCGGAAGGCATTGAAGAAGTCCTCGTCTTCTCCACCTGCAATCGCACGGAGTTTGTCGTCTGGGGCGATGCCACCCTGGCCGTTAATTCCATCTTGCGTCTGCTCACTGCCGAGTACGATTTGAAGCTCCAGGAGTGGAACAGCTTCTACCGCCTGCTCGATGAACAGGCTCTCGCCCACTGCCTGCGCGTCAGTTGCGGCCTCGATTCCATGTGCATTGGCGAGGAGCAGATTGTCCGACAGGTGACGCAAGCCTGGAGTCAGGCGCGTAACGCCGGCTGCACCGGCCGCTTTCTCAATACCACCCTTCGCAAATCGCTTTCGGTGCGCCGCCGCGTCCACAAACTGACGCCGCTCGGATCGCACTTCGTCTCCGCCCCCTTCGCCGCTTTGCAGCTTGCCGATCAGCTTTTCGGCTCCGTCGCCGCAAAGAATGTCGTCCTCCTGGGCGCCGGCCGCATGGGCGAGATCACGGCCCGCGAACTGTTTACCCGCGGCGCGAAATCGGTCTGTATCGTCAACCGCACCTACAGCCGCGCCCAGGAACTCGCTGGCAGATTTCCTGAGCCTCCCGGAGCATTCCGGGCCTGCGCATTCGAGAAGCTCGAAAAATGTCTGCTGAAGGCCGATCTGGTGATCAGCGCCACCGCATCTCCACGCGTTAGTTTCACCGCCGGGGACATGAGTCGTCTGGTCGCTGACCGCCTCGGACGCAGGCTGGTGCTGATTGACCTCGGGCTCCCTCGCAATATCGATCCCGCCGTAAGAGTCTTTGACGGCGTGCTGCTCTACGATCTCGAGGATCTCGAGCGTGCCGTCGAACCGCGCATTGGCACCCGCGCCGGCGAACCGGAAGCCGAAAAAATCGTGCTCGGCGAGGTGAGGGAATTTCGCAAGAAGCTCGTCGCCGGAGGCGCTGCGCCCGAAGTAACCGCCCTTCGCCTGCGCATCGACGAGATTTCACGGCTGGAGCTGGAATCGTTCCGTCTTGAGCGCGGTCCTTTTCCAAAGGATCAGGATCGTTTGATCGCCGCCGTCACGGCCAGAATCACCAGCAAGATCGCGTGCTCCCTGTCGCGTGACCTGAGAGCCATCCCGGAACCGCGGGGTCCCAAAGGAATGATTGCCGGAGCCTGAAAATCGCCTTTGGGCTCTCGGCTTTGGGCGCTGGCTTCTGGGTGCCAGCTGAGTTCAATCTGTGTCTGAAGCTCGTAGGACGAACCTCGAGCGCGACTAAGAAATTGCAGTAGCTCCTTGTCGGACGAGCGTCCTTTTCCCTCCGCGATGTTGATGGCTACGGACACCCCTGCTCGCCGCATCTGAATGGCAAGCCCATGAGTTTCGTGTGCAGGAAATTTTCGCGTACAGCGGTAGACGTCCTCCTGCAGCCCAAAGCCCAGAGCCCAGAGCCCAACTACCAATTCAACTTCAGCGCAAATTGAAATTGCCGCGGATCGTATGCCGCCGTCGCCTGCCCCGCATTCGAAAACAGCGGACTCACCGCCGCCACGTTGTACACATTCGCGATGTTGAACATGTCGGCAATCAATTCCATGTTGTAGCGCTCGCCAAGGTTGATGCGTTTGGCGATTCGCAGATCGTTGAATACGGTCCAGGGCGTGACTCCAGCGTTGCGCCCCAGATTGCCATCCAGAGCAAGCAACGTGACAAACGGAAAACTGGTTTGCGTGGGAGAAGTCGGAGTGAAGCCCTGGTAACACGGCTCCTGAAAAACTCCGGTCGGAGAAAATTTCGAGCCCACCGGCAGATTCCCCGCAGCCGTGCACGCCGCATTCACGTAGGTGTTCGGCCGCACCGTCAGCGTGGAATTCTGCAGGTTGTCATCGCTGCCGGTCGCGATATTAAACGGCCGTCCCGAGGAGAATTCGATCAGCGGAGCGAACGTCCAGTTGCTCAAAATCTTGCCCGCGACCCCATCGCCGCCTACTTTGCCCGATTGATACACGCCGTTAAAGACAAACCGGTGCCGCTGGTCGAAAGTCGAGTTAGCGCGGTCCAGACCCGGATAGTAACTGTCCTGCGGCGTTTGCGTCGATTGCAAATCGGTCGAATCGTCGATCGCGTGCGCCCAGGTATAGGACGCCTGAAGTTCATAGTGGTTATTAAAGCGCTTGCGAAGATTCGCCGTCAGCCCGTGATACACCGAGCTGCCATTCGAGTAATTGGCATCCTGGTCGCTGAACGGGACGCACCCCGCCAAGGTGGCTGGGTTGCACGCGGTATTGAAGCCGGCAGTGCTGTATCCGATGCTCTGCAGATATTGCATCACGGCCGGCAATATGGTCGTCACACAAGCGCCGCCTCCGCCCGCTATCAAGGCGTTCGCAATCGCCGGATTGATTCCACCTGGCCGGAAGAAATTGGTCAAAGCCGCGGAAACCCATGGCAGCCCGTTATTCGGATTGATGCCGCATGGCGCAGCTCCAAGCCCTACTCCCAGCGGCCCACCGGCAGCGGCATACGAATTCGGATCGCTGTAAGCCGCCTGCCAGTTCGCGACCAGCAGATCGCCGCGCTGCGTATTCGCGTTGATCGGCCGGTTGATGTGCCGTCCGCCGTTGAAGTTGTATGCGATGCTCAGCGCGTAGCCGTCCCCCAGATCCCGTTCCAACGTTAAATTCGCCTGCTGCGAATAGGCATACACAAAGTTCTTTCCCATCGGATAACCGAATGGTTGGAACAACAGCGGAAAGCCGTCCTTAATATAGTTCTGGTTAAGAAACAAATTGGATGAGCTGGGCAGGAATGGATCGAAGCGCTGCGGGTTCGGGTTCCCGTTAGCGGAGTTTGTTCCATAACCCAGAATAGAATTCGGCGCTCCCGGATTGCATTGCGACGCGCTGAAAAGATTGCCCTGGAAAACCGGAATCGCATTCAGGTTGCCCGGATTCCCTGCGCCCGAACAGAATCCAAGCGCGGCAAAGTCCAATTGGCCGCTGCTGGAGCCGTCCGATGCCTGTCCCAGAAAATAGAGGCCCAGCAGCGGGTGATCGTAGAACATGCCAAACGAAGCCCGCAGCACCGTCTTGCCATCCCCCTTGGGATCCCAGGCGATCCCCAGCCGCGGTTGAATGTTGTTCTTATCCGTCTGAATGCCCTTCTGTATTCCCAGAAAGTTGTATCCCGTTTGAGCGGTATTGGCGAAGCCTGTCGGAGACGCAAACGTCGGTGGAAATTCTATGTCGTAGCGCAACCCATAGTTTAGCGTTAGATTGTTCCGCACTCGCCACGAATCCTGCCAGAACACGCCCAGCGGCCTGTTCGAGAACGAATCCGAGGGATTGCCGAGACCTTGCACGAAGCCACCCGGCATGCCCAAGCCATAAGCTTGCACTGCATTGAACGACGGCACTCCGGGAAAGAGGCTTTCATTTCCGAAGTCAAACAAGCCGCCATAATTTACCGTGAAGGTCCCTTGCAGCGGAATGTAGTCGAAGTCGCCGCCGAACTTCGTATTGTGTCGCCCAATGCTCCAGGAAAAATTGTCTGTGAACTGGTAGCGCTTTTCCACGCGTTGTTCAAAGGAATAAGGCTCGCGGCCGAAATACGCATACCCGGTAAGGTCCACCGCCGGGTCGTTGCCGTCTGGAATCGCGGTGTTATAGAAGTAAGCCAGGCCGCGTCGCGCATACTGAAAACGTGCTTCGTTCACTTTATTGGTGCCAATTGTCCAGGTATCCTGCCCCACCACCGCCAAGTCCCGGTAGGTCTGTTCTGAGGTTCTCGAGTAGGCGTTCTGTCCAAACGGCTGATCTTCGCCATTCACTTCTATCCCCGTCACCGTACTGGGGCTCACATTCGCGCGCAGCGTCACCCGGTTACTGTTGTTCACATTGTGATCGATTCGAAACGAGTAGAGGCTGGTGCCCTCGAACACCGGAAAATTACCCGCCTGCCCAGCCAGCGTTTGGAATGACGTGGGCAGTCCGGTGCAATAGTAAGGAAAATTGGCAACAGCGGGCGAGGCAAACGATGGATTGCAAGACGTAGGAAACTGCTGCAACCCCGCGGGAACCAAAGTTGGAGGAAGGCCCGCGAACCACGCCGGATAGCTCCCATTAAGCGCAACTCCCGAAGAAGCGCCCACCATGAAAGCGTAAAGCTGCAACTCCGGAACCGGAAATTCGTTGGCGCTCAAGAACGCCGCTTGGCCGTTGGTCGCCAGAATGTCGGGAAAGGTTCCCGCGGGCGCTCCGAAGATAGGCGAAACGTCCACTCCTGTGAGCCCGTAGTACGAGGCAAAATTAGGATTATTCGCCGTCGGAAGCGACGAGAATCCCGTCTCATGCCGCCGCGTCACCTCATACGAGAAGAAATAATAAGTCTTGTCTTTCTTGATCGGCCCGCCGAATGCCGTTCCCGCCTGCACTCGCGTATACGCCGGATTCGACGTCGTGCTGAACGGATTCACCGCCTGAAAATTCCGGTTGCGCAGATAGCCAAACACGTCGCCATGAAAGTCATTCGATCCCGATCGCGTAATAATGTTGACCACGCCCCCGGCCGCGCGCCCATATTCCGCCGCATAGCTGTTGGTGATGATCTGGAATTCCTGCACATCTTCCTGCGATACCGTCGAGCGCACACCATTCGTCGAATTGTCGGTCGCATCCGCGCCATCCACGTTTACCAGATTCGAGCGCGCCCGCTGCCCGCTCATATTCAATCCAGAGGTCGGCGCAGCTCCCGTGTTGGGCGCGTTGTCGCGGGAAACTTGCGAGTCCGTCAGCGTGAAGTTGATGTAATTCCGCCCGTTGATCGGCAGATTCTCAATGCGCCGTTCGCCAATCGTATCTGTAGTCGAACTGCGCGAGGTTTCCACCAGTTCCGCCTGCGAACTCACCTCCACCACTTCCTTGCCCGTCGCCACCACCAGCGTGATCGGCAACTCCACGATCCCGCCCACCGTGATCGCAACATTATTGTCTTCTGCTCGGGCGAAGCCGGCGGCCGAAACTACAACCGAATACGTCCCCGGAGGCAATTGCCGTATGCTGTACCCGCCGAGCCCGTCGCCGCTGCCGGTGCGCTCCAGGCCTTTGGCCACATTGCTCACCGTAACCGTGGCATCGTTCACCACGCTGCCCTTGGGGTCTTTTACGATTACGTGAAGATCGCCGGTGGCGACGCCTTGACCAAATACTATCTGGCAGGCAAGCAAACAGATGACGGTGATATAAAGCGGACGCAGCAAGGCTTTCATAGGAACTCCTGTAATTCTTCGCCTCATCTGGGAGGCATTGCAGAGCGCGGGATTAATTTGACGCTGATATGTAACATCAGGTTGGGGTGCTCGCGCAAGCCACTAGACGGGTTACCCGCCTCCTGGCTGGAGTGTGCTGTTTCAATTCTCAACACTCTGTGTAGCGTTGAAGTGTGCACATCGGCGGGCGCAACCTAAATGTCGATTCAATCCATGTCCGTCCAAACCATGTCCATCCAAACTAGTTCTATCCAAACAATGTCCGGAAATCTGTCGCGCGTGCTGCTCTGTCCGCCCCGCAATGCAGGCTGGGACCGTCCCGACAAAACCGCCGCCTGGCGCGACCTCGGATTTCATCACCCACCCAACTTCGCCACCGCCCAGTCCGAGCACGATGCGCTCTGCCGCCTCCTCACTCACGCCGGCTCAGAGATCGTCACCCTTCCGCCCTCCCCGGCCCTCACGCTCGACGCCGTCTACACTCACGACGCTTCGCTCCCCACCAGTCACGGCCTGATTCTTATGCGCCCCGGCAAAGCCAATCGCATTCCTGAAGCCGGCGCGCACTCCACTGTTTGCGCCGCACTCGGCATTCCAGTTCTCGGAGAAATCGCACCCCCCGCCTCCACCGAGGCCGGAGATATGGTCTGGCTCGATCCGCGCACTCTGCTGGTCGGCCATGGCTACCGCACCAATCGCGCCGGCATCGAGCAGATGCGCGCGCTCCTCACTCCTCATGCCATCGAAGTGCTTTCGGCGCCGCTTCCTTACGGTCCCGGCCCTGCCGCCTGTCTTCATCTCATGTCGCTGATGAGCATGCTCGACGAGCGAACCATTCTCGTCGATCTCCCATGGCTCGCCGTTGAGACAGTCGAACTTTTCCGCGCCCGTGGTTTTCACCTGCTCGAAATCGATCCAGCCGAACGCGATTCGCTCGCCTGCAATGTTCTCTCGCTCGGCAGCCGGCGTCTCATTGCGCTGGATCAGAATGTTCAAACCAATGCTCGCCTCCGCCACGCTGGCTTCGAAGTATTTACATTTTCCGGAATCGAGCTTTGCATCAACGGCTCCGGCGGCCCTACCTGCCTGACACGCCCTTTGCTCCGCAAATAGAGTTTGGGCGGATCACCGTCCTCCTCCCTTACTTGACACCAACCTGCAAACGGGTGTGAAATTGGCGATACTTCGAAGGTCATGCTAGCCCTCCCCCCAATTGGCAATTGGCCTCCGGAGCCCTCGTCAAACAACTGCACCCGGGATATCGGGATATGAGCGGCCGATCCGCCCCGCTCCCGGGTTGATGTGAACGATGTCTATCTCTTGAGGAGTGACTCATGAATTCGAGCGGCAAACAAACCACGATACTGGCGACCTTCTTCACGCTGATGTTTGTGTTAGTGGTCACGATTTTCGCGATGGCTGGCAATAACAAGCCCGCCGCACCGGCACAGCACAGTGCGCCAGCGCAGCATAGTGCGCCAGCGCAGCATAGCGCTCCAGCGCAACATAGCGCGCCAGCTCAGCACTCCACCGGCGGCGCTGCCGGCCACACTGCAGGCGCACAAAATCGCGGACCCGGCAACTCCGCCAATACGCGCGGTCCCGGCGGGAATGGCCGGACCACAGCCGGACAGGCCGGCAACAATCGCGCCGGACAAACCGGCAACAATCGCGCCGGACAGACCGGCAACAATCGCGCCGGACAAGCCGGCAACAATCGCGCTGGTCAAGCCGGCAACAATCGCGCTGGACAAGCCGGCAACAACCGCGCCGGAAACGCCCATACCCCGGCCGGAGCGCGCAACGTTTCCCTCAAAGGCGGCGGCAGCGCCACCGTCCGCAAGAATGGATCCATTCGCTCCGTCGACCGTAACGGCATGCACATCGAGCACGGCGTCCACGGCGGCCGCACGGTCGTCGGCACGCACAATGGTGCGCGCGTGGTCAACACCGGGCGCCATGGCGGATACGTGCAGCGCGCTTATGTCACCCGCGGCGGCCACTCCTATTACTCCCGCACTTACTACCGCAATGGCCACTATTACTCCGGCGTCTATCGCGGCTATTACTGGCATGGTGCCAATTACTACGGCTACTATCCCGGTTACTGGTATAACCCCGGCTTTTACGGCTGGGCCTACAATCCCTGGGCTTCTCCCGTTGCCTGGGGCGTTGGAGCCTGGGGTTGGGGCGGAGCTCCCTGGTGGGGCTTCTATGGCGGTTGGTGGAATCCTTATCCCGTCTATGCCAGCCCGGCATTCTGGTTGACCGACTATCTCATCGCCGCGAATCTGCAGGCCGCCTATGCGGCTCGCCAGGATGCTGCCGCCGACGCTGCCGCAGGAGATGGCGGTGGTGGCGATCCGCCTCCGGCGCCCGCCAGTGGAGTAGCGCTTACTCCCGAGGTGAAGCAGGCTATTGCCGACGAGGTCAAAGCCCAGCTCGCGTCGCAGCAAGCTCAAGCCGGCCAGGGCGGAGGCGGTTCAGCTCCAGCCCCGACGAACTCCAATGGCGAAGTGCCCCCGGCACTCGATCCCGCTCGCCGCACCTTTGTCGTCGACAACGATCTCTCGCTCGTCGCCAACGGCCAGGAGTGCGGACTCTCGCAGGGCGACGTTCTTATGCGCCTCACCGATACTCCCGACGCCGACAACATGGTCAACGCCAGCGTTTCCGCCAGCAAGAACGGCGAATGCGCTGCCGGGCAAACTGTAGCCGTTAAAGTCGATGACCTGCAGGAAATGCAAAACCACTTCGCCGAGCAGCTCAACAATGGTTTGGGCGAACTGGCGAAGAAGCAGGGCACCAATGGTATGCCGAAGTCGCCGGATACAAGCACCAAGGCTTCTGACGTTCCACCTCCTCCACCAGACACCAGCGCAGGCAAAGTCCTGCAGGACCAGGAGCAGGCGGCCGATCAGACCGAAACTGAGGTCAAGCAGGAAGCCGGATCCTCGGGCGGTGGACAACCGTAGCACCACGCATCGACCAGTGCTCCCTGCGAACGCTGGGAGCGGGTGCAATTACTTTGGGAGCGTCGCCATCGGCGCTCCCATTTTCCAATTTATCAAGTCTGGGTAAGTCGGTTGCCTGAGAGCTTTGAAAGGGCGTGGCTTCTGCCATGCCGCCAGAATGAGCTATAGAAGCGGGTTTTAGCCGCTGCGGTCTCCGCAATGATCAAACTTCGTCAGCACTGAACTGGAGGACTTTCCATGCGCCACAAATTCCACGCACTGATTTCCGCAATTCTATTTCTCGCGTTTATCGTCGTGCCTCTCTCTCTCGCCAACGCTCAGGCTCCCACCTTGCAGGAGCAGCTGATCGCGCAATACAAGCTGGCGAAAATGGGTCAGGATTCCAGCGGCTGGGCCGTCGTCCAGGAAGGCACGCTGTTAGTCATTCAAAAAGGCGGAATCGTCGGCATGCCTTACAAGAGTATGTCCACCCGCACAGCCACCTTTAAAGATGGCACCGTTCACGCCTCCGATGCTACCGGAATCAAGAACAACAGCTTTCTAAAAGCAGGTTGCGGACTGCTTCATAAGTGTCCCAGCACACCGGACGCGGTGAATGACGAGACAGCGACCAAGTTCTTTAAGAATGGCGACAAGGTGTATGTCGAAAAGATCGACGTGAATACCGCGAAAGATACCGTGTCATTGCATATAGTAGCCTGCGACACTTGTAACAAGACCGATCCTCCCACTTACAACAAAGCAACGGTGATTTTCCCCTTCGCCGCCGGCACGCTGGCCAATACCAGCGCGGGTCAGGTGGAAGATGCCATCGGCCAGTTGCTTACCATCAGTAATGACGATCAGCAACAAAGCGGCGATCAGCAAGGCAATAATCAGCAGGGCGGCGACCAGGGCGGACAAGCACAGGGCCAAGGCCAGGGACAAGGCCAAGGCCAAGGACAAGGACAAGGACAAGATCAGGCTCCTCCTCCCGAACCGCAGCAGATTGAGAAGGGTCAGACTCCCGATCAGGTAAAAGCCTCGCTCGGCCAGCCCGATAAGATCGTCAATCTAGGGAGTAAGCAAATCTGGGTCTACAAAGACTTGAAAGTAACATTCATAAACGGCAAAGTCTCCGACGTGCAGTAGACTTTCCAGTAAGTGCCGTTTGTGTAGGATAAGTTTGTGTAGGGTAAGTTTGTGTGGCGCGGGCGCCCCCGCCCGCGTTTTTTGTTTGTATCTTTTCCCCATTCGAGGTAAGTCAAGACTCCGGCGGGTGGCCCAGGTCTTCCGCAGGCAGAATCACAAAAGAGGGTGGGCTCTCGACTCTACCAAGGCTCTCGATAGGACGAACCTGCTCCCTCTTCGTTTCCCGAACCGATACCCCGCTCTCTGACGGTGCCCCATTCAAGCCAGGTTTTGGCTTGAGTGGGGACTGTCCTCGCACGTAATCTGTCCCCATGCCTTCGGGATTGAAACGGTTTCAGGAAACCGGGCACAGCCACTTCGTTACATTCTCCTGTTATCACCGGCGGCCGTTGTTCACCGCCGCCTCTGCCAAACGAATCTTCGAACTCGCGTTGGAGCGCGTGCGGCGCAGCTTCGGACTTTGCGTCTACGCGTATGTGGTCATGCCAGAGCATGTGCACTTCCTGCTCAGTGAACCGGAGCGCGGTCTGCTTGCCGACGCTCTCAAATCGCTGAAGCAAGGAGTGTCGCGGCGTCTGATCGTCGGTACCCTTTCGAGTGTCGAGGGTGCCCCATTCAAGCCTGGTTTTGGCTTGAGTGGGGACTTTGACCACCATTTCTGGCAGAAGCGTTATTACGACTTCAATGTGCGGAACTACTGCCAGTTTGTAGAGAAGCTCCGTTACATCCATCGCAATCCGGTGAAGCGCGGATTATGCGAACGCCCGGAGGATTGGGAGTGCAGCAGCTTTCGTCAGCACGCAACAGGCTGCGAAGGACGAGTAGAAATTGAATGCGAATGGACAGCGAGAAGGCGCGAACGAGCGGCGGGGACACTTTGCCAAGCTGTGGAACTGCCCCACTCAAGCCAAAACAAGGCTTGAATGGGCCACCAGCCAGCCTACAGAATTTTTTTCCCGAACGCTGACAGCGCTAGCTCCACCGCGAGATCGGCCGTCTGGTTCCTCTCGTCGATCACTGGATTCACTTCCACAATCTCCATGCTCAACATGCGCCCGTGGTCCGAGATGATCTCCATCGCAAGATGCGCCTCGCGGTACGTCGCCCCTCCCCACACCGGAGTTCCCACGCCAGGCGCGTCTTCTGGGTCGATCCAATCCATGTCGAGTGAGACGTGATAGCCGGCGGTGCCGCGTCCAGCCATGCGCAACGCTTCTTCCATTACGGCGCGCATCCCGCGCTCGTCGATGTCGCGCATCGTGAAAACTTCGACCCCCGCTTTGCGAATGTTTTCTTTTTCAAAGTTATCCACGTCGCGAATGCCCACCAGCACACAATTTTCCGGCGCAACTTTCGGCGAGAAGTCGTAAATCTTGCCGAGTTCGTGCGGAGACAATCCCATGAGAGCCGCGAGCGGCATGCCGTGCACGTTGCCGCTGGGCGAAGATTCCGGTGTATTCATGTCGGTGTGAGCGTCGATCCAAAGCAGGCCAATTTTCTGCCCCTGACGGCGGTAAAATTCCGAAACCCCGGAAACGGTTCCCGCCGCAACCGAATGGTCTCCCCCCAGCACGAGCGGAACCTTGCCCGCCTCGAGCGTCTTGAGCACAAGATCGGCGCTCTTGGTGCATGTGGCTGTAATTTCCTTCAGATATTTCGCGGACGCATCGCCCTCTTTTTTTTGCTCTGGGATGGCGACGGCAACGTTGCCGGCGTCTTCAACGATGTGGCCGATGGCTTCGAGACGTGCTTCGAGGCCGGCGACGCGGACGGCAGATGGACCCATGTCGACGCCACGGCGGGATTGGCCAAGGTCGAGAGGAACGCCGATCACCCGGATCTGGCGCGGAGTGATGCTGCTGTAGGTTGGGCGATTTGGCATAAGTTTTTTCGCCGCTGGATGCGGTTTTTCACCGCCGAGACGCCGAGAGAACCTTCAAGACTCGGGTTATCTCGATCTCAGACTTTGGGAGTGCAACCCCACGCACCGGCTTTCCGCGGCTATGCCAGTATCGCAGAATCGGGTGCTACCTTGCGGGGACGGCCAGGTCCGCGACGCCGAGGCTGCTGAGCGCATGCCTGAATGGTTGCCGGCGGCAAGGCCTGCGGCCCCAAGTTCTGGGAGGCGACCCGCATGGCGTAGAAGAGTGCGGAAGCCTCCTTGGGCTCGATGCGGCGATGCAACATCAGCTCGCAAACTTCGGAAATTGCAGTCTGGATGGACGTAGCATCTTCGAGGCGCGGAAGGTAGAAGTGTTGATAAGGGAGGAATTCATCGCCGCCTATGATAGGAGTTTTGCCCATGACTTTGTGGTAGTGGCAACACGTTTCGCTATGGAGAGCCGGCATTCTGCAGGGATCGCCATTGGCGCTTCGCATTTGACAAAGTCCGTAGGGGAATTTCTTGGATGGAGTGGAGGAAGATGATGACATGATGGTTGCTCCTTTATGAATGAAGTTGGCTGCTGATATGAATGAGTGCTGTGCTTGCGTTTCGAATTCCTAGCGCGTTTCGAGGCGCGGCGAGATTACTAGAAAAATAACCCTTCCCCTCTCCTCGAAAACAGTTAAGTTATTCATTGCAAAGTAGATAATCGTAAAGGCTTCCAAATATTGGACTTGGCGGACGCGAGTTGTGAATTTGGCCGATTTTTGGAGGTTCGAGCGTCCGAAAAATTCACGAAAAAATCGAAAATTGATGAAATGTTCATATTATTTTTCTAGTTAACAGTCGCCCAGTCACGAATGCAGTTCAGAGCGAGGATTGCACAGATTTTTGTTCAGGAGCTAGGACGGCGGTCACAGTGAATTTGTGATGAATCGGGGAGCGGGCGGGGCATCGGGTGATTTTTGTTCACCGCCGAGACGCCGAGGGCGCCGAGAAATTCAACTTCACTTAGGGATGGAGTCGTGGAATCCCCGGTCTCGAAAAGCGCGAGACCTAGGGCACCCGGCTTTGGAGTTGACAACGGAGTTATAACTAAGTCTGTTTGACGGATAGCGTACCGACTGGCAATTTTGTTGAGCCCCGCCTGACTAGCGGGGCTTTTGATTTTTGTGGGCAAGGCGCGTTGGTCCACCGCCGAGACGCCGAGGACGCCGAGAATGGCTGTTAAAGATGTAGGACGAATCTTGTGATCTGGACAGTGGCGCTTATATAGCTTGCCCTTGGTGGGCATGGGTTTGTGAATCGCAGGTTTCGAAAATCGCGAAACTTGGGGCGAATGAGAAGGGTAATCTAGTAGTCGAGATGATCCATCGACAACGCGGCGAAAAGCCCCAAAAGCGTAATCCGCATAAGCTGACTCGGGACCAACATGTAATACCCGTAGCCACGCTGGTCCGCTTCGCAGGCACCGATGGCTTGGTAGAGGTTCATCTGCGCGATGGTCGAATCAAACGGGTTTCTACGACCAATCAACTTTTCTCAGTTGAAAGGCTTTGGGATCAGCGAGCCGAAGCTGGGTACATGAAGTCGTTCGAGAGCGACTTCCAGGGGATTGTTGACGCGCTAGAGGCTGGCAGAGCCCGACCTCTTTCCCCGCTGGAGCACCGTACCATTACGCGTTTTTGGTGTTTGTGGAGATGGCGCAATCACTTCATTGATTTTCCAGTCCGGCCTCAGCCTGTAGTTGGAATCTCACCAAATAAGCTGAGTGTTGATCAACGGGAGATACTCGAAAGCAATTGGGTAAGCTTCATTTCCAGGGATGGGACGCTCCCAGTGCGCATGATGACCGGAATGCAGATCCAGACCCTCATTCACCGAGATGAGACGGTACACGGAAACAAGCATTGGGGAGTATTGCGAGCCTGTGAGCCACATTTGATACTTCCTGACCGCCCAGGATTACTCATGTCACTCCCAGCATCGCCACGGTTACTGCTCGCAGCGGACAATGCTGATGACGACCTGAACCCGTCGGAGATCAGGAGGGCTAACGCGCTTGCGATTCAGCTCTCTCGATATTATGTTGTCGTTCCGCCGCGCTAAGACTAACCTCGGGCTCTCTGCATCTCGGCGGTGACGAAATCCTATGGATAGAGGCGATACAGCATTCTCGGGAACGGGATGGTTTCGCGGACGTGCTCCAGGCCGCAGATCCAGGCTACCGCTCTTTCTATACCCATGCCGAAGCCGGCGTGGGGGACGCTGCCGTACTTGCGCAGGTCTAGATACCATTTGAAGGCTTCTTCGGGCAGATTGTGTTCCTTGATGCGCTGGAGCAGCAAATCGTGGGAGGCCATGCGCTGCGAGCCGCCGATGATTTCTCCATAGCCTTCGGGCGCGAGCACATCGACGCAGAGCGCGAGGTCGGGTCGCTGGGGATCGGGCTCCATGTAGAACGCCTTCACGGTCGCGGGATAGCGATGGACCATGACGGGCTTGTCGTATTGCGCCGAGAGGTAGGTCTCGTCGGGCGAGCCGAGGTCGCCTCCGTATTCAAATTTGTTTTCGAGCTTGCCTTGCGCGTGACCTTCCTGGAGGTTCTTCACGGCATCGTCGTAGGAGACGCGCGGGAACGGCGGTTCGATCTTTTCCAGTTTCGTCACGTCGCGCCCGATGGTTTGCAAATCGGGGCGGCGGCGTTCCAGACATCGCTTGACGATGAAGGTCAGGAAGCCTTCGGCGAGCTGCATGATGTCGTCGAGCGTGCCGTAGGCGATTTCGGGCTCGACCATCCAGAATTCGGTGAGGTGACGGCGAGTCTTTGATTTCTCCGCGCGAAAGGTTGGGCCGAAGGAATAGACCTTGCCGAGCGCCATAGCGGTGGCTTCAATGTAGAGCTGGCCAGACTGAGTTAAGAAAGCTTGTTCGTCGAAATAGTCGACGGGAAAAAGCGTGGTGGTGCCTTCGCAGGCAGCGGGGGTGATGATGGGCGGATCGGTGAGAGTGAATCCGTTGGAGTCGAAATAATCGCGCGCGGCTTTGATGATTTCCGCGCGGACGCGCAGAATGGCCGCCTGGCGCTGGGAGCGGACCCAGAGATGGCGGTGCTCCATTAAGAAGTCGGTGCCGTGATCTTTGGGCGTGATGGGATAGGGATCGGATTCGGGGACGCGCTGGATGACTTGCACGTTGGAGACGTCGAGTTCGTAGCCTCCTGGAGCGCGCTTATCGGCGCGGACCTTGCCTTCGACGATGACGCTCGATTCCTGCGTGAGGCCTTTGATGGCGTCGAAGACTTCGGGCGGGACGGCGTTTTTCGGGACTACGCCTTGAATGATTCCACTGCCGTCGCGGAATTGCGGGAAAAGAAGTTTGCCGCTCTCGCGGAGGTTGTAGAGCCATCCGCGGATTGTGACGGACTGGCCTTCGTGTTTGCCTATTTCTGCGATAGTGCTGATTGACATAAGACCTTTTCACCGCCGAGACGCCGAGGGCGCCGAGAAAAGCTAATTCAATTTTCTGCGATGGTGCTGATTGACATAAGACCTTTTCACCGCCGAGACGCCGAGGGCGCCGAGAAAAGCTAATTCGATTTCTTTTATTCAGGAGTGTCCGACGTGGCACCTTTACGACTTGCGTCCGGAAATTCATTTACGATTCGTTTCAGGCCGTTCTTCAGAACTGGAACATGGAAGTTTATCAGGAGGCCGGCTTTTTTATGAGCGAGGCGCAAGTACGAAAGAAGCTGTGCTTCGTGAATTGGTAGCAGAGTCTCTACGGCCTTGACCTCCACGATGATCTCATCTTCGACGACAATATCGAGGCGATAACCGCAATCGAGCTTGACGTCTTTGTACGTGACCGGCAACGCTCGCTGTTCTTCGAGCCGCAAACCTCGTTGCTTTAATTCGTATGCGAGGCACGATTGGTAGGCCGATTCGAGAAGGCCAGGGCCGAGGTGTCGATGAACCTCGATGGCCGCGCCGATGACGCGGCGCGAGATCTGGTCGAGTCGGTCGATTTCCTGCATAGTGCTACGATCTCACCGCCGAGACGCCGAGGGCGCCGAGAAAAGCTAATTCAATTTCTTTATTCAGGAG
>JBAWBR010000040.1:0-20468 GCA_049589875.1 Terriglobales bacterium
CCTCTGTTCCGTGCGCTGAAGCTGGAGCGCGTGGTCACGTTCATCACGATTGGCCTGATCGTTTTTGTGGCGGCGCTGAATATTCTCATCTCGCTCACCATGATGGTGATGGAAAAAACCAAAGACATTGCTGTGCTGATGTCGATGGGCACGAAGAAGCGGCAGATCCGGCGCGTGTTTATCGCGCAGGGCGTGCTGATTGGAGTGATTGGGACGGCGATTGGCCTGGTGATCGGCTATGCCATCTCTTATGCGGGCGGGCACTACCATTTTATTTCGCTCTCGCCCGAGGTGTATTCGATCGACTACGTGCCGTTCACGCCGCGTCCGATGGATGGCGTGATTACGGCGCTGGTCTCGATTGGGATTTCGTTTGTGGCGACGATTTATCCGTCGTGGTCGGCGGCGCGGATACTGCCGGCGGAGGCGCTACGGTATGAATAGGCTTTGGGCTCTCGGTTCGATGTCTACCGCTTTTCAATGCACCTTCGTCATGTTTGCTAAAGCCAAAAGCCTATAGCCCAAAACCCGCCGTGTAAAACTTTTGTATTACCTGCCCTACCTCACTGAAATTTACTTCCCCGCTCCGCTAGCCTCGAATCATTGATTACAGAATCAGTGCAATGGCAGCGTCATCGCAATCATGAGGAGTGTGTCTGCAATGAGTGCAGCAATGAGTGTCTCTGCAATGGAAGTTCATCCTAAGGGCAGTTCGGCACGTGTGTTGTTGAGTTCGGTGTTTGGGCCTTATGCGCAGGACGATGAATTTGGGTCGCGGGCCATCAATCCCATGGAGCTGTACCACAACCAGGTAACACGGGCGCAGGGTGGATTCTCGCTGCGCATGTTTCACAGGTCGTGGGGAATCATGATGATTCAGCAGAATATTTCTGCGCCGTGCACGGTGCTCGATTTCCCCACCCGCGAGGATTTTGCGCGCGAACTTAAAGCCAACGAATATGACGTCGTCGGCATTTCGTCGATCATTGTCAATATCGGCAAGGTGCGCGAGATGTGCTGCATGGTGCGCGAACTATCGCCGAATTCGAAAATTGTTATTGGAGGGCATGTGGCGGCAACGCCGGGCCTTGAGCACATGATTGACGCCGATCACATTGTGCGCGGCGAGGGCATTTCGTGGATGCGGCAATATCTGGGCGAAGATCCCAACGCGCCCATTCGCCATCCCGAGATCGTTTCGGGACTTCAGACGCGGATCATGGGCCTCCGAATGCCGGATAAAAAAGGCCAGACGGCAGCGACGATTATTCCGTCGGTGGGCTGTCCGATGGGCTGCAATTTCTGTACGACCTCGGCTTTTTTCGGCGGCAAGGGCAAGTTCGTGAATTTCTACGAAACTGGCGACCAGCTCTATGACGTCTTTTGCCATGCCGAAGAATCGCTTGGCGTGCAGACATTCTTCGTCATGGACGAAAACTTTCTTCTCCACAAAAAACGCGCCATGCAGCTGCTCGATCGCATGAAAGCGGGCAAGAAGGCCTGGGGCATGGCGGTATTCGCGTCGGCGAATGCCATTCGCCAATACACGCCGGAAGAACTGGTGGAGCTCGGCGTGTCGTGGATATGGATGGGACTGGAATCTCCGCGCTCGAAGTATGACAAGCTCAAAGGCACGGACTCGCACGAGCTCACGCACATGCTCCGCCAGCACGGCATTCGCGTGCAGGGATCGACGATCATCGGACTGGAACACCATACTCCCGACAACATCCGCGAAGAGATCGAATACGCGGTCGATCACAACACGGATTTTCACCAGTTCATGCTTTATACGCCGGTCCCGGGCACTCCTTTATATAAGGAGATGTCGGAGCAGGGGCGCATGCTCGATGGCATCGATCTCGCAGACATTCATGGGCAGGATAAATTCAATTTCAAGCACGCTGCGATTTCGCGCGCCGATTCGAAACGCTTTCTCGATTGGGCATTCTGGCGCGACTTTGAGCGGAATGGGCCGAGCCTTTATCGCATGTGCGAGACGATGCTGCAAGGATGGCGGCGATACAAAAATTATCCCGACCTGCGGGTGCGGGAGCGCTTTGAGCGTGAGAACACCAAGCTGCGCACAGCCTACAGCGCGGCGCTGTGGGCGGCCGAGCGTTATTTCCGCAAGGTGAACGAAGACGTCAGCAAGCAGATTCACGAACTGCGTTACGAAATCGGAAAAGAGTTTGGCGCGATGTCGCGGCTGGCGGCGAGCCTGGCTGGACCGGTGCTGTTATGGACGACGCGGCGGGAAGATCGGCGGCTGGCTGCGGGCGTGACCTACGAGCCGCCAACGATACTCGAGCGGCGCAATTGGATTCCCGCCGGGGACCACGCGTAACGTTCCTGCGCAGGTCAAGCGAAGCGCGCAAGTCTCTTCTGAGGACCATCGACAAACCTCTTCTGCGGACAATCAAATGGAGAGGCGCTGGCACGTCCTTCTCGCTGTGACTACGGTCACATTGCAATCTCTTTCAGCGGGTATACAGTTTTTCACATAACTCACCTCTGCGTGCGAGATCGCAAAAGCAGGGGGATTTCCCCTCGTGATCTAATGGGGCGAGAGCGTTTTCGCGGCGGTTAGCGCGTGTGGCTCACGCACTTGAGACGTAGGAGGGGTGACTTGCATCCAATCGATCAAGACTCTCTTTTGAGAGTCGAAGGTCTTAGTAAGGTCTTTCGCTCAGGCGAAGCGGATCTGGTGCTCTTTGAAAACCTATCGTTCGAGGTGACAACGGGAACCATGCTGGCGATTGTGGGCCAATCGGGTGCGGGCAAGAGTACCTTGCTTCACATTATTGGAGCACTTGATCGCCCTTCAGAGGGTGCCGTATACTGCGCAAAATCCCAGGTGGACGCACTTTCTGAAGATGACGCTGCCGAATTTCGCAACCGCGAGATCGGTTACGTCTGGCAATTTCATTACTTGCTGCCCGAATTCACCGCGCTCGAAAACGTAGCCATGCCCTTGCTGGCCCGGGGGGAGCCTCTGTTTTCGGCCCGGGAGGAAGCCTCAAAGTGGCTGCGCCAGGTGGGCCTGGAGGCGCGCAGCGAGCATCGCTCCGGCGAGCTTTCCGGCGGCGAACAACAAAGATTGGCGCTAGCTAGAGCATTGATTACACAGCCTAAGTTACTGCTGGCGGATGAACCTACCGGCGATTTGGACGGCGCAACGGCGGAAGTGGTGTTCGACCTGCTATCCCGGTTGCACCGTGAGCACCAGCTCACCTCTTTAGTTGCCACGCATAACCTGGCTTTTGCACGACGGTGCCATAGAGTCCTACGGCTGGATAAGGGCAGAATGGAAGAGGTGGCGCCGGATTCGCTTCCGGCGTGAGGATAGGCATAGGGGCGATCCAATGGTAATCCGATGCTTGATTAGTCGGGTTACTACAAAGGCGGCTGTCGCTTGTTCGACTCGGCGATAGGAGCATAATGAAGTAAGGGTGAGGACCTGGGGAGAGTGTTTTTTCAGGTACCTTGGGGGGAACGAGTATATGTTTGAACGCTACACAGAGAAGGCCAGACGCGTCATCTTTTTTGCGCGGTACGAGGCTAGCCAATTCGGCTCTCCTTATATAGAGACTGAACACTTGCTGCTCGGACTGCTGCGCGAAGATAAAGCCCTGACCAACCGTTTCCTGCGCTCCCACGCGTCGGTCGAGTCCATCCGGAAGCAGATTGAAGGACACACGACGATTCGGGAGAAGGTTTCCACTTCGGTGGACTTGCCGCTGAGCAACGAGTGCAAGCGAGTGCTGGCTTATGCGGCTGAAGAAGCCGAACGTCTTTCTCATAAACATATTGGGACCGAGCACCTGCTATTGGGCCTGCTGCGCGAAGAAAAGTGCTTTGCCGCCGAAATCCTGCATGAGCGCGGATTGCGGCTTTCCACAATTCGCGAGGAACTCGCGCGCACCAGCCAGGAGAAGGCTCAGCCGCAACGTGGCGGTGGGCAGCGCGAGTCATCTCTACTGAGCGAATTTTCACGCGACCTGACGCAGGCCGCAATGGATACGCAACTGGATCCACTGGTTGGCCGTGATGGCGAGGTCGAGCGCGTAGTGCAGATTCTTTGCCGGCGCACAAAAAATAACCCTGTGCTGATTGGCGAGCCCGGTGTGGGCAAGACTGCCATCGTTGAAGGCCTGGCGCAACGTATCGCGGATGGCGAAGTGCCGTCATTCCTGGCCGATAAGAGAATTTTGGCACTCGATCTTTCGCTGATCGTGGCGGGAACAAAATATCGCGGCCAGTTTGAAGAGCGCCTGAAGACCATCATGAAAGAGCTGATGGAGAATCAGAATTCGATTATTTTCATCGACGAACTGCACACGCTGGTAGGCGCCGGCTCGGCTGAGGGTTCGCTTGATGCCGCCAACATTCTAAAGCCAGCTCTTTCGCGCGGCGAGATTCAGTGCATTGGCGCAACCACGCCGGCTGAATATCGCAAGTCGATCGAAAAGGACCGGTCGCTCGAGCGCCGCTTCCAGGCCGTGAAAGTTCCGCCGCCGAACGAAGTCGATGCGATCAAGATTCTCTTTGGCATCAAAGAGCGCTACGAGAAGTTCCACGCCGTTACTTACACCGACGACGCCATCAACTTCTCGGTGTCGCATTCGAATCGTTATATTCCAGATCGTTTTTTGCCGGATAAGGCCATCGACTTAATCGACGAGGCGGGAGCGCGCGTGAAGCTGCGCCAGACCTCGCTGCCGGAAGAGTTGACTGAAGTCCAGAAGCGCATCAAGTTCATCGTCCACAGAATGGAGAACGCCATCGCGAACCATGAGTTCGAGAAGGCGCGCTTTTATTCGGACGAAGAACGCAAGGAGCGCGAGAACCTGCGCGCCCTTCGCGAAAAATACCACCTCGATGAATCCTCCACCGGCGTAGTCGGTCGGGAGGACATCGAGGATGTGGTTTCGCGCTGGACCGGCGTTCCGATCATGTCGATCAAGGAAGAAGAGACGCAGAAGCTGCTGCGCATTGAAGAAGAACTGCACAAGCGCATCATCTCGCAAGATAAAGCGATCAGCGCGCTGGCTCGCGCGATTCGCCGTTCGCGCGCGGGATTGAAAAGCCCGAATCGTCCGATCGGATCGTTCCTGTTCCTTGGCCCGACGGGCGTGGGCAAAACCGAAGTCGCGCGCACGCTGGCACAGTTCATGTTCGGCAGCGAAAAAGCTCTGGTTCGCTTCGATATGTCGGAGTTCATGGAGAAGCACTCGGTCTCGAAGCTGATCGGCTCGCCTCCGGGATACGTGGGCTATGAAGAGGGCGGACAGCTGACCGAGCGCGTCAAACGGGCGCCTTACTCGGTGGTGCTGCTCGACGAAATCGAAAAGGCGCATCCGGATGTGTTCAACATCCTGTTGCAGGTGTTTGAAGATGGCCAGTTAACCGACGGTCTCGGCAACACGGTCGACTTCAAGAACGTGATTCTGATCATGACTTCGAACATCGGCGCGCGTCATTTGATGAAGCGCGAAGGTCTCGGCTTCCAGTCGTCGAAGGACGAGATGGTTTCCGAGAAGGTCGAGGATCTGGTTAAAGGCGAGGTAAAGCGAACCTTTAATCCGGAATTCCTCAACCGCCTGGACGAAGTGATTCTGTTCACGGCGCTGAGCGAGCAGGATCTGATCCAGATTCTTGAACTGCTGGTCACGCAGCTGAACCAAAATCTGGCGCAGCGCTCGATCACAGTAAGCGTGGCCGATGAGGCGAAGAAATGGATCCTGAACCAGACGCTGACCGACCGCAGCTACGGAGCCAGACCGCTGCGCCGCGCGCTGCAAAAGTACATCGAAGACCCGCTGTCGGAAGCGCTGATTCAGGGCACAATCACGACCCGGCCGGCGTTTATCGAGGTCTTCCTCGAAGACAACAAGCTGTACTACCGTCCGGTAGACGCCGAGAAGGCCGAGGGCGTGCTGTTGTACGAGAGCTAGTTAGTTGCTAGTTGCTAGTTGTTAGTCGTCAGTTGTCAGTTGTCAGTTGAAGCCGCCAGCGAAAGGCTGGCGGCTTTTTTGTTGTGTGCACGCCTGACGCGTCGCACTGCCAGGGCGATGGCTGTATTGGGACAGCCACGTTCAGTGTCCAAGCAGAGGTTCTCGGCAGGTTGTTAGGTTAAGGCATTCTCCCGGTTAAGACATTCTCTATGTGTGGCCAAAAAGACACATTTTGATCTCGATCTCGCAATTGACCGCAGACCGGACTTGTGGTTTACTCGTCTCAATCGGGGCTGGCTCAACGCTAGTTGCTTTGGCACGGTACCACGAAGTTTTGGGGCGTGAGACCGAGGTGATTCGATGAAGTCCAGCTCTAAGGCTGCTCTGCGAGCAGTGTCTCTTCTGTGTTTCGTTTCCCTTTTAACACTTTGTGCCGGTGCGCGGGAAATGGTCCTGCCCGCTGGAACTCTTCTGCAATGCACGCTGAATGAACCTAACTTTTCGTCGGCCACGGTTGCGGTCGGCGATCCGGTGCTCTGCCATCTGCGTTCGCTCACTGAGTTCGGCCACCAGGCCTTCCCGCGCGGAAGCTATCTGGTCGGCCATCTCGAGTCGTCGAAAGATCCCGGCCACTTCTGGGGCAAGGGATACATGAAGATCGTTTTTGACCGCATCGGGATGCCGCAGGGAGATATGCCGCTGGACGCCAAAGTGGTCGCGACGCGCGGATATAAGGTCGATAAGTATGGCGACATCGACGGCAAGGGACATGCTAAACGCGACGTGGTCGAGTGGATGATTCCGCCGCTTTGGCCGTGGAAGATCATTATGCTTCCGGCGCGTGGTCCGAGGCCGGCGCTGAAGGGCGAAGCGGTGCTCACGCTGCGGCTGATGGATGATGTGCAGATGCCGCAGGTGGCGCAGACGTTTGGTCCGGACTGGCATTTCTTTGGCGATCGTCCGCCGAGAGATGCGCAGTATGAGAACGATGCTTACTATGGCTCGTTGAATAACGCGCCCAACAAAAATAATGATGCCGGACCGCGGTTAGCTTCGCGGCACATTACTCCTACTCCGAGTGAGCCGATGGCGGAGGAAGTTCCGGCCGTCACTTATGCCACTTACATTACGAAGACGCCGCCTGTAAGCCTTGCTGGTAGCGGCGTTGCGGGTGCCAAGACGACTGGCGGAGCTGCCGCGTTCGTGCTGAAAACCGGCATGGTTCTGGCGGTGAGTAACTACTCGTATCAGGATGCGCGCATCAGTTATGAACTGGCCAGCGGCGGCAATGGTGTGGTGAGCGCCGATGAAGTCGACTGGACTACAACCACGCAGACGAACTTGCAGCACGGCGTGCGGATCGCGTTGCCCGCCGCGCATGCGGTCACCGCGACAGCGGGATTCTAGTTTAGTTGAGATGGCACAGGTGTTTTTTCAGGTTCGCGTCCGCAGTGCGGGCGCGAACTTTTCGACAATTTCCGGGCAGTTTCAGACAGCAGCGAGAGGGCAGTCGTTGGCTTTTTTTGCCTCCCGGATGTCCGCTTTAGTAGAGGGTACGAAGGTAGACATTTTGCCGGCATTTTGCGGGATACTAAGGTGGACTTTTATAGCCCACGAAAGTAGACAAAACGGCCTCCGAATTTCCTAGGTGTTCGAGCGGTTCCATGACATTCTATTGTATGGATCACGGGAGGGGCGTTCTTTCCTGTGAGCTCTCCTGTTACGCCGACTTCCCATGTCTCAAAAACCGCGAGACATGGCACCCGCTTTTATTGCTTTGGCGGCGGAAAGCTGCGACCCGGCCTTGATACTGTCCGGGGAGAATGCCTTGCGGCAGCGCCCAGGCCACCGGCAGAGTAGGGGTCCTTCGACTCCGCGGGGCGCGCTTTGCTTACCCCGCTGCGCTCAGGATGACAACCGGTGAGGTGGGAAAAGGTCTCGGAAGAAGTACAGGAGATGCAGATTCCTCGCCGTCCTCACCGCGCAGGGCGCGGCTACGGACGACTCGGAATGACAAAATTGAGGATCGCAGGGCGCGGCTGCGGATGACTCGGAATGCCGCTTTCTTAATTCTGCCGGAAGCTTCGGACACCTGGCGACTTCCCCATGTCTGGAAAACCGCGAGACATGGGACACCGCTTTCGTCTCGAAGAGCGCGAGAACGCCGGCACCGGGTATTTTGTTGCGACTTTGTCATGTGCGTTTCCATCTAAGACCTCGATTTCAGTTTGCGCGCCAACATTCGATTTCAGTTTGCGAGGATGGTTATGCCGAAACCGATTCAGGCCAAGGTTAATATCGCCGAGAAGTTCAGCGGCATTCGGGATTTTTATAAACCGCGCATCGCCGCCGAGCTGAATGGGCAGTATGTGAAGCTGGTCAAGTTCGATAGTCCATTTGTGTTTCATCATCACGACAATGAAGATGAGATGTTTCTGGTGGTGAAAGGCCGGTTTCGCATGGAGTATCGCGACCGGCAGGAATGGATTGAAGAAGGCGAGTTCATTGTGGTTCCGCGGGGCGTGGAGCACAGGCCGGTGGCGGAGCAAGAATGCTGGGTGGTTCTGTTCGAGCCGGCTTCGACGCTGAACACGGGCAACGTGGAGAATGAACGCACGGTGTGGGTGCTGGAGCGGGTGTGAGCGAGGGTTCCGGCGACTTCCGGGATTTTCGCAGACAGCACTTATCGAGCCGTTCTGACGAGCCGTTCTGGCGCAGCGTTCTGACGCACCGTTCTGGCGCAAGAAGGTTCAACCGCAGGCATCCTCGAAACCCCGATTGGAGACGTACAATAGCCGATATGCGGTGACTGTGGCTGACGTAACCAACACTCGTTGCGACCAGAGCGCGTCGAACCCCATCTAGATGAGACCTATGCAGGTGACTGTTTATTCCGCGCCGTGGTGTCCGGATTGCCGCGAGGCGAAGCGCTTTCTTGACCGCTATAAGATCGAATACAAAGATATCGACATTGAAGCCACTCCCGGAGCGGCGGACGAGGTTGTGCGCCAGACGGGCAAGCGGGCGATTCCGCAGTTTGTGATCGATGGAGAATGGGTGCAGCCTTATCGTCCGGGCGAGGGGTTTCTTTATGACGAAATGAGCCAGCGGCTGGGAATCGAGTTAGAGAAAGGGTGAGGGAGGCATTGAGGCATTGGAACATTTGATGATTGAGTCATTGAGTTATTTGATCATTGGGTCATTTGATCATTCGATGATTGAATCATGAATCATTTGGACATTTGGTCGTTTGAACATTGAGTCATGGGAACACCGGGGATCGCATTGACTCATTGATTCGTTGCATGCTTTTCATTTTTTTTGTGTCTCGCATTCTTCGTGATTTTCACTCTTCGATTTCTTCGACTTCCGGGACCAGCAGATTATTCACCGGCGGGATGAACTAATTTCTTTCTAATCTTTATTGTCATTCAGCTTGTCATGCTGCTTGTCATCCGGCTTGTTTTTCAGACCGTCTTCCAGCTTGTTATCCGGCAGAATGGCCCGAAAGTCTCAGTTACGTTTGCTGGCGGGGGCGACCCGACTTCTGTACCCTTCCCGCCTCCGTCTGGTTACGGCAGGATAGTAATTCGCCTGGAAACACTCTCCCCGCCCGGGCTTAGAGCCGATTCTCACTATTCATGTCGAATCCCGAGAAGAAAGACGAGCCGGTATTGGAGATCTGGCAGGGCTTTGTGCAGGGCCTGCTGGGGGCGCTGGCGCTGGGCGGAGCGCTGCTCATGGCGCACTATTATGCGGCTCCGCAACCGGAAAACAGCGGGCTTGAACAGCAGGTCAAGGAACTTTCCCATCAGGTTGACGAGTTACAGCGGGCGCAATCTTTTCCGGCGGCGGCGGTGGATGAGGCTCGTAACTCGGTGGCATACATTTACGGGATCTACCATGTCTCAGGCAGGCCGCAGCATTTTCGGGCGCGGGTAGCGGGCACGGGATTCGTGGTGGCGCAGGGGTTGGTGGCCACTAACAGGCATGTGGCACAGCCATGGTATGGAGACAGGGAAGTAACGGAGTCGCTGCGTCCCGGAGAATCGCCGGTTCTGGAAAAGCTGGTCGCGTATTTTCCCGGGTCGCCGCTTCCGGTTGCGTTGCAACCAGTGGTGCTCGCCAAGCAGGGAGACTTAGCCATCCTGCGCATGGATGACACGGCTTTCACGGAGAGCTTGCGGCCTTTGGCTCTTGCGGCCAAGCCGCCGCATGTCGGGGATGCGGTCACGGTTCTGGCTTATCCCATGGGCGTGACGGGGATGGTAGCAAAATCACCGGCCATTGTTTATGAGCGCTTGTCGTCGCATCCGGACGATGCGAATACGGCTGGCGAACTGGCCGCGCTATCGCTGATTCGTCCCTCGGCGACGTTTGGCCATATTGGCGACGTGAGCGGAGACAAGCTGATTTATGACGCGCCGACAGCGCGCGGCGGCAGCGGCGGGCCCGTCCTGAACCTGCGCGGAGAGGTAGTTGGAATCAATTCCGCTTATATCGATGGTTTTTCGGGAGGCACGCTGGGCATCACGGCCAACGATCTGCTGCCCCTGATTGAAGCGGCAAAGCGAAGCGCCATTCCGCCGCTCACTACAAAACCCTAGTTGACTGTCATCTGTGTTGAGTCCCTTCGGCTTCGTTCGCCGTCGGGAGTCAGCTCTTGGTCGACGCTTGCCAACCTGGCTGCGCTCGTGGCTGGACTCGCCTTGATCATGCTTGAACAACCCCTTTGTTTTTCATCCGGTTAGCGGAACATGAAAATTAAGACGCCCGACAGGCACCCGCTATTGTACCCAGCGTTCGAATCGGCCATCATGCGCGACATCTTGGAGAGATGGTTCTCCGCCGCCTCGGTCGAAGGGGTGACCGAAGGATGACCGGTTTGGCCCGCCCCTTACTTCAACTGTAAAAACCATTCGAAAATGGAGCCGAAAATGATCAGACGCACATTTGCATTTGCTGCTTTCGCCACTGCGATCGCGGGATTGACAGGAAGTTTCACGACCTTCGCGGCCGCAGAGAGCGATGCCGCGCGCGCAATCTACCAGTCGGCGGCCACGATTCAGACGAATGTTGCCGGGATCCGCACCTATCCCGCGCCGCCAGCAAACTTCAAACCCCTGGAAGCATCGGACGAGACCCTGGCCATGTATGGGTTTCCTCCGCGGCCCGATAAGGCAGAGCACCCGGAAGCCTATGCCCACTGGTCTCGAGCCATGATGTTAGCGAAGAATCGAGCCACCGGTGACCTGAAGCCGCACCCCGAGGTTAGTAACAGACCGGCGATTCTGAACAAGAAGCAACCGCCTCAGATTTCAGGCTCGGCGGCGCCAACCCAGTATGAAAGCAGCAATTGGAGCGGAGTAGCCAACGGTAATACGCTGACCAAGTGGAATAGTAAGACCTCGTTCAGCACCGTTTACTCAGAGTTCAATGTGCCGGTCGTGCAGCAGGCATTCGACGTCTGCGATGGCGGAACCGACTGGGAAGTCTCCTGGAACGGAATCGACGGCACCTCTTCTTACAACGACACAGTGCTTCAAGGAGGCAGTTCATCCCAGGCCATCTGCAAGAGCAACAAAACCTCGCAGGTGTATTACGCCTGGGTCGAATGGTGGCCGAGCTATTCCATCACAGAGGTTTTTCCGGTGAATCCCGGCGATGACATATTTGTCGAAACCTACGATTCAGCGGGAGGATGCAATCCCGGAAATGTATTCGTGGAAGACGAGACTACCCTCGCTTATGGAACCTACCAGATCAGTTGGCTAACCGGTCCCTGCCTGGTGGGAAGAAGCGCCGAATTCATCGTCGAGAGGCCCGGTAACTCAAGTGGTTTGTTCCCCCTCGCCAACTATATCTGGGACTTCGCACTGTCGTGGGACTACGACCTCAAAGGAACTGAGTTCGCTCCCGGTGCGACCTCACCTTCGACTCTCATCTTTACGATGATGGACGATAACTACGACACGATCATCTCGGTTCCGGAGGTGGAAGGCAAGTACTCCCTGTTCTTCTATGACACCAACTGCGCCTACACGGGGGGATGCGTGCGCTGACCGTTTGCTTCTTACCTCGCTTCGTAACTCACGGCATGTCCGGGAAATTGAATTCCCATCCCGGACCGGCCCCGACTCACGGAAATTTCCGGTAGTGTCCTAAAGTTTGGGAGTTTTGGGGACACTACCAAATTTCCAGGAAGAAACCTTGGACGGAGAACTGTCATGAAAACTTCGAAACTGCTGCTTCTGCCAACGCTGGTTGTATTGCTGTGCCTGTTCTCCTGGGTGCGGGCGTTTGGTCAGATCCCGCCCAGCGGCGATGCCTTCACCAACACTGCGGCGGCGTCGACGAACTACGGCGCCAATGTGCTGCTCAATGTAAACGGAGCAAAGGAAATCGCTTATATTCAATTCAATCTGGCCTCGATTCCTGCCAGTGCGAGTGTGACGCAGGCGACTCTGAAGTTGTACGTGAACGCGGTCACCACAGGCGGCAGTTTCAACGTGGATTTTGTGAACGGCAGCTGGGCGGAGAGCACCATCACCAGCAGCCTTGCCCCGGTGCTGGGAACAACGATTCAGGCGAGTGTGCCGCTTACAACGGCGTCCAAGAACCAGTACATCCTCATTGACGTCACATCCGCTGTACAAGCATGGCTGAGTGGGAGTCAGGCGAACGATGGCATCGCACTGGTGGCGAATGGCACATTCAACGCCAGCTTTGACAGTAAAGAGAACACGACCACCAGCCATCCGCCCGAACTGGATGTTGTTTTCGGGGGGAGCGGCGGAATCGGAGGGATCACCACGGCCAGTGGCAGCGGGTTGATGGGGGGTGGAACGAGCGGCACGCTCAACCTGTCGCTGACCAATACATGCGCGACCAATCAGGTGCTGGCGTGGACCGGGACGGCATGGGCATGTTCCACTCCGAAGGGCAGTGGCACGATCACGGGAGTGACGGCGGGCACGGACCTGACCGGAGGCGGCACGAGTGGAAAAGTCACGCTGAATCTGGATACAACCCAGGTGCCACAACTGGCCGCGGCCAATGTCTTCACCAATAATCAAACTATCACCGGCACGCTCTCTCAATTTGGATTGACCGTCTCCGAACCAAGCTATCTTGGCATTCTCCTGGAATCGCCTGTAACCAGTGTCGGGGCCGGCCTGGAATTCGAGACTACTGGAAACAACGGTGGCAAGATCAACGGCATGTCGTGGCAGATTCTGAACACCGGAACGAGCGCGAAGCAGGGAGCGAACAAACTGAACTTCCGCAATGACAGCGCCGGGCTGGACGTGATGACCATGTTAGCCAACGGGCAGGTGGGTATTGGGACAAATGCGCCCGACATCACCGGATGGCTGGAGGTCATCGCACCCCAAAACGGCAGTTCCGAAGGATTGAATAGCAACGGAGTCAACGGAATTTTCGCTGAGGGGGCGAGCAATCCGGGCAACGGAGAATATGACGGCGGATCGGGAATCCTGGGCCAAGGTGGGAAGGGGACAAACTTTGATGGCGATGGCGGAGTCTTCACCGGTGGTTCCGGCTCTTCGTTCGGCGATGGAATCGAGGCGGCACCGGGCTCCGACGGCGCCAATTATGCTGGCAACTTCACCGGGGATATCAACGTCACCGGCAGGATCTTTGCCGGGACAAAGGACTTCAAGATCGACCATCCGCTGGATCCTGCGAACAAGTACCTGGTGCATGCGTCGGTGGAATCGTCGGAGATGATGGATATCTACACCGGAAATGTCATCACCGATGGGCAGGGCGAGGCACGGGTGCAGTTGCCGGACTGGTTCGAAGCTCTCAACACCGACTTTCGATATCAGCTGACAGTGATTGGACAGTTTGCTCAGGCTATCGTGTCGAGCGAAGTCAAGAATCACGAATTCGGAATTCGCAGCAGCGTGCCGAACGTTAAAGTCTCCTGGCAGATTACAGGCGTGCGCCAGGATGCCTTTGCCAAGGCGAATCCAATGGTGGTGGAAGAGGAAAAGGATGCGCGGCTGAAGGGCTTCTACATTCATCCGGAGCTCTACGGCGCACCCGTCGAGAAGCAGATCGAATGGGCTCGCCATCCGCAAATGATGAAGCAGTTGCAGAAACAAAGGAACCAAGTGAAGGAAAAGCGGACCTCTATTACTGCGTCGGCGAATCGTTAACTTCAAGTTTTCGCTGCTTACAACCCGGCAAGGCCCGCTGCCGTGCCGGGTTTGTTCTCCCTCAGTTTATCCGCGGAAGCATTTATCCGGCGACAGTTCCCCTCGCAGTTCGCTAAAAAGCGCTTTCCGATTGATTTTTGGGAAGGGCACGAGTGCAACTCTGTGCACTCTCTCGGTGGGGTCCGTGCCGTGGCTATGGCCGGGCTTCGGAGACAGCCGCATCCAAGTTCATGTACATTTGTAGATACTGAAGAGGCTCGCCTTTCGACTGTATCCGGTCGGACCTTCGGCCAGTTACGGTCGATGGAAGAAAAATTTGGGACAGACCGATCGAAACACTTGATTTCCAAGAGACTTGATCATGACAAAGAAACTTCTTTTTGCGGCGATTTTGTTGAGTCTGGCGTTGATGACCAGTTGCGCAACCGGCGGCAGCGGACCTTGTCCCGCTAATTGCCCCGCCATTAACCTGACCAACGTAAGTGCCGGCGTGATCAACGTCGATCAAGCTCCGGTGGGGGGGACTGTCGTCTTCACCGCGGCGGCGCAAAATGCAACCGTGACGGCGGTGACCTGGAGCATTGCGGGCTCGTCGTGCTCGGGGTCGGACACCAGCAGCTCCAATCCGTGCGGATATTTCAGTTCGACGGGCGCGCTGACGGCCACTTATCAGGCGCCCTCTTCGGTGCCATCCAACGCGGGTATCACGATCGTTGCGACCTCGCAATCCGACAGCAGCCTGGCGGGTACATCGACATTCACTATCGTTCACATCACGACGGCAGTAACTCCGGCCACAGTGGCAGTAGGCCAGACGCTGGCGCAACAATTCACGGCGGTGGCGCTGCCCGATAACGCGCCGCAGACTTTCACCTGGACATGCACGGTTAACGGCACGTCCGCCTGCGCCAGCTTTACTCCGGGCGCGGGGCATTCCGGCACGGCGACCTACACGGCAAACGATTCCTGCAGCGGCTCCTGCGTTCAGATTTCCGCGGTTTCGTTGGCCGATCCCGCGGGCTGCGGCAAATGCACGGTCGGAAAAGTGTCAATTATCCCGTCCCGGATTCCCACGGGTACGTATGCGTTTCGATTCTCCGGCTATGACAGCAGCAATCAGCCGGTAATGGTTGCGGGCACGTTCACGGCAAGCGCGGGGACGGATGGACAATCCACGGTTTCCTCGGGCTTCGAGGACGAGACCACGTCGGGCGGTCCAGCACAGCATACAATTTCAGGCGGCTCCTATACTCCTGCGAGCGATCCGAATAACTCGAATGATGCCGGCACGCTGAGTCTGACGACGGGCGCCTACCCGAACACGTATCGAGTGGTGCTGGATGCGGCGGGCGATATCCAGATGATTGAATCCGACGGTCATGGGACTGGGGCGGGCGTGGCGGAGCCGGCATCAAAAACCAGCCTGAACCCTGGATCGAGCCAGACCTTCGTCTTTGGCTTCAGCGGCGTCGATGCCAGCGGCAACCGGATTGGGTACGCCGGACTGCTCCCCACCGACGGCAATGGAAATGTCTCCGGCGGGATGATGGATGTGAATGACAATGGGAACAGCAGCCCGTCCCTGTGCGCTTCTCCCTGTAATGTCGCGGGCTTTTATCAGCAGAATAACAATGGCTCCTGGACATTAACACTTACATCTCCCAGGCCAATGGCCTTCGATTTCTACGAGGCCAATGGGGGGACGTCGGCTGGCAATCCGCTTACTCTGTACGCCATTTCCACGGACCCGGCTGCGACCAATCCGACGGTTGTGGGCACGATGACGCTGCAAAACTCGAAGGTGACTTACAATGCCGCGGCGTTCAATGGTTCGTCGATTTCGGCTGTGACTGGAAACAATGGCAGCGCCGCGCTTACCTATGGTTCGTCCGACGGGGCCGGACACTTCACTGGCGGATTCGATGAGAACAACGACGGCACCGGTACTTCGGTTCCATATTCGCCCGGATTCGCCTACACATATATCACGGCATCAGGTGGGCGCTATTCGTTCCAAATGCTGGGCACATCGAGCGCGGCCTCGCCGATACCTTTCATTCTTTACGCCTGGAACGGAAATAGCGGATACCTGCTCGACCAATCCTCGGCAAACGTGTTCACGGGAACGATGACCGCGCAGTCCGCGGGAATGGCTGGATCATTTGCGCCGGCGGCCATGACCGGGCCGTATGCGGTCGCGACCACGAGCACGAGCCTGCCGAGCATTGCTCCGCTGGCGATGAATCTGTTGCTGACATCGCCGGGCGAGGGGAATTTCGATGTTACGGGAACGCAATATCCGGGCAGCGCGGGGGACATTACAGGCGGCGCCTACAATGTGGCCTTCAACGGTACGGGAACACTTACGACGATGGCATCGGGCACGGCGGACTACGTTCTGTACGCCGTGGATAGCACGCATTTTTACTTGATGCGGGACGCGACAAAGGACGCGGGGGTTCCGGGCGCAATTCTGTATGGATCGCAGTAAGAGCGGGGCCTGGGCAATCTGCGGGACGAGGTGGAGTTGGCGAGGCGAAATGGCCCTAAGCCGCCAAGTCTGCGAGCGTAGTTAGGCAGCCCAGTTAGCCAGCCCAGTTAGCCAGCGCTGTTACTTCCACGCGCTCGGCGTCTTCAGGTATGCGACCACGGCGCGAGCATCGGCCTCGCTCAAGCGAAACGGCATCATGGGAAAATGCAGCGGCTCGCCGTTCGTCCAGATTCCGGTGGTGAGCAGCTTCACCATATCGGCATCGCTTGCCGGAGGAGTTCCTCCAATTCGCGGCGCCATCAAAGGCCAGTCCACCCGCGATTGCGCGGGCACCCACGGCACCGCCGCGCCCTCAAGCCAATGGCTGCGATCCAGCTTGCCGTTCATGTCGCGGGGAGTATGACACTGCCCGCACATGGTTACATCTTCCACCAGATATTTACCGCGAGCGAGGTCGCCACCTGCACCAGCATCGGCGGCCGTCTTTGCTCCCGCGGAGGAGTTCGCGCCTGCTTTGCGATCCTGACCATCCATGCTCCGAGGCAGCGAGATCAGGGCCGCCATTGCCAGGAAAAGAAAAGTGCCAAGCCACATTTTTGACAGTCTGTTGTTGCGGCTGCCGGGATTCATGCAATTGGTCATAATTCCTCGCTATCAGTTCGTCGCTTTATTTCGTTGCTTTACTTCGTCAATATCACTTCGTCAGTAATATCACTTCGTCACTCGAGAACTATCCAATATCTCATAAGGGCAAGGCCGCCCGCTGCCCATCATGCATCGGCAAATGCACAGGCACACTTAAGCATACTTCGCCGCAAAGAAAAACCGCGAGTGGCGGGCCGCAATCAAATGGCCTCGCCGTCTCGCGGATTCCCGTTCTTGAATCAGGCTAGCGTTATTGAATCAGGCCAGCGTTTTCAATCAATCGAGCGTTATCAATCAACCAGCCGCGTTACTTGCCTGTGCCCGTCAGGCTCGAGGTCTGCGGGCTTGTAACCGCGCTGTCGCTCACCTGCAGGGTTCCGGTCCTGGCGCCTGACTGCGAGGGCGTAAAGACCACGCTGATCTTGCAGCTCGACTTGGCTGCCAGACTCGTCGTGCACGTCGTCGCCGGAGAGATGCTGAAGTCGCCCGAGGCCGAGGCCGAGATGCCAGTGAGCGCCACGCTCTGCTTGTTGGCAAGCGTGAAGGTCTTAGCCGGGCTGGCCGTTCCCACATTCTCCGAAGTGAACGTTGCGGTGGCTGGCGTCAAAGTCGCCTGCACCGTGCCCGTCCCCGTGAGCGAGATGCTCTGAGGACTATTCAAGGCGTTGTCGGTAATGGTGATTGCTCCGCTTCGCGATCCGACCTGGGTGGGCGTGAACGTGACTTTGATGACGCACTTTTTCGCCACTGCCAGCGTGCTGCCGCAAGTGGTGGAACTAACGGCAAAATCGCCGCTCGGCGTGATGCTGGCGATGTTCAAAGTCCCTGTGCCGGAGTTGGTGAGAGTAACTGACTTGGCAGCCGTTGTTCCTCCCACGACTTCATTGACAAAGGTCAAAGATGCCGCCGAAAGCGTAACCGCCGGCGCATTCGGGGGAGCGGTCACGGCGAGTTGTACGGTCGTATGATAATTCAGGCTTCCGGCGATACCGGAAATCGTTACCGGATACGTGCCCGTAGCAACGGTGCCTGCAACCGTGAACGTCGCCGTGCTGGTCGAGGCTGTGGGATTCGGACTAAAGGCCGCTGTTACGCCACTTGGCAAGCCGGAAGCGCTGAGCGTCACATTCGCGCCAAAGCCGTTCCCCGGAACCACATTCACAGTGGTTGTGCCGCTCGATGCCTCCACGACGGAGACGGGGTCGGGATTCGCATTAAGAGTGAACAGCGCGCTGCCAGAACACCGGCTGAATGAGAATGAAGAAATGTTGGTCGACCAGTCGAAGGTGCCGTTGACGGCCTGATACTGATCCACATACCAGAACGTGCAATCGTCGCTGGGATCGACCTGCATGGCGGTGTAGTCGCCCCAGCGATAGGCATAGCTGCCCACCTGCGACCCGGTGCCGTTCAGGATGGTCGCTTCCGATTCCATTGTGTTGACGCTATCGGTTGGAATGCGTCCGGTAAATCGAATGGCGGGATAGATGGTGCTGCTGGATGCGCTATATCCCATGCCAATGTCCTGGGTCTGATCTTCGGCGAGGCTGGCCATCCAGCGGTAGGTGGAATCTGGAGCAAAGGTCGACTGCTGATTCAGAGTTACGGCTCCGGCGGGATCGTAAAGTTCATACCAGCGAATCGCCGCCTGGCTGCCGCTTGTCACCGCATGGTTCACCACCGCGCGATCATGGTCGGCAAAGTGCCGGATGGCGAAGCGGTACATCAGGCGGTCGCCCAGGGTATCGAGCTCCTGCGTTGTGCCCTCCTGCGGAACGCAATCACCGGCATTGCCGCCGCAAGTAAGGGTGGTATTGGCCGTGCTGATGACCGTTGGTCCGCCCAGCGTGGCCGTGCCCGCGGCGAAGTTGAGCGCCAGCGTGCGCAAATACAACTGGCCGGGATCGTTGTTTTGCCAGGTGATGAAAAGTCCGGGCGTACCATCAACGGGAGGAGTTGGGCCATCCATATCGGAGGGCAAGTAACTGCCTTCACTGTCGGGAGTCGTCTGGCATAGCATGGCCGCCGTAGGATCGCCGGTCAGCATCTTGGTGCGGTCGAATCCGCAAAGGTCGGCGCCCGCGAAATTCGAGAAATTTGCAAACAGGTTGTAGGTCGCAAGATATGCGCTGTTGGTCGCGGTCGCCCATGTGCTCAGCTTCGGATAATCGTTCAACGTCGAGCCGAACGAATAGCCATAGAGATAATAGGAGCCCGTGGGATCGCTGGTCTCCGACACGGCAACGCACTCCGCGGCAATCGTGCCTCCGGAATTGCTGCCGATAAAGCTGATCACCCAGCGATTAGCCGGACGATCATAGAGCGCAACGGGATCTCCGAATGTGCTGGCGCAGACTCCACCGAGCGGAGCAAACAAGCTCTGGATGTTAGTTGGACCGGCCAGAACCGAGCCGCTTTTGCTATAGACGGCGAATTGCACGTTAACCACTTCCACGATGTCCGTGGGGCCAATCGCCATATTGGAATCCGAGGGCACATATCCGGGCGAAGGAATGCCGGTGAAGCTCACGCCTTGCGTCGCGGAAACCATGGGCTGCACTTCTTTTTGCAGCACGGGATCTTCGTGCTGAGAGGAATCCTTTGTTGCCCGCGAACGCAGCGGGCTGGGCCCCGGTTCGTGGATCTGTTCTTCGACGTCAATGGCCGGCTGAATGGGCAGATCCGCAGCCCGTTGCGACAGGGCGAATCCCGAAGGATAGGTCACATTTGTCTTGCTTTTGTCCGACTTTGCGAACGCGAGCGTCGTTAAAACCAAGCTGCAGAGGAGGAAGGTTCGGCCCAAAGTCCCAAGAAAAACCATTAAATTTTCGCCTCGTGAGTTGTTGTGTCGCCGATCGCGCGGCCCGTGAAACAGCCCGGCCATTGCCCCGAGTGGCGGGTCAGCAGTCCAACTAGCGCGACTAGTTTATACCGAGATCCATGGAAAAGCACGCAGATTCCCCGACCGCGAAATATTGAAGCGCATGGTCAATAATCGTGAATTTCTTTTCACACTCTGCCGGAAGAAAGTGCTATTGCAGAGTCGCATGGCCAACACTGGGCGGGGCCAGGCCCGTGGCGAAGTTAGCGGCATGTGGGAAGTGGGCAGTTTTTCGGATTACATGACGTCGCGGCGCTCGGCTTCCGGCTGCTGTCCCAAATCCATAAAGTGCAAATCGCGCTCCTCGTCGC
>JBAWBR010000041.1:0-2159 GCA_049589875.1 Terriglobales bacterium
GCTCCGTTGTCGACTGGATCATCGCGGCCCTGGAGGGAGCAATCGTCGTGGGAGGGGTCAGTGCCCTCGGTGCGGGGCTCTTCAGCCTCGGCATTCCCAAAAACAGCGTCGTAAAATACGAGACGTCGATCAAAGCCGGCAAGTTCGTTCTTGTCGCACATGGAACTGCTGAGGAAGTAGGGAAAGCCCGCGACATGTTGAAGACCTCAGGAGCTGAGCAAATCGACAGCTACGAGCCCTCCACCGGAGCAACGCGCGCGGCGTGAGCCGATTGGTGTCATTCAAGGAGTCGGTGCAATTCACTCCCCCACACCTACCACAGTGGCCTTTTCACAGAGGCCACTGTGTTCTATCGGCCGTAGCTTAGGGAAGGCGGATGGCGCTCGTACGAACCCTGATTGTTCGCGATCAGGAATCACTTGGGACCAGAGCTCCCCGCGGTTTTGAGAGAGCTTTAGGATGGGGATCGCATCGTCGATTACCCGTGATAGAACGCTCGGAACCAGCCCGAGTGTTGGGATACCTGGGGCGACGAGGGATTATGACTCCGCAGGCTCGACGAAGAGCACGTTCGAGAATTGGGCTGGGCGCGTCGGTTCTCCGGGGACGTCCAGTGCCGTAATCTACTTGGTCGGGCTGGAACGAAAAGGGTCTCGTTGTGAAAAAGGCTAAAAAGCCCGTTGTGTTGACGGTTGGGCATTCGAAGCGCACATGGAAGGACTTCCTCGGGCTTCTGCGGGTCTACGGCGTCAAGCGTGTCATAGATGTTCGCAGTATTCCACGCTCGCGGAAGAATCCACAGTTCAATCGCGATACGTTGTCGAAGAAGCTGCGAGCTGCCAGGATCGGCTATGTGCACTTGCGGAAGCTCGGAGGTCTGCGTCGCCCACGTCGCGATTCGGTCAATATGGGGTGGCGTAATACCTCATTTCGCGGCTTTGCTGATTACATGCAGTCTTCCGAGTTTGTAGCAGGGTTAGACCGATTGGTGAACTTGGCCGCGCAGAAATCGAGCGCGATTATTTGCGCGGAAGCGGTTCCATGGCGTTGCCACCGCTCGCTCATCGCAGACGCGCTCAAGATACGCGGGATTCGAGTTGAACACATTATGAGCATGAAACACTCCCAGATTCATTCGCTCACTCCTTTTGCACGTGTCCGGGATGACGGCACCCGCATCACTTACCCCGCAGAGGTGCTTTCCTAGGCGTTGTGTTTGTGCTCGTCGGCAATGATCTTCAACGCAACACCGGCTGTCGCCGCAAATCGCCGGCCGTAAGGGTGACACAATTCGGCCCGGTCTCGTGGACGGAATCGAATTTGTGCCGGACCGTTCTCCTGAGTTTCAACTGCTCATCGTCAAGCAAAGGGCTGAGCATTTGTACCTGCGCTACGGGCGTACCGGAGGCTACTCGTCCGATGGCTTAGAGCAAGACTCACGCTTCAGGAAGAGCCCGTGAAATAAGAAGTTGGCGCTTGCGGGGCATCGTGGGACGAAATCACAAAAGAGTTCCCCTGCTTGCAGGGCCGCAAGCGAGAACGCTTTCGCTCTTACTCGTCGACCCTATATTTCCGCCAGTGCGCCATGCACCAGATGGATCGAGATCGCACCCTCGCCAACGGCGGACGCGACCCGCTTCACGTTTCCGGAGCGGATGTCTCCAACTGCAAAAACTGCTGGCAAGCTTGTCTCAAGCATCTGCGGCGACCGGACAAGAGGCCATTTTTGTGGAGCGCTTGCCAGAACTGGATCCAGATCCCGTCCTGTAAGAATGAAGCCCTGCTGATCAAGGACGACACAGCCACGCAGCCAGTCGCTGCGAGGTGATGCACCTGCCATCACGAAAACGTGCCGGATATCGCGCGTCGTCCGCTCCCCTGACGACCGGTCGAGCCAGGTGACCCGTTCAAGGTGCGATTCGCCCTCTAATGACACTAGTTCGGTCTGCAGATGCAGCTCGATCACCGGATGCTTTGTGATCCTCTGAGTCAGATAGCGTGACATCGTCTCCGAAAGCGTTTTTCCGCGAATCAACATATAGACCTTCCGGGCGGTTTCCGCCAGGAAAATGGCTGCCTGGCCGGCCGAGTTTCCTCCGCCGATGACGACAACTTCATCACCCCCGCAGAGCTGTGATTCCATGAATGTGGCCGCGTAA
>JBAWBR010000042.1:0-72625 GCA_049589875.1 Terriglobales bacterium
GGTCGTCGGCACCGTCACTTTGATTTACGACCACCACACGCGGCTCCTGCCGGAGAAGTTGGCCGATATTCAGCATGACCATCATGAGGTCGTGATTTCGACTTTGCACGCCCATCTCGATCACGAGCGCTGCCTTGAGGTCGTAATCCTTCGCGGCAAGTCGAAAGAAGTACAGCAACTGGCCGACCGGCTCATCAGCACAAAAGGCGTCCAGCACGGGCGCCTGGTAATGAGTTCGCCGGACGTAGTGGCGCGGCGCTGTCATCATCATCATCCTTAGTGGTGCCGGGCAATCTTCGAGGGATACATCGAAGCAAACGGTTCGCGATTCGGCGATCGAGACTCCAGTTCGAATGTTTCAACGGGTAGCACGAAGCAAATAGTGGTGCTACCATAACTCCGGCTCTCAGATTACCGATGGAGATCCCCAGATGGAAATTCCCTGCGAGAGGCAATTCCACGGAAAATAGCACAAATTATAAAAACGTAACATTCAAATCGTTAAAGAGTGCAGTTTGGATGCTGGCGTTCATGCCTCTCGTTTTGTTAGGCCAGAGCCCGGAGATAAATATGCACGGCCGCGCGCTGCACCAACAAGGGGTTCAAGTAAGTACCGCCTCGGATGCAACGATCGAGGTTTTTCCATTTTTGGTTGCCGCCGAAGAAAAAATGCCAGCCGACAGAAACGATAAGACCTCCCCGCCTCAAATATCTGGAACTGTCGTTGACGCGTCCGGCGCAGTGATTGACGGCGCTGCCGTCGAGGTTCGCAGCGTGAGCGGCGCTATACAAAAAATGCTGAAATCTGACAGGAACGGCTCCTTCATTATTTTGGGACTCACCCCGGGTAATTATCGAATCGTGGTATCTAAGTCCGGTTTTGAAACTAAAGAAACGTCCGTCATTATCACCAGGGAGGAGCCGGCCCCGCTGCGGATCTCCCTGGCTGTGGGCGCGGTGAATACCACCATCAACGTGCAGGGCCGCCAAGATGACCTTGCAGGAATCGCCTCATCCGCCGGCCAGGTAACGGTGGGCGCGGAGGAACTCAAAAACCGCCCCACTCTTCGCTCCGGAGAGATTTTGGAGACGCTGCCCGGTCTGATCATCACGCAACACGCCGGCGGCGGCAAGGCCAACCAATACTTTCTTCGTGGCTTCAATCTCGATCACGGCACGGATTTCGCCATTCTTCTGGACGGCATGCCGCTGAACCTGCCCTCACACGCGCACGGCGAGGGGTACTCAGACATGAACACGGTCATCCCGGAATTTGTGGAGCGGGTGGATGCCGAGAAAGGTCCGTATTACGCCGATGTCGGCGATTATGGCTCGGCGGGTAATGCCCACGTAGTGTTTTATAAGACGCTGCCGCGAAACTTCTTCCAGATCGACGGCGGCATGTACCAGTTTGCGCGCTTCGTTTTCGGTATCTCGCAAAAGCTCGGCAAGGGCAACTTGCTGTACGGTGGTGAGGCCTACCACGATAGCGGCCCGTGGGTGCATTCGGATAATTTCTACAAATTCAACGGCCTTGTAACCTATAGCCAGGGAACGAAGGGCAATGGATTCAATATCACGTCCCATGCTTACGATGGAGCGAGGTGGAACTCGAGCGATCAGCTCCCCTATACGGCCATCCCCGTCGTCGGTTTCTTCGGCTCGCTGAATCCAACCGACGGTGGCAGATCACAGCGTTACAGCTTGCAAGGCGAATGGCATCGCAAGAGTGAAAATTCCGAAACCACGATTTCGGCCTATGGCTTCTATTACGATCTCAACCTGTTCTCCGATTTCACCTACTACCTGGTCGACCCTTACAAGGGCGACCAGTTGGAACAGCAGGACAGGCGCTGGGTTGCTGGGTTCGATCTTCGCCACACGATTTCCGGTCATTTTTTCGGCCGCCAGACGGAAACCACGTTCGGCATGCAGCTCCGCAACGATTGGATCCACAACGGCCTTTTCCGCACCGGCGATCGCATGCGGACGAGCAAAACCGACTATATAGCTAACTATCTCGATGAACCTTCCTCCCTCGATCAGGTCGCGGTTTTGCCCGCGGATACGGATCTGAATAAATTTACGGAGACGATAGGAAGTCCGTGGGTGACAAGCAAAATTCAGTGGGCGGGCAAATTCCGCACCATCCTAGCCCTGCGCGGCGACGACGGTAAAGGTGTCATCACCAGCTTTTCGAACCCCACCAACCTCGACTATCCCAACGATCCCTACCCTGCCAACTACAATCCCAATACCCATCAATCGGTCGCCAAGTTCCTGCCCAGCCCCAAAGCAAGTCTGATCTTCGGGCCGTGGGCCAATACGGAGTTGTATGTGCAAGGCGGAGCCAGCTACCACACCAATGACGTGCGTGGCTCAACGCAACGGTATGAACCCGTTTCGCCGGACTATCCTTACTACAACACTCCGAACCCCATTAAAATTCCCTTCCTCGTCCAAACCAAAGGCGCGGAAGCCGGCCTGCGAACTGCCGCCGTCCCACAACTGCAAAGCACGGTTGAAGTCTGGTATCTCCACAGTAATTCCGAACTGCTGCAGGATGGCGACACCGGAGGCACGACTCCCTCATTCGAGTCGAGCAACCGCTACGGTATCGAAGTTGGGAACTACTACACGCCAACAGAACATCTGGTTCTTGATGCTGACTTTGCCGACTCCCGCGCCATCTTTACCCAAAATGACCCCGACGATTCGACGTTTTACACCGCGACCCCAACCGGTCATCAGCTTTGCGCGAGAAACTCGAACTGCTTTGGTCTTATTCCGATCGGGGGCGGCGCATACCTGCAGAATCCGAACGGCAAGCAGGTGCCCGAAGCAGTTCGTTGGGTGGTCTCGGCCGGCGCGACACTGCGGGATTACAAACGCTTTTCGGGGAGTTTGCGCCTGCGCTACTTTGGCCCTCGTCCTTTGACGTCGGACGCAATTTATACTTCACCCGCAACCGCGCTGGTCAACCTGGGGGCCAGTTATAAAATCAACCGGAGCTGGAGTCTCTGGGGCGAAGTTTTGAATTTGTTCGACCGCCGGGATCACGATGTCGACTATGCCTATGTATCGCAAATAACGCCCGCAGCCGGGCTCGGGCTACCAGCGGCGCCGCCAACAACCCTGGCAGGCCAGGAGCAGGTTGCGAGTGCGGTGAATGCGAATGCAGCATTCACAAGGGTCATGCACCCCGTCGAACCGGCTCAGGCGCGATTCACTTTACGTTACAGTTTCGGGCGCTGAGTTCAACAGTGTGCAGCCTGGGCAACACCCCATGAAGGCTAAATTCACTTCACTATTCGACGATGCAAGCGGCAATCTCCGCAGCCGTATCGTTGCCATCTACGGCTTCTTGTTTGCCTTCAATGCCGTCGCTTGGCTGTGGGCGGTACTCGCCTTTCATCGCTATCCCGTGCTTCTGGGAACCGCTCTTCTCGCCTACAGTTTTGGTCTGCGCCACGCCGTGGACGCCGATCACATCGCGGCCATCGACAATGTCACCCGCAAGCTGATGCAGGATGGAAAGCGGCCCGTCGCGGTGGGATTGATGTTCTCGCTCGGACACTCGACGGTGGTCGTGCTCGGAGCCGCCGGCATCGCCGAAGCCGCCCTTTTGCTGCAGCATCGCTTCGACACCTTCAAAAGTCTCGCAGGCATAGCCGGGACGCTGATCTCGTCTTTTTTCTTGTTTGCCATCGCTATCGCGAATCTCTTCGTTCTGCGCTCCATTTATCACACGTTTGTGCGCGTCCGGCGCGGCGAGCCTTACGTGGAAGAAGATTTCAACCTGCTGCTCGCGGGACGGGGATTTCTGTCGCGTTTATTTCGTCCCATGTTTCGCCTCATCCGCAGCAGTTGGCACATGTATCCCTTGGGCTTCCTTTTTGGACTGGGCTTCGACACCGCGACCGAAATTGGGCTGCTCGGAATCTCCGCCGCCGAAGCGACAAAGGGTTTACCGTTTGGGGCGATTATGGTTTTCCCGGTGCTTTTCGCGGCGGGAATGTCGCTCATCGATACCACTGACAACATCCTCATGCTCGGAGCCTACGGGTGGGCCTTTGTTAAGCCGATTCGAAAGCTCTACTACAATATGACCATTACATGCGTCTCCGTTGTAGTGGCGCTTGTCGTCGGAGGGATCGAGGTCCTCGGTCTGGCAGCCGGCCAGTTTCAATTCAAAGGATGGTTCTGGAACGGAGTCGCCCGCCTTAACGACCACTTCGGCACGCTCGGCTATTTTATTGTCGGTCTTTTCGCGTTAAGTTGGATTATCTCCATTGCATATTACAAATGGCGGGGATTCGACAACCTCGAATTGGAAGGGGAGTCGGCTGCCCCGGATCGTTAATCGTCAACATTGAATCGTTAGTAACTCGGATCGTTAACACGCCGGAGGACTGCTGGGGAGGGAAATCCCGGCGTGAGGGACCATCGAAGGAACGGGAAGTAACGTCTTTTTCCATTTTTCGGGTGAAATTCCACGCTCCCCTTGTTAACATTCCCTTGCAACGGCTAAATCATTGCATTCAGAGCGGTTGTTCCAGACGACCGCACAACGCTCTGGACAATAGTGTGCCGAAGGGGAGTTATCTTTTAGCCGTAACCGTGCGAAAACTCCCGGAGCGTGTTTTTTGGATTACCGTGTGAGTGAGCAATCCGCGCAGCCCACGCAGCCTGTGCGCCGAAGAAGGACTTGGTACAAGCGTCGCATCCGGAATCGGCGAATTCTGCTTGCGGTAATCGTACTGGGTGCGATCGCCGCGCTTTGCTGGATTGGCCCATCTTTCTTTCAGTATTCGGAAGTCGATTTTTCGGACTCGGCTCCGACTCCGAAGCCGGCCAAAGTCCGCGGAGCTACGCCTGAGGATCTAGGCAAGTTGGCGGAGCAGGGCGATGCCGAAGCGCAGTGGCGTCTCGGCACGCTTTACCGCAATGGCGATGGCGTCCGGCAGAGCGATACCGATGCCAACGACTGGTTCCGGCGGGCCGCCGAACAAAGGTATGTCCCCGCAATGTCGTCCCTCGGCTCCCAATACTGGGCTGGGCGCGGCGTTTCACAGGATTACAACAAGGCATATTTCTGGTACGATGTGGCACTCGCCCAGGGCGACTTGAACAGCGAGGCGTTCCTGGAAGATCTCGCAACAGAATTAACTCAAGATGAAGTTGCTAACGTACATCAGCAAGCGAAAGCTTGGCTTCAGGCGCACAGCTGTACTTTGCCCCCCGCCGTACCGCCGAGTAGCGCCGCTCCCGGTGCTACGCCCTCGCAGTGAGGGCGGCTTTCCCATGTTGAGAAATGCAATTGCGGGAAAGTGCAACATTTTGCTGTCTATGTGTCGAAACAGGGTGTGGAAGCGTGGTATCATATTGCTGGTAAGTTATTCAAGTTATTGAATTTAAAGGTATTTTGTTCGGTGAGCCGCGTCCCGCTGTTTGGTTGTTTGGATGCTATAACTTCACCAGTGGTTTTCTGCCTATGCCCCCCGTAGGTACTTAAGGTACTAAGGAGAGTGTTTTCTGAACGACCAGGCGAACGGCAAGGGTGTGCGACGCAGGCGATCCTGGTACCGCCGCCACTTGCGGAACCAGCGCATTCTGATCGTCTCAGCGGCTGCGGTTTTGCTTGCCATTTGGGGCTGGCAAGCCGCTACTCATTTCCTCGGGGGAGCCGCGAAACCTTCCCAGACATGGCAAGAAGCAGCTAAGGCACGGGCCTCGCGGCAGGAACTCGGTTTCGTATCCCAGCAGACGACCAAACATCGCCATTATGCAACCCGGATCCCCGGTGTTTATCCCTACTCAGTCGTGCCCGGCGGCATAAAAAGCCCCCAGACCTTACGTCAGGCGGCGGCCAACGATAAGGCTGTATCCCGCCATTTCTCTCATTTCGACTTCAACCATGCCCATTTTGTAAGGGTTGAGCAGCCGCGGGAAGTTTACGTTTCTTACCGAATTCGCGATTCGATCTTCTGGACCCAGAAGAGAATACGCCTGCACCCCGGAGAATTGCTGTTGACCGATGGCAAGATCACTGCCCGGGCCAAGTGCGGTAATCAAGTCTCCGATACGGCAAAACCAGAAATTTCCAATGAAGAGCCAGAAGAAGATGTTCTGGACCAGCCGGTCGCCCTTGATCCCATGGGCCCAGCATTGCCCGTGCGGGCCATGCTGGAGGCGACGGATTTACCCTCCGGCCAGCCCGGTTCGCCGAAGTTGTTTGCCAATAATTTGAGCTTCCCATACGTTGGCTTCAATCTTCCGCTGCCTCCGCGCAATTGTCTGGCGGTGCCGAACGATAAAGATTGTATTCATCACAAGAAGCCAGTGACGCCTGAGCCTCCAACCATGATCCTGCTGGCGAGCGGCTTGATGGCGATTGGCTGGCGTTATCGCAGAAGCAAAGTTTTGCTCGCCGTCCGCGGCTAGGCACGCGCCGATTAAATGCCCCACTGTTAGGCGCCCGACGCCGGTCGCGCTGCAATTCGGTACTACAACTTCCGAGTAATTTCCCGGTTCCTGCAACTGCTACACTTCTTGTAGGGTTCCATGTCACGCTTTTCTTACTTCGCGGTCTTCTTATCTATCGCCCTTCTGGCGGGCCCACTGGCCGCACAAAAGGGTGCTACGGTTGAACACGTCGTTGTGCGTGGCGCTCCTGATGCATTGGAAGTGGAAATCCAGACCTCCGGCGCGCCGGTTTCGCCCAACACGCAGGCGGTCACCGGGCCGGATCGCATTGTGATTGATTTTCCGGGCGCCCATCCTTCTCCCGAATTGCGGGGATTGACGGTAAATCGCGGCGCGCTTAAAACGGTTCGTTCAGGCCTTTTCTTCAATAATCCGCCGATCACGCGAATTGTCCTCGATTTGGCCGATGCGCAGTCGTATCACATTACGACCAATGGCAATTCGGTACTCGTCAAGCTGGGCGCCGCGACGAGTGCGGCGCGAAAAGTAGCTCCACCGGCAATTGCCGGCCCGCCTAAGGTTGGAACCGCTCAGTTGCGCGAAACCGCTATGATTGAGGGATTGGGCACTGCACCTGCCCGCAAGCCGTCCCCTGCGATTGGTTCTTTCGCCACCATTTCAATTGTCCGGGAACCGATCACCCGCGCTCCGGCAGCAAAAGAAGTGTTTCCCGTTGAAGTTGTGCCCAGCGCCGGTGTGGTTCAGCACGAAGCAGGCTCGGCGTCGATGAGTCCAGCGTCGATGAGTTCAGCGCCGGTAAGCCCAGCATCGGTGCGGATTGATAGTCCGGTAATTGCTCGTGCCATGGCTCCAGCGTCAGATGGAGCCCTGAACGCGTCCCCCGCCGGTGTTAATACGGGCGCAGCCGTTCCGGGCATGCCCAATTCCGCCGAAATGCATGCCGCGGATCCAAAGCCGCTGTCGTTCGTTTCTTACGTGAACGGGATGTTGAGCATTCAGTCGGAGGGGGCAACGCTGGCGCAATTGTTATTTGAGGTCCAAAAGAAAACCCAGGCTGAGATTGCCATCCCCGCAGGCGCCGAACAGGAACAGGTATTTATCAAGCTGGGGCCCGGTCCGGCGCGCGATGTGCTCGGAACGCTCTTGAACGGATCTCCTTACAACTTCATATTCGTCGGCAACGAGCTTTCCCTTGAGCGCGTTATCCTGACGCGCCGCGATCCCAGCATTTTCTAGCTGCGTGCGATGGGCTTTTTCGTGCGTTAGTCCCAGCTTTTCGCTTTTGGTCCTCGCCTTCGCAATTACCCCATTTTTTCCCCGCCGCTTCAGGCCGGACTCGTCCCGTTCAGCTATGATCAACCGTTAGTCATGATTCGCATTCCAGTGACGACGGCTTCGCGCTCCTACGATGTGCTCATTGGGAGCGGTCTGGTGTCGAACGCAGGCGAGACGCTGGCGCCCTTCCTGGCGGGCAAGCGCGCGTTTGTGGTCACTGTGCCTCCCGTACGCAAGCGCTGGGCGCATACGCTGCTGGAATCGTTGCAGGCCGCGGGTATTGAAGCGCAGCCCCTGGAAATGCCCGATGGAGAGCGCGCAAAGCGGCTGGCGACGCTTGAAAAATTAGCCGGAAAGCTGGTGGAACTTGGGGCGGATCGCAGTTCTACGCTGATTGCGCTCGGCGGAGGCGTGGTCGGCGATGTGACCGGTTTTTTGGCCTCGATTTATATGCGCGGCATCGACGTGATTCAGATTCCGACGACCGTACTTGCGCAGGTGGATGCCGCGATCGGCGGAAAAACGGGAGTGAATCTGATCTCCGGCAAGAATCTTCTGGGGACATTTCATCAGCCGCGCGCAGTGCTCGCCGATCCCGAGGTGTTGAAGACGCTTTCGCCGCGCCAATACAGGGCGGGACTCTATGAAGGGCTCAAGTGCGGCATCATCGGCGATGCAGGTCTGTTCCGGCTATTTGAAGAGAAGCACAAGGAGCTTCTGGCGCGTGAGCCGGATGTAGTTGAAAAAGTGATTGCCGATTCGGCCAGGCTGAAGGCCTCGGTGGTGAGCGCCGACGAACGCGAAAGCGGGGCGCGGCAGGTGCTTAATCTGGGGCACACAATTGGGCACGCGCTTGAAGCCGAGACTGAATACAAGCTTCTGCTCCACGGCGAGGCCGTTGGCTGGGGATTACTGGCAGCCACTCACATTGCGCTTTCGGCGGGCAAACTCGATAGCGTCACGGCTGGCCGCATTATGAATGCCGTGCTCGGGCTGGGCGAATTGCCGCGCATGAATGTGAAAGCGGCGAACATTGTGAAGCGGCTGAAATCGGATAAGAAGACTCGTCATGGCGTGGTGCATTTCATTTTGCCGCGCGAGATTGGCAAAGTCGAAATTACCAGCGATGTAGGCGAGTCGGCAGTGCGCGGCGCGGTAGAAGAGATTCTCAAGTTGGCGAAGTAGCGGGGCCGCTATTCGCTTTCGTTCCCTCCGTCTGCGCTTATTTTTGCCCTCGAATTCGTATCCTGCCTTCGTATACTGCCAAAGAGCTTCAACAACCTGAATTCATGAATTCAAGCCAGGAAGAAAAAGTGATTGGCGCGGCGCCGGCGGGTGCGGCGGACCGCGAGTCCGCGGCCAAGGCCGTGCAGCAGATGTTCACTTCGATTGCGCCGCGCTATGACCTGCTCAATCATGTTCTCTCGTTCAACATCGACCGGCTGTGGTGGTGGCAGACGGCTCGCCGCTTCGACGCGATTTTGAAGCGGCCCGGCGCGCAGGTGTTGGACCTGTGCTGCGGAACCGGGGATATGGCATTCGCGTTGCGCCGCCGCGCTGGCGCTGCCGGCGCGATGATTTTAGGTGCAGATTTTTCGCACGCCATGCTGCAGCGGGCGGCAGCCAAGAGCCGTGTCGCAGCAGATGGGAATACGCCCGGGCAATCGAAGCCCGGGCAATCGAAGACCCGGGAAGCCGCACCTCCCCGCTGGGTTGAGGCCGATGCACTAAGGTTGCCGTTTCCCGATGCTCACTTCGATCTGGTCACGTCGGCCTTCGGCTTTCGCAATCTGGCCGACTACGACGCCGGGCTGCGCGAAATCGCGCGTGTGCTGCGCCCTGGCGGAGAATGCGGAATTCTGGATTTTGGCGAACCACGCGGATTGATTGGCGAAGTCTATCGCGTGTATTTCAAAAAAGTGCTGCCTGCGATTGGCACGCTGATTTCTGGCGTACGCGGTCCGTATGCCTACTTGCCAGCGTCGGTCGAGCGCTTTCCCGCGCCCGAAGAGATGATGGCGCGCATGCGGCAGTCAGGCTTTAGCCAGGCCTCGTGGACTCCTTACACGCTGGGCGTGGCGGGCGTCTACTGGGGACGAAGGGCGGAGTAACGGCTGAGCCGCTCCTTGAATCACGCCGCCATGGCGCTACGACGCCGCTGGACTGTTCTGAAAGGAATCGCTGAACGCTTCAAGGTTGGTCTTTGTCATGACGCGCTGGTAATCCTTGCCCAGGAAGGCTTTCAAGCGGTCGGTATTCATGATGTACTGGCCGGTCATATACGGGACTGCGTCGGGCGGAATCGCCGAGATGTTGCGGTTCCACAGGAACTGCAGAATACGCCGCATGGCCCACTTGCCGGGCACGCGCCATAACTTCGCTTGAGCGGTTTCAATGCACTGCGCAAACGTCATCGGTTCGCCGCGGCCCGCGACGTTGAGAATCGTAAGCCTCTGCGGCTCGGGTTCGCGCTTCAATAGCCACACAATCAATCGCGCCATGTCATCGACGTGGACGAATTGAATCTGGTTGTCGAGATATTCGCGGCCAAAGGGCAACATGCAGGGCAGGCGTTTTCCGGCCTGGCGCATGCGCTTGGCACGCTCACCCTTGCCATTGGGCGTGCCGCGAAAAGCGCCCATCAAGTAATTCTCCACCGTAGCCCCGGCAAATATGTGTGGACGAAGAATAAACGCTCCGCAGGCCCGCAGCGAAGGCGCACGCTGCTGAACCACCAGGTCGCTCTCTTTTTTGTGAATTGCATAGGGCAGCGTGTGGGCGCGGAGCGGGGCTTCCTCAGTGACGGCTTGCGGCAGATTGGAGCCGTAAGCGGAAACGCTGCTGGGAAAAATGAAATGACGAACCATGTTCTCCGTGACCTGCGCCGCGGCCCGGTTTGCTTCTGTAATCGCCTCCATGACCCGGGCTGTGCCGGCGACATTTATCTGCCACATGCGATCGAGGTCGATGATGCCGGTTCGCTGGGGATCGATTACAAACGCCAGATGAACCACGGCAACGGGCTGAACCTCGCGGAGAAGCAGATGCAGGTGGCGGGTTGATTCCTCGCGGCCCAGGTCGAGAGAGAGAAAGCGATCCACGGGCGCAGCGGGGGGCGTTAGGTCAACACCCACCACTGCGTATCCCGAAAGATGCTCTATGAGCCGACAGCCAAGATTGCCGGAAACGCCGGTGACCAGGATAGTTGGCTTCGACGTATCCATTTAGTCGCGGTCGTCTTCCTTGGCGGGAGGCGCGGCCGGCGCACCCGGCCGGCGCGGAGGCAACTGCATGCCAGCTGGCGCGCGCGCGGGACCGAAATATGCGTCGTTCAATTCAGCATTGTTCTGGAAGTGCTGCATCATTTCGCGATAGCGCTGCTGCGAAAGCTGATTCTTGATTTCCGCTTTTACGCTATCGACTGTCAACGTCGTCTTGCTGATCAGCTTGAAAATATAGTTGCCGCTCGGATCGTAGATCACCTCGGAAACCTCGTCGGGCTTGAGAGACATGACAATCTGCTGCGATTGCGGCAGGCTGCTCTTGCGCACATGTTCCATCTTGGTGGGCGGGGGGGTCCCTGGCAGGCCCGCTGCCGTAAAGGCGGCCTTTTCCAACTTATCCGGATCTTCGCCTTTCACAAGTCTGGCACGCAGCGCGACCGCTTCTTTCTTCATCGCTTCCTCGCCCTGCTTTTGCTGTTCTTCCGGGCTCAGCGTTTTCGCCTTGGGCTTGGATTCAGCATCCGCCGCATCGCCCTTGGCAGGCGTGGCTGCCGGCGGGGTTACGCGTTTGGTATGAGGAACGAAGATTTTTATGAAAGTGGCTTCCTCATAGTTAGCCGCGTTCTGCTTGTAATATTCATTGATTTCGTCGTCGCTGATATTGCTGGACTCGGATTGAATGGCCTTAGTGAGCTCTTGAGAAAGAATCTGCATGCGAGCCAGCCGCAGCGCCTCTTCGAAATGGGGAGTCTTCTCCAGCCCGCGCTTTTCGGCCTCGGTGGACATGGCCAGCACCTGGGAATACCGATTGGCAAACTGGCGGCGCATGGCAGGAGCCATACCCGGCTGAATTCCATCCGTGATCTTTTCAAACTGCGCTTTGGTGAACGTCGTTTTGCAGGCATCCCCCTGCTGGCTGCTATCGGCGCAGAGGCCCTTGATGGTGAGGACGACATCGTCCGGATTGACCTTGGGCGGTTCGGGCGCGGCCGGAGCGGCGGACGGCGTGGCTGGGGCAGCCGCCTGAGGCTCGGCGCTCGGGGCTGCCTGAGCCGGAGGCTGCGATTGCGGGGTTTGCGCGCACACGATTGCGGCAAGGAACAAACACACTAACAGCGGAAGACGCATCTGACTGGACCCTCCAAGAATAGTTGCGATAAGCACATAATCGTAGCATGGCAGGCGGGGATTGGTGGAGGGCCAGGCGCCGGTTGAGCCGCGTCCCACCGTGCCATTCTTCAGCATTAGTTACGAAAGCACGGAGAATCTTCAATCCCCAACACCCAATAGAGACAACCCCCTGTTTGCTTGCCGGCATGTCTTCGTGGCGTCTGACGGGAAAGTTGAACCTGGGACCCTCACGGCGGTTGGCGAAAGCTGAATCCAAAGCGATAATGAGCGGGTATGCAAGAGACGCAAAGCGCATTCGGTTCGGAGTCGATGCGCCAGGAAAAGCGAACCGTCGCCGGAAACTCCGTCCTGGCCGCCCTGGTCATCACCGTGCTGAAGATCGCTGTGGGACTGGCAACGCGCTCGCTCGGAATTTTGTCGGAGGCCGCGCACTCCGCGCTCGACCTCATCGCCGCCATGGTCACATTTTTATCGGTGCGCGTCTCCGATAAGCCGGCCGATGCCGATCACCAGTATGGCCACGGCAAGGTTGAAAGTTTTTCCGCCTTCATTGAAACCGGCCTGCTCTTAATCACCTGCGCCTGGATCGTCTATGAGGCCTTCCAGCGCCTCTTTTTCCACACCGTCGAAATCGAGCCCAGCATCTACGCTTTTGGCGTGATGTTCTTATCGATAGCCGTCGATGTTTGGCGGTCGCGCGCCCTCGGCAGCATGGCGAAAAAATACGACAGCCAGGCGCTTGAAGCCGATGCGCTGCACTTCTCCACCGACGTGTGGTCGAGCGCGGCTGTGATCATTGGCTTAGCCCTGGTTTACGCGGGACGGATTTCTCATGTGGCATGGCTCAGGCAGGCCGATCCGATTGCGGCTTTGTTCGTGGCAGGCGTCGTTGTGACCGTAAGCTGGCGTCTGGCGCGGCGCACCATGGACGCCCTGATGGATGCCGCCCCCTCCGGTGCGCGCAATCGCATCCTCGACGGAGTTGAGAAAGTCGATGGTGTGCTGGAAGTCGATCGCGTGCGGATTCGCAAGTCCGGCAGCCGCTACTTCGCCGACGTTTCGGTGGGCCTGGCTCGCAATTTCACCTTTCAACGCTCGGAGCAGATCTCCGACGTGGTGACAGCGCGCGTGCGTGAAATTCTGCCCGACGCCGACGTCATGGTCCATTCGGTCCCGCGGGCGCGCCATACGGAAAATATCTTCGACCGGATTCGCGCCGTCGCGGCCCATCACAACTTCAGCGTGCACGACATCAGTGTGCAGGACCTGGCCGGCGAACTGCACGTGGAGCAGCACCTGGAGCTGGATGAACAGCTCAGCATGAAGCAGGCGCATGACGAGGTGACGCGCCTTGAAACCGAGATGCGTGCGGAGATTCCGGAAATTACGATCATTCTCACCCACATCGAAAGCGAGCCGGCAACGATTGAAACCGGCGAGCAGATCGTGCGTGAACCGGAACTCGAAAGCCGCTTAAGGAATGTGGTAAGGGAATTTCCGGAAGTGATGGATGTACATGAATTTCAGTTCAAAAAGATTCGCGACCGGCTTTACGTTTCCTGCCACTGCACACTGCCGGACGACATGCCTCTCTCGCGGGTGCACGATGTGCAGACGGCGCTCGAAATCCGCTTCAAGCGCGACGCTCCCGAGTTGTTCCGGGTGCTCATCCATCCCGAACCCGTTACCGACAATCGGCGATAGCTTCTAAAGGCCGCGTCCTACGCCGCTTCGCTATGAATAGGGCTTTCCAGCAGAATATCGATCTGGTCGCCGAGCATGGTCGATGACATGCGGATGGTTCCGGTAGGCAGCTCGAGCACGGACGTGGCCTGTGCGCGTACCGCGGCCACGCGCCACGGTTTCAGGTCCTCTTCCATGTGCACCACTTTCCGGTCGCGGTCAAGGTAGAGGGCATCGATCGGAAAGCGCATCGCGAAGGTGTGAATGCCGTGCGAAGGATTAAGCCAGAGCCCGCGCCCCGGCGGAAACGCGGAAGCATCGGTTGCCATCAGCCCGCGAAAGCGCGACCAGTGCGTGCGCGCGATGACCAGATCGGTGGCGAGATACGTTGAGCGGGTGCGGTTGAAGGCGTATGCGGTCGGGCCCGCCTGGGGCATGGGCCCTCCTTGTGGCCGGAAAAGAATTGGCTGCGCGGGGGAGATTGTCAGCGACCTCCTGTGATCGGAAGAAGCAGGCGCATCAACTGAATGACGGCTGGGCCCACCGTGACGAAAATCAGGGACGGCATAACGAACAGCACCAGCGGAATAATCATTTTCACCGTCGTTTTGGCGGCCTGCTCTTCGGCGCGCTGCCGGCGCTCTGTGCGCAGCGAATCGGAGTGTATGCGCAAAGCTTGCGCCACGCTGGTGCCGAAGCGGTCGGTTTGGATCAGGGTTCCAACCAGCGAGCGAACGTCTTCGACGCCGGTGCGCGCGGCCAGATTCCGGAGCGCATCCACCCGCGGCTTGCCAGCTTGTGTTTCTAAAGTAAAAAGATGGAATTCGGTGCTCAACTCAGGATGAGCGTGGCTCAAATCTTCGCCCACGCGATTCAGCGCCTGGTCAAGGGGAAGTCCTGCCTCCACGCATATAACCGTCAAGTCGAGCGCGTCGGGCAGGCCAAGACGAATACTGCGCTGGCGCTCCTGAATCTTTCGCTTTAGCAGGAAGCGCGGTATAAAAAAACCGAAGGCGAATACGCCGAGCAGGAGCAGTGGCGAATTGAATCCGGAAACCAGAAACACCGAAAAGAATCCCAGGGCGGCGAAAAGAACGCGCAGTCCCCGGTAAATGGAAACGTGCTGCGCGTCGCGGTATCCCGCCTGAATCAAAAGAGCGCGAGTGCGCGTAACGTCGTGCGGCGAGATGGGCAGAGCGCGGCTGAGTGGATCGAGCGCCTGCTGTATCCGTTCGCGCACCGGCGCCTTTTGCCGCGCCTTTGGCCGCTGCCAGCCGATTTCGCGCAGTCGTGATCCCAGCACCGACGAGGGCGCAACCGTGGCGGCGCCAAAAGCGAAGACCACCACCACGATGGTCACAAAGATCAGAATTGGAAGAAAGATTTCCATAGGAGCAGTTGTCGGTTATCCAGTTCTCAGTCTCAGTTCTTATTACCGCTCAAGGCGAGTCGCTGTTATCAACCTACGCCTCCTTCCCCGTGCGCAGATTGCCGGGCCGTAGGTTGAAAAGGTGTTACCGGCAACGAATAACTGACAACGAGAACTGTTTCTCAAACCTGAATCCTAATAATCCTCCGAATCACGAAATAGCCCATCGTTTGCAGCGTGATGCCGCCCACGATTAACGCGTGGCCGATCGGATCGGTAAACAGCGGTTCAATGAAGCCACGGTTCACGGTCAGCATGATTGCCACGATGGTCGGTGGCAGCGCCATCAGCAGCACCATCGTGAGCCGTCCTTGCGCGGTATGAACGCGCACCTGGCGAAGAATCTTGAAGCGTTCCCGGATCACGTAAGAAAGATTATCGAGAATCTCCGCAAGGTTGCCGCCGGTCTCGCGCTGCAGCATGACGGCGGTGACGAAGAATTTCACGTCGACGAGAGGAATGCGGTCGGCGAGGTTGATAAGCGCATCGCGGACCGGAAGTCCGAATTTTTGTTCCTCGTAAAGCTGGCGGAACTCGCTGGCAACGGGCTCGGCGATTTCATTGGCAATCATCTCAAGAGCGGTGGTGAAGGCATGGCCGGCGCGAACCGCGCGCGCTAACGTATCGATGGCCTCGGGAAACTTTTCCTCGAACTTCGCAAAGCGCTTGGTGCGCATGTGGGAAGCGTAGGCATAAGGAATGAAGAAACCGAGCAGCAGACCCGCCCAGCCGAAGACAAGCTTGCCGCCGAAAATGAATGCGATCGCGGCAAGGCCGACCGCCGAAAGGCCGCAAAGCATAAGGAAGTTGCCGGCGCGGATATCGACGTTGCCCTGGGCAAGAACCTTTTGCAGCTCCGAGACTCGATCCGAGCGGCGCAGGAACGTATCGAACGCCGGAATCTTGCTGAGCATTTCATCGCGCAGCAGAGCGGCTTCGGGCAGCGGCTGTTCGGCCGCTTTATCGGCATTGGTAAGACGATCGCGAAGAATGCGGGCGCGAGCCTTGCGCTCGTCGAACAAAGAGATGACCGCGAAGGCGGCGACGGTCACGGCCAGGAAGATCAGCACCGCGAGTATGAAGAGCATGCGCTAAACCTCCAACCGCGATGTGAATAGGGAATCATTCAGCCGGCAGCCGGCGGTAGCCAGGCGTTCGGCAAAATGCGGAGGCTTTCCGGTGGCGCGAAAAACGCCGCGCACGCGTCCATTTTCGTCGATTCCAATTCGCTCAAAGGTGAAGACGTCGTGCAGAGTGATGCTCTCATCCTCCATGCCCGTGATCTCGGAGACGGTCATGACTTTGCGCGAACCGTCGGAGAGACGCGCGATCTGCACCACCGCATGAATGGCATTCGCCACCTGCTGGCGAATGGCGCGTTCCGGAATATTAAGGTTGGCCATCGACACCATGTTCTCGACGCGGTTCAGAGCATCGCGCGGGGAGTTGGCGTGAACCGTCGTCAGCGAGCCTTCGTGGCCTGTGTTCATGGCCTGAAGCATGTCGAAGGCTTCCTCACCGCGCACCTCGCCCACCACGATCCGGTCGGGCCGCATACGCAGGCTGTTAATCACAAGTTGCCGCATCCGCACCGCGCCCTTGCCTTCGATGTTCGGAGGACGGGTTTCAAGGCGCACTACGTGCTCCTGCTTAAGCTGCAATTCGGCCGCGTCTTCAATTGTGACGATGCGCTCGGAATTCGGAATGTATCCTGAGAGTACGTTAAGGAGTGTGGTTTTACCGGCGCCCGTGCCGCCCGAGATCAGCAGGTTCAAGCGCCCTTTCACCATGGCCGAGAGCAGGTCCAGCATGCCCTCGGAGAGCGTCTTGTTCTCCAGCATGATGCGCGACGAAACCGGATCGCGCCCGAAGCGGCGAATTGACAGGCACGCTCCATCCAGCGCCAGCGGCGGAATGATGGCATTGACGCGCGATCCATCCTGCAGGCGGGCGTCCACCATGGGCGAAGATTCATCAATGCGGCGCCCGATGCGCGACACGATGCGATCGATGATCTGCATCAGGTGCTGATTGTCTTTGAACGAGAGCGGCGTAATTTCCAGCTTGCCGCCGCGCTCCACATACACGCGGTCAAAGCGGTTGACCAGGATGTCGGAGACGGTTGGATCCTTGAGCAGCGGTTCGAGGGGCCCAAGGCCGAAGATCTCATCCAGAATTTCGCGCGACAGGCGCTCGCGTTCGGCGAAGCTGAGAGGAACGGCTTCACTGTTGACCGAGGTGCGGATAAGGACAAGAACTTCTTCGCGGGCCGCGTTCCCATTCGAGCGTCCGAGTTTTTCCAGGTCAAGGCGATCCAGGATCTTGCGATGAAGATCGGCCTTTACCTGCTGATAATCGCCCCGCTCAAATGCCTGCAAATTGGCCATGGTTTTATTGACTCAGAATGCCGCAATGTCTCAATCAACTATACCGTCTTAAACAGCGACCAGGCGCTCCGTTTTACGTCCAAATCATCTTTAGTAAGGTACTGGGCCAGCCCGCTGATGGAGCGCGATATCTCCGTGTTCCCCGTCTGCATGATCGGCACCCCCCGGTCGATGGCGGTGGAAACCGCGAAATACTGGTTGGGAATCCGCCAAAGCACGGGAGCTCCAATCGCAGCCTCAGCCTCCGATTCGTCAAATCCTGTAACCTTGCGATAACGGTTCAGGATCAGCCCAAAACGGTCGCGCGAGCCCGTCTCTCCAAGAAATTGAGCCACTCTTCCGGCCCCCCATAATGATGCGACATCGGCATGCGCGATCAAAAGAACCTTCTCCGAAAGGTTACTGGCCAGCCGGGTGGCGCTATCGAGCCGGGAAGATGCGTCGACCACAATGTAGTGAAACAGCCCCGCAATCATGTCGAACAATCGGGCAAAATCGGCGGCCGAAGGCTCGATGGCGCTCGGTACGCCAGTTCCCGCTAGCAGTTGCAGGCCGCGGTCGTGCCGGATCATGAAGCTATCAAGCAGGGAAGAGTCCAGCCGGTGCAGGTTCGAGACGGCATCGGCGATGGTGAACGCCGGCCTCAGGTTCAAATGAAGCGCGCAATGCCCAAGCGGCGCCAAATCGACTAAAGCCGTACTGTGATGAATAGATTGCAACGCCAGCGCGAGGTTGACGGCCACCGTGGTGGCTCCGTTGCCGCCCTTGGCATTGACCACCGTATAGACCTTGCCGCGATGGCTTTCGCGGCCCGGCTTGCGCCGGGTTGAGGTGAGGCGGACGAAGGCCTCCAGCAGATCGTTGGTCGAGGTTGGCCGCTCGATATATTCGCGGATGCCGGCGCGCATAGCGGTCACAATCAGCTGCGGCTGGGTCATGGGACCCATGGCAAACAGCGCCGCGCCCGGAATCTCCTGGTGCAGTAATTCAATGGCGCGCAACGCCGTCGGCGCTCCCGAGACCGGAATATCCACCAGAATCACGTCCGGAGAAAAAGCCTTGGTTTTGGAGACGACAGAGTCAGTGGCTGTCAGAGGTAATACGGAGTTGGCGCAGACGGTGCGCGCCACACTGGTGCCATCCACCAGAACCTGAAGGACGGCTCGCTGATCGTTGTCCGCTGCAAAGATGGCGACTGACAACTCTGGCATAACTGCTTCCCCACAAAAGCTCGTAAAAAATCCAAGTCACAAAAGCTATCTCATCATAAGCCCGAAGCTGCCCTTTGCGGAGGCATCTTCAGGAATTACATGGGCAGCCGTGCGAGCAAGGTGGCATAACTCATTCTGTCTCTACCCAGCTCCACCACCCAGGGATTTTGCGCCCGGCCTACTTACCCGATCCCGCAGTCTTTTTTCCGTCAAACTTGGCAGGGTCCAAAATTGGGATTGGCATCGCAGGCCCCGGAGGCGCTAGCGTGCTCGGGGAAATGCGGCGCGCCGTGCATAAGACCATTAATTCCGACTTACTCTTTTGCAGGCTCTTGCTCTTGAAAAAATTCCCCAGGATTGGAATATCCCCCAGTCCTGGAATTTTGTTTATGATATCGGTTACACGATTGTCGATCAATCCCGCAATTACAAAACTCTGCCCATCCTGTAACTCGAATTCCGTCTCAGCTTTTCGCGTACTCAGTGCGGGAATAGTTGTTCCCGAAACCGTGACCGCGTTCGAGTAATCGAGCGTGCTCACTTCGGGTGAAACGTGCATGTGGATATTGCCATTGGGCTGGATGATCGGTGTGAACTTCAGGCGGACGCCAAATTCTCGGAACTGAATAGTGACGGTCGACAGCCCCGTGGCATTGGGCTGCACGACGGGAAAGGGAAATTCTCCGCCGGCTAGGAAGCTGGCTTCTTTACCGTTCACCGCAACCAGGTTGGGCTCGGCCAGAATTTCCAACAGGCTCTTTTGCTGCAAAGCTTCAATGACCCCACCGAGATCGACCTGCGGATTAAAGAAAAAAAGGTTCAGGAAGTTTGAAACTGTCAGAGTGGTGGTGGCCGAGCCGGTGGTCGGAACCGAGCCAGTGAGTGCGGAGCCCGTCACTCCTCCAAACTGTCCTGTCGTTACCGAGCCGAACGTATTGCCCGCCCCCGTCGAAAACACATTGATGCCGAGCTGCTGCAGAGCGGTCCGATCGACCTCCGCGAACTTCACTTCCAGCAGCACCTCATCGGCGCCCACCGGACCAAAGGTCAGCACGTTCACAACATTCTTGGAGTAAGCCGAAGCCAGAGCGGCCGCGTGCTTTGATACATCCTCGGTGGTCACGTGGCCGGAGAGAACGATGGCGCTGCGCGAAGGCGTCACTTCAATCTGTTCATTGGGAAAAAGTTTCGTGAACTCTTCTCGAGCCGCCGTAATGTCGACATCAACGCGCAAGTCAAAGCTGCGGGAGCGCTCAAGCTCATCCCAGATAAGCAGGGAAATCTCGCCGGGGGCAAGCCCATTCACCAGCACTTGGGTCGGTGTCACAACGATCGCGTCCGCCACGCTGGGATCGGTGACAGATATGCGCTTCAGCCTCTCGGTGGTATTGATCAGCAGGGATTTCCCGACCATGACCCGGAGTGGGGCGGCAGCGGGGTTCTCCGGGGCATTAACCGTGGAACTGGCCTGCGGCGCAGCGGCTGTCTGCGCGCTGTCCTGGGGCGCTGGATTCTCCGCGGCGGCGCTGTGCGCTAGAGCCGGGCAGGTCAACACAAGCAACGCGACGGCGACGATCGCCAAAAATTTCATGAATGCGAACCTTTGCGGGAAGACCGCACGCTCCTCAAGATTAGAAAATCGTACCGGCAGGTGCGGGATTGAGCGCTCAATTGTTTCCATCCGGTTTGAACTTGGTTTCATCCCGTTTTCCGCCGCGAATCATCTCCACCTGATAAGGCGTGGGAGGAGGCGGTGGAACGGTTTTTTCAACTACCTTGTGAACCCTGGGCTTACTCTCGGTTGGAGCCGGCGCAGACTGGCCGGCGGGCAGCAGGGAACTGGTCTTGGTGGCGTTAAGCGATTCCTTGCGCGTGTCAAGCGGGTTTCGCAGGGCGAGCTGGATTCTGCCTTCCTGCGAGGCAAGGGTCAGCTTCTGTGCGTCGTCGGGAGAAACCAGCAAAGTAATCACGCCGGCGTTCTGCACGTCGCCAGTCATCCGATCCAACAGGCTGCGGCCGACGGCAATCACGGCTACATTCTCGAGCACGGTGCTTGTCTGGTTTTCACCCGCCCCGTGAATGCCTGTCGCCAGAACATCCACGCGCGTGCCCGGCTGCACAAAACCGGCCACGGAAACAACATCGTTCACCCGCACCGATACAGCCCGCATCCCCTGCGGGATCATGGAAGGCAATCCCGCGCCGGCATTCGCGTCAGCCAGTTTGTCCGGCAGAATGAAGTCGCCGCGCGAAATTGGCATCACTACGCCACGATCCCGGACCTGCGATACCCGCGAGTAGGCGCCGGGAGGAATGCTGGCCTGCGGAAAAGTGGCCAGACGGACATCATGGTCAGACAGCCGGGAACCGATCTGTATGTCATTCGCTGCTACCACGACCTGCGCGAACTGCTGCTCGCCCGCTCCATGGGCGCGCAGCCGGTCGTAGACCGCGTAGCTGACAAGCAGGCCAATGGCTAAGGCCAGGCCTCCGATCATTAGCAAACGGCTTCGGTTCATTCCTCTCCTTTATTGCGAGCAGGCAAGACCCCAATCGCATCGACTGGGCGCAACTTGGACCACCGCAAAGCGGAGCCCTCTCTGCGAAATTAGTTGGTACCGACCGCGCTGGCCACCTGCGAGAACACGGTATTCGCATTGGAGCCGATCAACCGAACCGTGCCGATCACGATTACTAGAATCACCGCCAGCATGACTGCATATTCGGCGATGTCCTGTCCTTCTTCATTGCGCCACAGGGACGTTACAAAGTCTCTCATTCTAGTCTCCTAAAAACTTACGCAGGGTTGTAAAACGAGCCGCTCTTCACTCTCCAAACAACCACATCCAGACAAGTCCTGCCGGTCGAGACAGACACACATCAATCTCGGCAGCGGTGTTGTCGTCTCCCGTTCTGGGTGGAAAGTGACTCGAATCTCGTTATCTGCATAGTTTCGCAGATTCGGACCCCCTCCGGTATATATTTTTTCACTTGGGGGTGCTTTTGACGTTAGTTCCGGAAGTAACGCCAATTTCCAGGTTCTGGCCCCTCCGGGCAAAAATGATGGCCTGGGCATCCTGGTAGGAAATCCGCCAGCCAGGATCGAGCGCAAGGGCCTGCGCCAGCGCCGAACTCGGCTGGATTAGCACAATCTCAACCTTCCAATCGTCAAGAACCGCCTGCCAGCCTCTGTGCAGCCGCAGCGCGATCTCTACTGCCTGTTTCATCACTTCGTCGCCATATAGGTCGGTGCGGCCGTCGGCGAATACTCGATATTGGGGGTAGAGATTCCAGATCGCGTACCCTCCCCAGTCGTAGTAGGCGAAAAGATTTATCGCGTTGGGAGAGTGCCCGGCACGCAAAAACGCAATCGCGTCGCGAGGGAACAACTCCGCTTCCCGGACATTTTGGTGGTCGATGAGATAGGTCCATCGCCAGCACGCAAACAGGGCCAGCGCCACGATCGGGATCCAGCTAACAACGGGCCGAAAACGGTGTATAGGCCGCCGCCGAGCTGAAAGTTGCGCGCCTTGCGATCCCCGCGACAGCGCCTGTGTGATCACGGGCATCGCCAGCAAAATGAAGATGGGGATGTGGCGGACCGCGTCGAGCGCGGATAAAAGCATAAAAACCAGCGGCATCAAGACGCGACCGCGAATTGATGCGCGTGACCAGGCAAGCGACGCCATGAGCAACAACAAGACCACTAGAAATGGAAGGTACATGCCCAGGTGAAAATCTGGTGAAAGCCATTCCACGATTAACAACCGCAACTCCGTGGCGCGCACCGTTTCCAAAGGATAACGGTAGAGGCGCACCCCGTTGGGGTTCACAGGAATGAGCGCGATGCAGGCGAGGGCCGCGAGCAAAACACGAGTCAAAACGGCGCGGGCTTGCGGCCAAGGCGTGGTTCCAGCAGCTACTTCAAGAACCAGCCCCGCCGCATAGAGGAGCAGAAGCACCGGGCCCAGCGCAAAGCCCCCGTGCAGATTCAGCCAAAATAGAAATAAAGGAGGCATCCAAAGCAGTAGCCGGGGCCGTTCCTCCGCCCGTTCCAGCAGCCACAAAAAAAGGCTGGCCAGCAAAAACGTGAACATCTGCGGCCGCGTTCCCCAGCATGGCGCGGAAGCAACCGCTCCCAAAACTGTGGCTGCCGCCGCCCAGTGCGGCTTTCCAGGGCAGCGAAAATAAAGAAGCAGAAAACCTGCCGTCGTAACAAATGACGAAAACACGATTAGCGCGGCCGGTCCGGCTAGTCTCCACAATGCATAAAAAATGACATCCGACAGCCATTCATGCGCTACCCATGGGCTCCCTGCGCGCGTAAATGAGAACGGGTCGGTGTGCGGAACGTGGCCGGTCTCGACAATCCACTGACCGGTGCGCAGATGCCACCAGAGGTCCGGATCGGTCGCGCTGCGCGCCGTCATGGCCAGAAGGCCGAAGAAAAGGATCGCGCCAACAACCGCGCGGCTGCTCCAGCGAGAATTTCCCGGCATAACCATCCGCCCGGATTATAGAATCATGGGTCTCTATAACCGACCATGACTTTTGCCGCATTTGCCCGGAAACCGAACTTCATTATTGTGGCGTTTCTCCTGGGTATGATGTGCTGCAACCTCACCCTGGCATTCCGGGTGGTGACTCCACTGCGCGAGGGCCTACAGGACTTCACCATCTATTACATGGCGGGGCGACTGGTACGGGAGGGCCGGGCCGCGGAGATTTACGACACGGCCGTGCAATATCACAGCCAGCTCGAATTTGCGCTCATACCGAAGCCCGAGGATCTCAAACCCTTTAACCATCCAGCGTTTGAGGCCCTTCTGTTCGTGCCGTTTACTTTTCTTCCGTTCTGGCCAGCCTATCTGGTATGGACCCTCCTCAGTTTGACCCTCTTAGCCATCGCCACGCTCTTTCTGAAACGCTTGCCGAAAATTCGCGAGCTACCCGCGCTCCTGCTCGGCTTGGCTAGCCTGACGTTCTTCCCCGTTGTGATGGGGTTGCTCATGGGCCAGGACTCGGTTCTGTTGCTCTTGCTCTTTGTGATGGCATTGATTTCTCTTTACCGCGGATCGGACGCGGCCGCCGGAGCATGGCTGGCGGGTGGTCTCTTTCGTCCGCACATGATCCTGCCCATGGTTCTGCTGCTGGCCGCTCGCCGTTGGCGTTTACTGTTGGGCTTTGCTCCGATTGCGCTGCTTGCGGCGGGTATCTCGGTAGCGCTAGTGGGCTGGAAGGGATCGCTGGCCTACGTACAATTCGTCTTGCAGGGCGAACATCCCCACGGCGGCTTTTTGCCTCGCCACCTGCCCACGCTGCGTGGACTGATTTCGGTTCTGCCGGGCGTCAGGGATTCTCCTCATCTGACCGCCATTCTGATACTGGCATCCTCATTGGCGGTGTTTGGACTCGCGCTGCATCGCATACGCCAAGGCCAGGATTCGGTCGGTTATGCATTCTGCCTCGCCAGCGTCACTACGCTTCTGGTCAGCTTCCATGCATTCTCTTACGACTTAACACTATTGCTCCCACTCGTCCTTTTCATGCTGTCCGCCGCCATCGGTGCGGAAGGAAAAGAGCGGCAAGCGCAACGTATGGTTCTTTTGTTCCTGCTGTTTCTCACGCCGCTTTATATTTATTTGGTGATGGTGGTCAGGGTCTTTCTTTTATTCAGCATGGTTCTTCTATGGCTCGATTTTCGGCTGCTGGCTATGCGTGCGCCCGCGGGTGAGCCTGCATGAACATGAATCAATTCCACCTGGGCCGCTGGGGCGTGTGCCTGGTGATCGCTGCCATAGTTTGCTGGGCGGGAACATGGACCTATGCAAAGCGCGTGTTAATTCCCGAACAGAGAGACTATTGTGCCGCCCACGGCCTGCCGCGCGCCAGGTTTTCCGATCTGTATCCTCGTTGGATCGGAGCCAGGGAAGTTTTGTTGCATGGCCGCGATCCCTACACAATGGAGGTGACCAGAGAAATTCAAACTGGTTTGTACGGCCAGCCCCTTGCTCCCGATCGTCATGGCCACGGACAGAATTACCAGCAGGGATTCTACTATCCCCTCTACATCTCCTTCTTTCTTGCCCCCACCTTCCATCTCCCATTCCAGAGCGTACAAGCTGGATTTTCCTGGATGTTGTTTACGTTGACGATCATCACGATTCCCCTCTGGCTGCGGCTTCTCCGTTGGCCGGTGCCTCTATGGATGCAAGCGGTAATAATCGTCTTTGCAATCGGCAGCCTGCCCTTCATGCAGGCGCTCAGACTCCAGCAAATTACTCTCGTGGCGGCCTTCCTTGTGGCGTCCGCAATGCTGTGCCTGGGCTCGGGCTGCGAGCTTGCGGCCGGCATTTTGCTGGCGCTCTCCACCATCAAACCCCAACTGGTATGGCTGGTCCTGCTCTGGCTGGCGATTTGGACTTTGGCCGACTGGCGCCGGCGCTACCGCTGGGCCCTGTCTTTCTTCTGCTCTATGGCAATTTTGTGCGCCGCCTCCGAGTATTACCTGCCGCACTGGATTTTTCGCTTCTGGCAGTCCATTCGTGAATACCACAGCTACACCGGCGAGATGTCGGTATCCGAGATGCTGATTGGCCCTTGGAGCCGAATCTGGGAGCTGCTCGCCCTGGGGCTCATGGCCGCTGTATGTTGGATATCGCGCCACGCCCAGGCGGACTCCGAAGCGTTTGCTTTCGTAACTAGCCTGGTATTAGCTGTTACGGTTCTTGTGGTGCCCAGCTACGGTCCCTACAATCAGCCCCTTCTGATGCCTGCGATCTTGATTCTGCTTAGGGATCGCCAGACAATCTGGCGGAAAAGTGCCGCCAATCGCCTCCTCTTACTAATCTTGATTGTTCTACTTGTCTGGCCTTGGCTGGCTTGCGTCGTGCTTTCCGGGCTCTCCTTCATCTTGCCGTTGCAGACCGTTGAAAAAGGCTCGCTGATGCCCGTCTGGACGCTGCTACTGATTCCGGTTGCCGTGGCTGCCGCTATGCTGGTTTATGCTGGGCAGCGCACTTTTACCACGTCGCGCGGCGCTCCAACGTCGTAGAATGCTGTGGGAGCCGTGGGCCGCCGCTGGCGTGGCACCGTGCGAGGGGGGACTTTAACAGCCACATGTCGGCATCGTCATCGCATTCCGGAATCTCCACCGTCTTTCCTGTCGCCATCTTCGTGCAGGGAAACGATCAGCAGACCCTCTCGCTCAATCACACTCCATATACCGTGGGCCGCAAGGTCGATCGCGACCTGGTCATCGCCGATCCGCGCGTTTCCCGCGAGCATGCCCAGATCGTCGCCGAGAATGGCGAGTTCTTCGTTGTCGACCAGGGCAGCAAGCATGGCACCTATGTCAACGGAGAGCGCGTTGACCGCCAGAAACTCCAGCGCAACGACCGCCTCGAATTTGGCGCCCGCGATATCGCCTATCTTATTTTTCATCCCGTCCACTCAACCTCGAACACGGCCCGCGAGTTTCTCAGCCAGATTTCCGGCATTCAGATTGCCCCCGAAGCCACCGACCTCGAAAAGCTGACGCTCTTCATGGAAGCGGCGCGCAAGCTCAACACCATCGGCGTTCTCGATGAAATCTTGGTCACCCTGCTCGAGGCGACTCTCAAGCTCACGCGTGCTGAACGCGGATACATTTTTCTCCGCGATAGCGCCGGCGTCCTCACATTAGCCGCGGGCCGCAATTCCAAGGGCGAGCCTCTGCTCGACGACAAGACCATTTCCCGGTCTGTGCTCGATGCCGCGCTCAGTTCGAACTCCGAATATCTTGTCACCGATACCAGCCAGATGCTTGACGTCAAAGAGCGGCACAGCATCGTCGCCTTCGATCTCCGCACCGTCATCTGTATGCCCCTCCGCAAACCCATCGTTCAGACTTCACGCGATGGCCAACCTGCGGGGGCGGAAGTGATCGGTGCTCTCTACGTTGACTCTCGCTTCGCCTCGCGCGACATCACCAGCGTCAGTCAGGATATTCTCCGCGCCATCGCAACTGAAGCCGCGCAGCTCATCGAAAACGCCCGCCTCGTGCAAGCCGAAGAAGCCGGCCGCCGCTATCAGCAGGAGTTGTCAATCGCCGCCTCCATTCAACAACGGCTGCTCGCCGTGACGCTTCCCGAGGTCGCCTTCGCGCGCGTCAGCGGTCGCAATCTCTCTTGTAAAGAAATTGGCGGCGACTTCTTTGAGGCCGTCAATACTCCCGCCGGCCTGGCTGTCGTCCTGGCCGACGTCAGCGGCAAAGGAGTTTCCGCCGCGCTGCTCGCCTCCACGCTCCAGGGGATGGTCTATTCGCAGCTCATCTCGGGAATGCCGCTCGTCGAAATCGTGGCCGCCGTCAATCGCTTTTTCACCTACAAACACATCGGAGAAAAATACGCGACCATGATCATTGCGCGCCTGCGCAGCGATGGCGAACTCGAATACGTGAATTGCGGACATGTTCCTCCCGTCTGGATTTGTGGCGACGAAGTCTTGCGGCCAGCCCATGGCAATCTTCCCGTCGGCTTGCTTGCCGACGCCACCTATGCCAGCGACCGCTGCCAGATGCGTTCCGGCGATCGCCTTATTCTTGTCACCGACGGCGTCACGGAAGCCGAGAACGCTCGCGGCGATATGTTCGACAGCGAGCGCCTTGAAACCGTCGCCGGCAAGAGCAAATCGATGGAAGATATTTTTGCCGCGGTCGCCGATTTCTGCGGCGGCACTCCCCTGAACGACGATTGCACCGTAGTGGAACTGGCCTTTACGGGTCGCTAGACGGTGGCCCGCGGGATCATTGAATTCGCCCTTGAGCGCTCGCAGGCCCGGTAGGAACTCCAACCCATGCACTGGCATTTCTATGTCGCTTACTTCTTCGCCGGCGCTTTCCTCGTGAATGCCATTCCTCACCTCGTCAACGGCGTCTCCGGTCGGCCGTTTCCCACTCCGTTTGCCTCTCCACCAGGCCGAGGATTGTCTTCTCCCCTTGTCAACGTGCTCTGGGGAGCCCTGAATGCGGCTATCGGATACCTCCTCCTCTGCCACGTCGGGGAATTCCACATCCACGACCTTCTCGATGTATCTGTCTTTGGAGCCGGCGCTCTCGCGCTTGCGGTCATGTTGGCGCTGACATTCGGCCAGCGGCTCGCCGATAAAAAGTAGAAATCAGAGCTAGAGGGATCAGAACTGGAGGGATTAGAACTAGAAAGATCGAACTGGAAAAATGCGCCGCGCGATCACTCGGGTACCGATGTAATTTCGTACAGGTACGAATCTCGTCCTACGGCATTGAGTCTTGAGCCAACCCGAACAGCCCCTATCTTTTCAACCGCCTTTTGTGAGCGCACATTTTGCGGCCCTATCAGAAAGACCACTCGCTTCACGAATCGAAATGCGTGCCGCAGCATGAGCCGCTTCATCTCTCCGTTGTAATTACCGCCCCAGTGCGAGCGCGCCAGATAAGTCCAGCCAATTTCAACTTCGCTCTCCTCTGGATTGTAGGCGTGAAACCGGGATGACCCAATAATCTTGCCGTCCTTGCAATCGAGAGCCGTAAGCGCGCCTCCCGATGCCAGCGCGTCCCGAAACAACGCCTCAAATATCTCGGGTTTATAGCGGTCCGGCGCCGGATGCTGCTCCCAGATAAGCGGATCCGACGCGACCGCAAATAGACCCTCCGCATCCTCCGCTCGCAGCGGTCGCAACTCGACCAGTTCGCCTTTCAACCTCGGTTGAAAATCAAAAGGCCCATTCGGATTCGCACTCACATTCATCACGGCTTCGCATTCTTATGGATCTCCACCGTCGACCAAGTCTTGTCGGCGGCGTGACAAAGCTTCTCAATCGCGCAATCGGCGCACTTCGGACCGCGCGCCACGCACAGCTTCCTTCCATGCCAGATGATTTCGTGCGAAAAATCCGTCCAGCGCTCCCGCGGAATAATCCCCATCAGGTCCTGCTCGATTTTCTGCGCGTCTTCGTGCGGCGTCAGCTCCAGCCGGTATGAAATTCGCGTGACGTGCGTGTCCACCACCACCCCTTCATTCTTCTTGAACCACGTCCCCAGCACCACATTTGCCGTCTTGCGGGCAACGCCCGGCAGAGTCAGCAGTTCATCCATCGTCTGCGGAACTTCGCCGCCGAAATCGGAGACGATCCTGCGCGCCGCTCCCACAACAGACTTTGACTTGTTGCGAAAGAATCCGGTCGAGCGGATATCCGGCTCGAGTTGCTCGGGTTCCAGCGCGGCGAACGCTTTGACCGTCGGATATTTCTCGAAAAGGATCGGCGTCACCATATTCACGCGAACGTCTGTACACTGCGCCGAAAGAATGGTTGCCACCAGCAGTTCCCACGCAGTGCGATGCGTGAGCGCGCAAGTCATTCCCGGATACATCTGGTCAAGCCCGGCGATAATCTGCCGCACACGGTCGGGGTTGGTCGGATCGTATCCCGGCGTGGATCTCTTCTTGGGAGCGCGAGTCTGATTAGGAGCCGTTTTTGGGGCGGACCTGGGAGTTTTTTTCGCCAACGGCGATGAGGCGGATGTTGTTCGCGCCGCCCGTGCCGCGGCTTTTGCAGACCCGCGAACCACGCGCAACGCGCCTTCCTGGCGTCCGCTGCGGCTGGGCTGTCGCGGCATCTTTCCCCGTGGCATGAAGTCTCCTTGCGAAAAGTCATGGTAACAAAATCGGGGACGAAGAAGCCCTGCCCAATCTTCGATGCCTGACTTCGCCTCGAAAAAACCGCCGGTGCTTCTACGTTCGTAACCGCTGCGCGATTGACGGCTGCCGATACCGTGAGTAGTCTGTGAGTCGAAGGAAAAATCTTTGTCGGTCAAGAATATTAAATTAGGACAGGTGTGGCGCCAGGAGACCAGCGGCAAGGACTTCCTCGTCACCAAGGTCTACAACGAGGTATTCACGCAATATGCCGTGCTGCGGCCGGCGGAAGTGACCGCGCCCGATTCACCCACGGTCAAGGTGAAGGTCACCCGATCCGCCGACGGAGTCTCTCTACCCGGCTTCGCTTTCACGCAGGAAGGGGCGTTTTAGAATCGGCTCTCGGTTTTAGAATCGGCTCTAGGCTTTAGGCAGTGGGCGTTCGCTTCCGGCCCTCGATGTTCTAAACAGAGCCCAAAGCCCAGAGCCCAAAGCCCACCAGATCAATGACTGAAAAAATCCTCGCCATCCTGTTCATCTTCATAAAGTCCATAGTGGCCGCCACCGGCTACGGCGGATTGGCCATCCTGATGGCAATCGAATCCGCCTGCATTCCGCTCCCCTCCGAACTGATCATGCCCTTCGCCGGATATCTCGTCTTTCAGGGCACCATGAAGCTGTTGTGGGTCGCGACCGCCGGCGCCATCGGCTGCAACCTCGGTTCGCTGGTTGCTTATGAGATTGGCTGCTATGGCGGCAGGCCGCTCGTCGAGCGCTATGGCCGCTGGATTCTAATGGGCCGCCGAGAACTCGATTGGGCCGACCGTTTCTTTGCGCGCTGGGGAGAAGCCGCTGTTTTCATCGCGCGCCTGCTCCCGGTGATTCGTACCTTCATCGCCCTGCCTGCCGGAATCGCCCGCATGCCGCGCGGCAAATTTCATCTTTATACGTTTGTAGGATCATGGCCCTGGTGTTTTGCTCTCGCCTATGCGGGCATGAAGCTCGGCGAAAATTGGCGCACGATTGGAAAATATTTCCATCAGATGGATGCCGTCATCGGCGTGCTGCTGGTCACCGGCATAGCGTGGTTCATCTGGTCGCACTGGCAGAATCGCCTGCGCACCGACGAGAGCTAGCCTACTTTCATTCTCCCGCTTCAAACGGCCGCGCCAATTGTGACGCGACCAGCTTCCACTTCCCCTCGCGCTTCATCAGGACATCGAGATACATGTAGCGCACACGAGATCGTTTTCCGTCGCATTCCACTTCATCCAGCTCGGAGCCGTGCACGAAGGCCATCTCGCCAAGTAAACGAATCGTCCGCCCCGTCGAAACGATGGACGGATAGCGAACAGCCCCGATACGGAAATTATCGAGAATCTGCTGTCTCGTCATTGGCTGCCCAGCCTCGCCGTACTGCACATAGTCCTCGGCCAGGATCTGCGACAGCGCTTCGACGTCGGCATTCATCAACGCCGCGTCCCCGGCTTCGTACAGCTCTTCGATTTCACGTTCATCGTCCGCGAGTGCGTTTGCAGCTGAATTCGCAACTGACATTTCTCTCCTTCGCTCCGCGCCACGCCAACGGGCGACCCCGCCGTTACTATGCGTCTCCCCGGCAAAATGTGTAATCTCTCGCTAGGCACTTCTATGGGTCTTTTTAATTTTTTTCTGCATCCCTGGGTTTTTCTGCTGGAAGGACTGGCGATTTTACACTTCATCCGCCGCCGGCCAAATACCTATTGGCTTTTTATCATCTTATTTCTGGGCCCGCTCGGCGCCGTCATCTATCTTGCCGTCGAAGCCCTTCCCGATCTCGGCTTGCTGGCCCAGTCCTTCAAAGTCTTTCCACGCCGTAGCCGCATCCGCGAACTGGAAATGGCCATCCGCGACAATCCCTCCGCCGGCAACTATGAGGAACTGGGTGGCCTTTATATGGATGACGGCAGGATCGCTCAGGCCCGCGCCGCCTTTGACCGCGCCATTGCCGCGCGCGCCGATACCCTCGATCCTTTTTATCGCCGCGGCGTTTGCGCTTTGCAAATGGGAGACGCGGCCGCTGCCTTGCCTGATCTGGAGCGCGTGGTCGCGAAAGAGCCCGACTATGACTTCCATCGCGCCGCCGGACTGCTCGCCCATGCTTATGCCTTGACCGGCCAGAAAGAAAAGGCCGAAGAGTTATTCCGCAAAGTAACAATCATTTCGACCTTATCCGAGACTTACTTGAATTTCGCTGACTTACTCGCCTCCGAGAAGCGCAACGCCGAAGCCCGCGAATGGGCGCAGAAGGTGCTCGATAAGAAACCCTCGATGCCCGGCTATCTGCGTCGCCGTGAGCGCCCCTGGTTCCGCCGTGCGAATGAGGTGCTGAAACGGGTGCCGGCGTAGGGATTGTTTGGCGACACAGAAAGAGTTACTTTATTGACTATGCAGAACCTTGATCCTGTGGAACTCACGCGGCTTAGTCCAGAAGAGCGCTTGGCTCTGATTGGCCAGTTGTGGGATAGCCTGAGCGATCACGATATCCCACTTCCGGAAGCGCAACAAACCGAACTGGCCCGGCGGCTATCTAGTCTCGATCAAGATCGAGGCCAGGCTGTAACGTGGGAGCAACTGCGAGCAGAGTTGGCTCGCCGCCGTCCCTAGCGATGCAAGTGATCTTCGCACCCGCTGCACGGGCGGAAGTTCTGGATGCTGAGGATTGGTACGAAACCAAACAGCGCGGCCTTGGAACGCGGTTTCGCGAGGAAGTTGAATCTGTTGTCTTTCGTTTACGGGAGAACCCGCACCATTTTCCAGCAGTTTTTCGGGAAGTGCATCGCGCACGTCTTCATAAGTTTCCCTACGCTCTCTTCTTCCGCACCGAAATCAACACGATTCTTGTAATCGCCTGCTTCTACGGGAGTCGCGATCCACGGCGTTGGGAGCCGCGGGTATGAAACCCGCGACCCTGGTTTCGCCGCGCCGGGGCGTTGCTTAAAAGAGTTCCAGCTTAAAGATGCGGACGCGATGCTATCCTTCCCTCAATGCAAATTTCCTGCCTCGAATGTACACGCTGTGGTGAGCGTCTCCCTGCCGACCGCCCCCAGACGGTTTGCCCCAAAGACGGCGGCGTCCTGTTTGCCCGCTACGATCTTGCCAGCCTGAAAGGGAAGTTGCACCGCGAAGACCTGCGCGGGCGCGTGGCCTCAATGTGGCGCTACGCCGAGGTTCTCCCCGAAATTGGTCCCGGCGAAAAGCCCGTCACGCTGGGCGAAGGTTTCACTCCAATGCTCGCCAGCCGCGAGCATGCGAATGTTTACATCAAAGATGAAGGACTGAATCCTACAGGATCATTCAAGGCGCGCGGCATGTCCGCAGCGGTCACCATGGCTCGCTTCTTTGCTCGGCAATCTGGGCCGAAGAAGCTGGCTGTGCCCTCCGCCGGAAACGCCGGTGGCGCGCTCGCCGCCTACGCCGCCGCCGCTGGACTCGAAGCCTATATCTTCATGCCGAAAGATGTTCCGCTCGCCAATCGCATGGAGTCGGAATATTTCGGCGCCCACGTCACCCTCGTCGATGGCTTGATCAGCGACTGCGCCCGCATCGTCGCCGAGCGCAAAGAAAAAGAAGGATGGTTCGACGTCTCCACGCTCAAAGAGCCATATCGCGTCGAGGGCAAGAAGACAATGGGCTACGAACTAGCCGAGCAACTGGATTGGAAGCTGCCGGACGCGATCATCTATCCTACCGGCGGCGGCACCGGCCTCATCGGAATGTGGAAGGCGTTTGAGGAGATGGAAGAGTTGGGCTGGCTCGGCACGGATAGGGTTGCAGTCAATAGGTCCGCAGTAAAACGCCCAAAGATGATTACCGTGCAGGCCGCCGGTTGCGCGCCGATCGTTAAGGCGTGGGAAGCGGGGCACAGCGCTTCGGAAATGTGGACAGGCGCGCAAACGTTCGCCGCCGGCCTCCGCGTGCCCAAGGCTTATGGCGACTACCTCATTCTCGACATTCTGAAGAAGAGCGGCGGTGCTGCGGTCAGCGCGACCGACGAAGAAATTCTCGCGGCCATGCATCACATGGCCAGCGTGGAAGGTATATTCGCCGCGCCCGAAGGAGCCGCAACCCTTGTTGCTTATCAAAAGCTGCGAGCCACCGGCTTTCTCCGAGCCGAAGATACCGTCGTTCTGTTTAACACCGGCTCGGCGTACAAATATCTCGACTTGATCGAAGCGCAGGAGAAAGCCTCGCAGCGAAAAATGCCAGCGTCGCGTAACATTGGCGGAATCATCGGGCCATACTGAAGTAGCCAATGCCTATGCGTTGGTAGCGTCGGCATCCTGCCGGGCTGTCCGGAGAGCCTGTTCCGAACTTCCCGTCGGGGCGTCTCGCCCTCCGCACCGCGCACTGCAATCACTTGCAAAATGTCAGTCGCTGCTTCGCTCTTATCCCCGGGTGCCAGAAGATGATCTTTTCACAGCCACCAGAATCCCCCGACTCGTTCGAAGACCAGCGCGAAGCGATGGTCCATACTCAGCTTGCCGACCGCGGCATACGCGATCCTCGCGTGCTGGCGGCCATGCGCTCGGTTCCGCGACACGAGTTCGTGCCCGAGGAGTTCCGCGATCGCGCCTACGATGACCACCCCCTCCCAATCGCCGAGGGCCAGACCATCTCGCAACCTTATATTGTGGCCGCCATGCTGGAACGTCTCGCAGGGCAGGAAGACTCGCAGAAGCAGGAAGCCTTGCAGAAGCAAGAAGCCTTGCAGAAGCAAGAACCCGCGCAGAAACCGTATGTCTCGTCTAAGACCGTCCGCGTCCTCGAAGTCGGCGCGGGTTCCGGCTATGTGACCGCATTGCTCTCCCTGCTTTACGCCGAAGTATTTTCCGTGGAAAGGCACGCGTCGCTGGCGCTCTCAGCCGAAGCCACGCTTCGGCGCCTGGGATACAACAATGTGAAAATGCGTGTCGGCAACGGCGCGCTAGGCTGGCCCGAATATGCGCCCTTCGACGCAATCCTTGTCTCCGCTGCAACCGCCGCCATTTCCCCCGCACTCTTCGATCAACTTGCCGAAGGTGGACGCATGATCCTCCCAGTCGGTCCTTCATCCAGCCAGGAATTACAACTAGTCCGCAAAATCAGCGGTCAGCCCCTAGTCACCGTCCTCGAGGGATGCCGGTTCGTCCCCTTAATCGAAGGATCAGTGGGCAGTGAATAGTGGCAGCGAACAGCGCGCAGCGCCAAAGCCGAAAGCCCAAAGCCCAAAGCCCGCTGTTCTACAATACCTCGTGGCCTTCCTGCAAAATTTAAAGATCACACTCGAGATGATCAAGTGGGAGCACTCCATCTTCGCCCTCCCATTCGCACTCTGCGGAGCCATGCTCGCTGCCGGCGGTTTGCCCACAGGGCATCAGTTGGCATGGATCATCGTTGCCATGGTCTCGGCGCGCTCGGCAGCGATGGCCTTCAATCGCCTGGCCGATGCCTCGATTGACGCCGCGAATCCCCGGACCGCAACGCGCGCCTTGCCTGCCGGAGTTTTGACGCCCGCATTTGTTACCGCTTTTGTTCTGATCTCCTGCGGAATTTTTGTGCTGGCAGCATCGCAGTTAAATCGGCTCACGCTGTGGCTTTCGCCGGTGGCGCTCGCGGTCGTGCTCCTCTACTCCTATTCCAAGCGCTTCACCCGCTGGTCGCATTTATTTCTCGGCTTCGCGCTCGGCATCGCTCCAGCCGCGGCCTGGATCGCCGTTCGCGGCTCGCTCGATCCCCGCATTCTTCTGCTCACTGCCGCAGTCACCTTTTGGGTTGGCGGCTTCGATGTCATCTACGCCTGTCAGGATTATGACTTTGACTGCGATCACGGCTTGCATTCCGTCCCGCGCTATCTTGGGATTCACGCTGCACTCTGGGTTGCGCGCGCGTTTCATCTGATCATGCTGGCCCTGCTGGTCGCGCTCGTTCTTGCATTCGGTCTCGGCAAACTTGCCTTTGTAGGAGTCGCCGCCGTTGCGGTCCTGCTGGCCTACGAGCACTCGCTCGTGCGCCACGACGACCTAAGCAAACTGAACGCCGCGTTCTTCACCATGAATGGCGTGATTTCGGTAGTGTTCTTTTTGTTTGTGGCCGGAGATGTGCTGGTGCGACGCTAGTACATTGCAGTTGGGTATGAAGGCGGTTGAAGCACGGGCGATCCTCGCGTACTCCAAAAAGGCAAATTGCAGTTGACAAAAACCCGTTACTCTTCCACATCGTCGGCGGTGATGGCATGCGAGATGCGTGCCAGATGCGCAAAACGAGCACATGCTGATCTTCTTCATGAATGTGAAAAATGATTCGGTAGCCACCGTGTCCTTTGCCGAACAGCAAATGGCGGGCGGGGAACCCAACCTCTTTAGCCTCGGGAATGACGGGACACCGGGTGGGAAACCTGTCCAGGCTGAAAATGGTGTCGAATAACTGCGTCAGCCACTTCTCCGCGTGTAGCGGAGCAGCCGCGCGAATGCGATCAAACGCTGCGTAGGCGTCCGCTTCGGCGGGCGCGGCGAGGCTAACGCGATAGGCCATACTTCGTCCGCATCTCTTTCAGGACTTGAGCGGCCGGCTTCAGTTCGCCGCGTTCGGCGCTGGCCATTCCTTCCTGGATTGCGGCCAGGGTTTCCATGTGATGCAGGCGCTCTTGCATCTGCTGATAGCTCGCCGCGTCCTGCACAACGACTTCGGCCTTGCCGTTTACCGTCAGCACTTCCGGGGCTCTCGTCTTCTTGAGTCGCTTGACGTGCGCTTTATGGTTGCGCAGGAAATCGGTCAGAGAGTGGATTTGGCGGGTATCGAGTATGGGAGTCATCGCTGATTATTATATGACAATTATATGTTGCCGTGCACATGGTGAAAGTCAAATGAAATACTTTCAAGCCGTGCCCCGCCGAAACCATTGATGACCCGGTTCTATCCCGTGTCGTTTCGTGCACGACGGCTGGGTTATCATTAGAACGATGCCCGCCTCCCACCCATTCCAGACCCATGCGTTCCAAACTGACGACCCGCGCCTCCTCCCCATCAAGGACAAAGTTCTCTCCGGCGAGCGCCTTAACGACGCCGACGCGCTCATCCTCTACGGCACCGGCGACATCCTCGCCGTCGGCTGGCTGGCGAATTGGGTGCGCGAGCGCATGCATGGCGGCAAGGCTTTCTTCAACGTCAATCGCCACATCAATCCCACCAATGTCTGCATCGCGGCCTGCCGCTTGTGCGCCTTCGGCCGCAAGAAAGACGCTCCCGGCGCTTACACCATGGCCCTTGAAGAAGCGTTTCAGATCGCCTCCACCGGATATACCGAGGCGATCACCGAATTTCATATTGTCGGCGGCCTGCATCCCGATCTGCCGTTCCAGTATTTTCTCGATCTCGTCTCTGGACTGAAAGAGCGCTTTCCGCAGGTGCACATGAAGGCCTTCACCATGGTCGAAGTCGCATATCTGGCCAAGCGCTCGAAGCTCACGATTCGCCAGACGCTCGAAAAAATGAAAGAAGCGGGCGTGGATTCGCTGCCCGGCGGAGGTGCGGAGATTTTTTCCGACCGCGTGCGCCACATCATTTGCGATCACAAAATCGATGGCGGCGACTGGCTCGATACGGCTCGCACCGCGCACGAGATTGGATTGAAGTCCAACGCCACCATGCTCTATGGCCACATCGAAAACGATGAAGACCGCGTCGATCACCTCATGAAGCTGCGCGCGCTGCAGGATGAAACACACGGCTTCCAGACCTTTATTCCTCTGGCGTTTCATCCCGCCAACACGCCCCTCGAGCACTTACCCACAACCACCGGCATGCTCGATATCAAGCAAATCGCCGTCAGCCGCTTGGTGCTCGATAACTTTCCTCATATCAAATCCTACTGGCAGATGATGACGCCAAAGATCGCGCAGATTTCGCTGCGTTTTGGAGCGGACGATATCGACGGCACGGTCGTCGAGGAAAAGATTTACCACGACGCCGGAGCAACCACTCCGCAGGGTTTGCGCCGCCACGACCTGATTCGGCTCATAACAGAGGCCGGCCGCGAACCGGTGGAGCGCGATACCTTATATCGCCCGGTTACACGCACTGAAACTTCGTTTACCGTGTCCGTGTAAGTCTTACTTAGATTGCAGTTTCTTAACTCTCACATCCCTCGATAGAAATAGTTATGCCGGCTCCGCTTATTGCAGTAACATCTCTTGGTCGCGGGGTGGTTATGAAGTTCCTCAAAATTTGGCTTGCCCTGGAGCTTCTTGTTCTTTTCACGCCGGGCGCTTTTGGCGGCGATTCCCCATGGGTGGAAGTCCGCTCGCCGAATTTTTCCGTGATCACCGATGCCGGAGACAAGCGTGGCCGCGATGTCGCCCTTCATTTTGAGCAGATGCGCTCCGTCTTCGGAGCATTGATGACCAAGGCGCACGTCAGTCTGCCGGTTCCTCTTCAGATCGTTGCCTTCCGCTCATCCAGGGAAATGCGGCTGATGGCGCCGATTTTCAACGGAAAGCCTACCGAAGAGGCGGGAATGTTCCAGGGTGGCACCGATCGCAGTTTCATCATGCTCGATATGTCGGTTGAGAATCCCTGGTACGTCGTCTTTCACGAATATGCCCATCAATTGATGAACGGCAACATGTCAAAGCCCACTGACCCGTGGTTCGAGGAGGGCTTTGCCGAGTATTTCGCGAGCATCGAAGTCGATAGCAAACAAGCCAGTGTCGGCAAGATTCCCGAAGACACTTACCGCATTTTGCAAAGCGAAGGAATGATGCGCGTCGCCGATCTATTCCGCGTGCAACAGTATTCCAGGACTTACAACGAAAGCGGGAGCCATCGTAATGTGTTTTACGCGGAGTCAAGCCTCGTCGTCCATTACTTATACGACAATCACCTGATTCCCAAAGCCGCCGAGTACTTCGCCCTGCATCGTGACGATAAGAAGCCCGTCGATCAGGCCTTTGAGCAAGCCTTCGGGATGACCCCGGATCAATTCGATAAGTTGCTCCGTGGTTACCTGACCGGCGGAAGGTTCAAGTATTATCCGATTCCGACCCCGGCTAACATTGTGCCCGCGCAGTTTACCGTGACGCCAGTGAGCGTTGCCGATGCGCGCGCGCTGCTAGCCGACATTCACGCGCACAGCCCCGACTATAAAGATAAGGCGCTGGCCGAATTTCAGGATGTCCTCAAGAACGATCCGGACAATGCTGCCGCCCTGCGGGGCGCGGGTTTTGCCAGCCTGCAAGAAAAGGACTATCAGCGCGCCGGCGAGTATCTACGGCGCGCCACCCAGCTCGATAGCAAAGATGCGCGCGTTCATTTTTACTACGCGATGGTATTGAACCAGCAAGGTCCGCCAGATGCCGCTAAATCGGCTGAGATCGAAAAGGAGTTAGAAACCTCTATCTCGCTCGATCCAACTCTCGCCGACGCCTATTCGCTGCTTGGGTTCACGCAGGCATTTTCGGGCGAGCCGGAGAAGGGAATCGCGAGCATGAAGAAAGGTCTCGAACTATCTCCGCGCGATGAACATTACATGATTAACCTGGCCAGCGTTTACATGGCGGCTCGGCGAGTGGACGAGGCGATCGCGGTTCTGCGCAGTCTTGCCGCCAGCGGAGATCCCGAAGTTGCGGCGCTGGCCAATCGGAATCTGGACCAGGCGCTCAATTACAAGAAGCAAGTCGAGCAATTTCAGACGCGAGTTACGGATCCAGTGGTAGCACGTCCGGCCGCACACGGCCGCGATGACGTTCAGCTTTCATCTCAGAACGTAGTGCCGGGAGCCGTGCCAGCGGGTGCAACGCACTTCATTAAAGGCAAACTGGTAGCGGTGGATTGCTCCGCGGCCCCTCAGGCGGTGCTGACCGTCGCATGGGCGGCGACATCGATGAAATTCCATGTGCGTGACAGCGCTCATCTGGTTCTGATTGGCGCGGACGAATTTTCGTGTGGCTGGAAGAATAAGAATGTCGCGGTCAACTACCGTGAACGCTCCGACGGCGAGGGTGATCTCGTCTCACTCGAAATGCAGTAATCTAGATGTGTCGTGCTCCCGCATTGAAGAGGATAACGATATCCGGAACTTTCGGCGTTCCCAGTGAATCTAACAACCATGGCAAAAGAGCAATCGGCGATTTTTGGCGGTGGATGTTTCTGGTGTATTGAGGCTGTTTTTCAGCGGTTGACTGGCGTCCATCATGTCGAATCCGGTTACATGGGCGGACACGTCGACAATCCCACTTATAAGGATGTATGCGGCGGCGACACCGGACATGTCGAGGTAGTTCGCATCGCGTTTGATCCGGATGCCATCAGCTATCGCGAGCTACTGGCCGTATTTTTCTCTGTCCACGATCCCACTCAGCTGAACCGTCAAGGCAACGACGCGGGTGAACAATACCGCTCGGTGATTTTCTATACCGATGAAGAACAGCAGCGTATCGCGGAGGACGTCATCGCCGAGATGACGGCGGGGAAGGAATTCTCCGAGCCGATCGTAACCGCGGTCGAGCCAGCATCGAAATTCTACGTGGCCGAGGGCTACCATCAGAACTACTTCAACGAAAACTCGCGGCAACCTTACTGCATGTTTGTAATCTCACCCAAGCTCGCCAAGCTTGAGCAAAAGTTTGCGGAGAAGCTGCGGGCTTAGAGCATTGCAGGCTTAAGATTCGGGATTACCGGCGTTCTTCCAGTAGCAGCCGTCGAAGCGTGCGCAGATCATTTAACACGCGGCTGCCGGCGCGCAGATGCTGCTCAAGCTTTTCCATCTTGAACTGAACTAACCGGAGCGCCTCAACGCGGCGATGTAAATCGGCTTTCTCGGCATCCACCGTGTCCGCCGTGATTTCGTTCCTCGCCTCAACTATCGCTTCCAAAAGCAGGCGAAGATAGTCTTGCGCATTTTCAATACTGTCGAACGGAGTTTCGAGCTGAGTGCTCTCAGTAGCCATGTGATCTATCAGCGCTAAAAACAACAAACCGGCGGCCTTCGGCTGCTTGGCGAGTTAATCAAGTCGCCTCTCGGAATCGCCGCATCCCTGTACCAATCGCTGAATGCGGGCTTCATTATATCCCGTTCTGCAATATCGCCCCAACGAACGGCGGACAGACGACGCTCTGGCCGCGACGACCAGCGCTTCCATCCGCATTTGTACAATCAACTCATACTTGAATCTTCACTCTTCGGCGACAATTTAGCTTCGTCTACTCTCCTCCGCCAGCAGAACCACCAAAAGTATGCCTTCTACTTAGGCGAAGCCGCCGCTTTCGTTTCCGCAGGTTCCGGAATCGCCAGCAGTTCGTGCCGAATCCAGTCCAGATTCTTGCCATCCTCAAACGCCGCCTTAAACTCATCCATATTCTTTAACAGCACCACGTCCGACCCAGCGGGGACGGCGGCTCGCAGCTTCTCCTGCGCAGCCTTCGGCGTGACCTCGTCAAAAAGCTCCTGGTCAAGCCGCAATTTCTTTGCCTGAATCTTGGGCAGCCAATCCACCGGCTCCAGCGTGGATACCTTCTTTAGGAATTCCGGCTTCACGTAATCGGGCCGTTCATTTTCCGGCATCAGCGTGGTCTTTGCCAGCCACGTTGGCCAATCGCCCCACGGATCGAGCGCTTCCAGCACTTTAATCCGCGGATCCACGCCCGACGCCAGAATCGCAATGCTCGCTCCCGATCCCTGCGTGAACATTCCCACGCGATTCATATCAAGGTCGCCGCGCGAGTCCAGATAGTTCAGCACCATCTGTACATCGTGCGCCGAAGTAGCGAGACTTTCCTGCAGTTCGCTGATGAACCATTCCTTCATCGGCCGGTCATGGTAGCGGTGTCCCGTCAGCTCGCTGACAAAGCCCACCGCAGCGGCGCCATTCCTGGTCACCAGCTGCTGATATTCCGGACGCTTGAAGATGTCGGTGTCGGTTGGATAGCCGTTTAAATAAATGATGACCGGAGGCTTCTTCACACCCTTCGGTTTCATTACATAAAGGTCGATGGGATCGCCCGGCCGCCATTGCACCTGCAGCAGCTCAAGCGTGTAGGTGTGCATGTCGCTCGCGAACACGAGTGGCTGAGCCGCAAGCAGATGACTAGTCGTTATTGCGGGTGTCGTCCAATCCTCATGCACGCCGGGAAAAGCGCTGTCTGGAGCCCCCGGCGGCCCAGGCGCGGGATTAAGCTGCTGCGCGGCGCCCGTTCCCGCCAGGAATAAGGATATGACTAAAATCGCGAAAGCTGACATTCTCATAAATTGATCTGCCCAAATGCTCTTCATCGGACTTCCCTGAAAATGAAATTCACCTTGGTTGTGATTTAGGTGATTGAAATTTTAAAGGCAAGAACTCGCGATCTCAAACTCCGTTAAATGAGATGCAGCAAAAAGAAGGGCGGACCGAATAAACGGCCCGCCCTGTGTTGAATCAACTCAAGCGTTTCAAATTACGGTCTCGATTGAATGCCCGAATTGCCCTGGATTTCATGCGTGGTCGTGGGGCATGTTGTGAGCGTCGCGCAGGTGTAGATGTAGCCACCCGCATCGCCGCCCTTTTCCGTGGCCGGAGCGTTCACCGGAGCCGCGCCAATCGTGTTTCCGGAACCGTCATACTGCTGGAAGTGCGAACGCACCAACAACAGGCCGGGATCGGTCGCGCTGGATCCAACCGTCTTAACGGCCGGAACCATATCCGGCACGTCGTCAACGAAGGAAACCTGCGCGCCCTTCACGAGGTTCTTCAGGTTCGTCAACGTAGTACCGCTGTACGCGGCTACGCGAATCATCGACCAGGCTTTATAGCTGCCATCGCGAACGTGGGGAAACGAGAGGCCGCCTGCCCAGATATTCTTTTCAGGGCATGGGAAGCCCGATGGGCAAGCCGCAGTCCAAGCCGAGCCCGCACCCGGTGTCGTGCCAGCAGGGTTGGGTTGACCGGGATCCAGTGGGTTGCCAGTCGAAATCTGCGGTCCGTAGCTGGCAAAAATCGGATCGACGTTGTTAATAGTTGCGTAACCGTAGTTCGCGTTGCCGGCGATGGGGCTGAAGTTACCGAAGCTAAAGAACTGGTAGCCGATGCCGTCCGTGCCCAGAATCGAGCCCGAGTTCTTTACCCAGTTTTGCATGTCACTGGTGCCGACGCCGCGATAGCGGGCGCCACTACCCGTGAGGCAAGTTCCCGACTGCGCGTTCAGCGGGTTGTTGCTTCCTACGTTAGCTTCCTGGCTGATGCCCAGAACGCCGCCGCCACCCGTGCCGTCATAAAGTGTCGGGCCACGGAAGGAGGTGAATTCGCTGGTGATCATAGTGCCCGAAAGTGGCTCGCGCAGGAAGATGCCGATGTTGCCAGTCGGCAGACCGAACGCGTTGGCGTCGCAATTGGTGCCGGAGAACGCTTGTTGAAGCTCCTGCGGGGAGACGTTCTGAAGGTTGGTGAGCTGCCCTTTGTCGCGCTCGAAAAAGAAGATCACAGGGTCTGCGCCCACTTCCACGGTGCTGGCGGTAGGAATTGCTGTGCCGCTGATCGGGTCGTTGCCGGTGATGGCAAACGCCAGAACGTTCGCGATCGTTCCGCTACTGGGATAGGCGCTCTTAATCTGGCTTCCAACATAGTGAGCTTGCGAGAGGCCGGTGCCCACGCAGGCGCCGGGTGACGTGTTATTTGTGTTGTATCCCAATCCGTCGAGGCCATCGCTCGCCCCGCCGCCATAGCTGCCGGCTCCTAGAGCTGAGTTCACGCGGCAGGATTCAAACGCCGCGTCTTCCGGACGGATGTCGCTGGCCAGAGCAGTCAGAATCGTTCCGTTCTGGAAGATGGAAACGACGTTAGACGGCAGAGCCGTGTCTGCGCCCCAGATCGCGGAAGCGATCTTCCCGGCTCCGCTGCCCGCCAGGTTAGTGCCAGTTGCATTGACGTTGCACTGTGGTTGCGCCCAGAAACAACGGTTTCCGACGACCGAGTCGACTTTATCGTCAGACCATAGCTTGGTCGCCGCGCTGGCGGTCCCTTCCCAAACAATCCAGATCGTGCCCGCGTCATTGTTGACCGGCGTCACGCGCGTGTCGGTGAGGTTAACAACGTTGGATGCGCTCGTCCAGTGAAAGCAGTTGCCAGAACCATAGGTCTTTACGCAATAGTTGTAGGTGCCAATTCCCAGGGCCTGCCAGGCGCCCGAGGAGCCTGCCATGGTGACTTCAATCGTGACCGTAGCCTGTGCCTGTGGCACAATACAGACGGCCGCGGTCAACAACAGAACCACGAACATTGACTTCATGAGAGACATAGATTTGTTCCTTTCGCATGGTCTAAAAAATTCATGTTGTGCGTGAGGCGCTATACCGCACGCAGGAAGAAAACTCTCCTCGTACCCGCCAGACTCATTTGCAAGCAGTTCAGTGGTTGGCTGTGTGAGCCGCAACTCCGCATCGGCGGCATGCACAGGGAAAACTTGTAAAGCAGCTGAAGTCTATCCGCTTGACCGCCGCGCGATGTTAAGGCTCTGTGACAAGTTGGTGAAAATTTCTTTAACAAAGCGTGCGCCGAAAGGCGCGTCGTTCAGCCTGTTTGGCGGCTTGCATCCCATGAAATCGCGGCGCTGAAATGCATTCTGCTTTTGTCTTCCTTTTTCTTCTCCGTCCCGCCCATTGTGGAAAAACCGGTATGAATCGGCCCACGCGCGATGCCGCGCTCTGATGGTCTTGAAGTATGCCGCGCGTATATTCTGCAATCGCCACACGGGCCCCGCAGTCCGGCCTCCGGCGTCCCGTGAGTTTTCACACTCCTTTAACCTTGAAAGACTGAACTGCCGTTTACAATCCCCGCTTGCATTTCATAGTTAATTCCTCTGGAGCAACAAGTGTGTCGGCCTTTGCGCGCTGCGTCTTAGCTCGAGTTATCACTGTTCTTGCAGGTTTGCTCTTGGGCTTGTCGCTGAGCGTTGCACAGGAACCCTCCACCACGCCCCTAAACACAAACACCGACAAGGGTGCCATCACCGGCACGGTCACCGATCAAAATCACGCCGCAGTCTCCGATGCGGAAGTCGTACTGAAAAGCGCCATGGGCCCCCAGCTTTCCATTCCCGTCAACGAGAAAGGTGTTTTTTCTGTCACCGGTCTTTGGCCGGGGAGTTATTCGCTTACCGTGTCGGCAGCGGGCTTCGCCGACAAAGTCTTTCCGACAATTACGGTGGCTTCGGGATTGGAACTAACGCTGAACGCCTCCTTGAAGCCAGCCATTGCCAAAGCAGCAACGGCAAAGACGACCGAATCCTCCGCGCAGGAGCGCCTTAAGCTTTCCCCTGACAAAGCTGCGATCGAGGGCACCGCAACCGATCAAACCGGCGCAGTTGTAGCCGATGCGAAAGCAGTTTTGACGAGCGCATCGGGAGAGAAGATTGAAACCCAGGTCAACGACCGCGGCGTGTACGCCTTCAATAACATCATTCCTGGGACTTACACCCTTACCGTCACGGCTGCTAACTTTGCTCCAAAGGTTTTCGACAACGTCGCGCTGACTGCAGGCCTTGGATTGACCCTGGACGCCTCGCTCGAGCCGGCGAGCGAGAAGACTGAAGTGAACGTGGAATCGAGCAGCGTCGGCCAGGTGGAGACCGAAAGCGCCACTGTTTCAGGCACGATCACACAGAAAGAAGTCGTCTCCATCGGACTCAACGGCCGCAACTTTACCCAACTTATCGCACTCGCGCCCGGTGTCAGCAATCAGACTGGACAGGATGAAGCCAAGGTCGGAGTAGTTGGCAGCGTGAAGTACAGCGTGAACGGAGGCCGCGTCGAGTACAACAGCTACGAGATCGATGGGAACGACGTGCTCAACACCGGCCTGAACGGCTCCTCCAGCACGCTGATGGTCTACCCCAGCCTCGATGCGATTCAGGAAGTAAAGGTACTCACATCCAACTACGGCGCGCAGTATGGACGGACCGCATCCGGTACCGTGCAAGTGACTACAAAGTCGGGCACTCCCAACTGGCACGGCAACATCTACGACTTTGTTCGCAACGAATTTTTTAACTCGCGCAATTTTTTCGATGTTGTATACACCAGCCCGCCCGCTCCCGGAGAGGTTGCCGGCAGCCAGACTTTTGGGAATAAAGCCCCGCTATATCGGCGGCAGGATTTCGGTGGCACCATCGGCGGCCCGCTTTATATTCCCGGTGTTTTCAACACCAGGAAAGACAAGACGTTCTTCTTTTTCTCCGAGGAGTTACGGCTGGAAAAAACACCGGTTGAATATAACCAGGCAGTCCCAGGATTGGAAGAACGCGGCCTGATATTGACGCCGTCCGGAATACAAAAGAATCTACAGACCAGTTCGAACGGAGTCGTTTACCAGGCCTTCGACTTTACCGATGTCTGCCCAATCGGCGGCGGCACCGGCCCTCTTAACCGCTCGCAGTACCCGGACTGCCCGGCCATCCTCGAGGGCAACGGCCTCATCACTTTTCCCAATAACCAGTTGGAAGTTCCCGCAGCGCCGGGCCTGCAATCAACCTTCGGCGTGGACAAGGCCGCATTGGCCATTCTGAATTCGAATCTTATCCCGCTTCCAAATGCCTCGTTCGGTTGTAACGTCAGTTTGGCTAACTTCAACTCCGCCAGCCCTGATCCGAGCGATCCTAACCGCTGCTATAACGCCGCGATTTCACCGTCCACTTACTGGCGCGAGGAGTTATTCCGCATCGACCAAACATTGAACAGCAAGGGAGCCAAGCTATCCTTCCGTTACATTCACGACGCCTGGAATACGACCGTCCTGACCCCGCAGTGGAGCTACCTCAGCATGAACCAACCGCAGTTGGGGACGTTCCCAACCATACAGAACCGCTTCATTGGTCCCGGCACAAGCCTTGTAGCTCGGCTGACTCAGCCAATCAGCACCACTCTGTTGAACGATCTGGTTCTCAGCTACGTGAATTCCGATATTACGTTGACCGACCAGAACGGGCCCGGCGGCGCCGTGTTTCAGCGAAATAAGTCAATCGATCAACCCTTGGTGTCCGACCCGTCGGCTCCGGGAGAATGCAATCCCTCCCTCAGCGTCGATCCTGCGACCGGCCTGCCAGAGTGCGCCATTGGATACATCTTTAATAACGGCTTTGGCGGAAAAATGCCCGGAGTCGCTTTCGAAGGCACAAATGCCGCTTACGGCGGCCGGGGGTTTGCTGCCGATCCTTCCTTCATGCCGTGGGGACATACCAGTCCTACTTACTCCGTGCGCGACGATCTGGGTAAGACGATCGGCAAACACACTCTGCAATTCGGTGCGCAATATGTTTACTCGCAGCGTAACCAGACGAACAACGCAATCGGCGCAGCTTCCGGTGACACGCAGGGCCTGCTGACCTTCAGCAACCTCGCTCACAGCACTGGAAATGCATTCGCCGATTTCCTGGTGGAGTCGACCCTCAATCCACCACATAATCCGCAAGGCTTCATCCAAAGCTTTACCCAGGATTCCGGTCAGCAGCGCTACTACCAGCGCTTCCAGATCGCCGAGCCCTATATTCAGGACGATTGGAAAGTAACTCCGCGTCTTACTCTAAATTTAGGATTGCGCATTAGCCTCTTTGGCACTTATAGCGAAAAGAATCGCAACGCGTGGAACTGGGAAGCCTCGCACTTTAATTCGTCCCGATTTGCGGTTGACCCGGTTTACGGCGAACTTCTGGACAAGACCGCCGGTTCTGTCCCGGTAATGTTCAATCCAACCACTTTCCAATTAGATCCCGGCGTGGTCAGCGACTTAGGGTTGGTGCGCTGCGGCTTCGATGGCACTCCGGGTAGCTGCATGCAGGGGCATCTGTTTAATCCCGCGCCGCGTATCGGTTTTGCTTGGGATCCATGGGGCGATGGCAAGACCTCTGTTCGCGGAGGTTATGGCATCTTCTTCGAGCACGGCACCGGTAACGAAGCCAACACCGGTTCTCTTGAAGCGAGCGCCCCGGTTGTGCTGAGTATGACACAGCAATTGCCGGTCAGTTACCCGTGCATCGGCAACGTCGGATATGGGCCGGCATTCGATCCGGCCAATGCCGCGTGTGTAAGTCCGGCGGCTATTTCTTCAACTCTGCCTGTCGTGCAACCCGTCGCGGGTGACGTCTTCCCGATCGACGTTACGTCAATCCCAGCTAAGGCAATTTGGCCCTACGCCCAGCAATGGAGCTTCGGAGTCCAGCGTGAAGTCTCCCGAGCCTTGGTTATCAACCTGGCCTATGTGGGAAGCAGGGGAACGCACTTGACCGTCGAGCGTCAGCTTAACCAGCTAGCTCCGTTGCCACCCTCCATGGCGAATCCCTTCGCGCCGGACTTTCCGATCACCATCGCCGATTGCACAATTCCTGAAAACGGCCAGCCGGGTCCCGGTAATTACCCTGGCGATGGACAAACCGCATTTCAGCTTCAAAATGGGATCACGGTAACTCCGAGTACTAATCCAATCCTCAACCTTCCTTACGAGCACTTACAGGCGGCCTGCACTAATCCAAACATCCAGAACGTGAATTCTTTGCCCGACCGGCCGTATAAAGGTCTGGGCAGAGTTCTCGCTTTGCAGAACATAGCCACTTCCACTTATCACGCGCTTCAGGGCACGGTGCGTCATAGCAGTGGCCCCCTGACGCTCGGCGTCTCGTACTCTTACAGTCACTCCATCGACGACGCTTCCGATCGCAGCGACCCCGTCCTGCCCAATTCTTATGATCTTCGCAGTAACACAGCAAGTTCTAACTTCGACGAGCGCCATCTTCTCAATGTCAGTTATGTGTACCAGTTGCCGTTAAAGAACTTCCCGCGCCGCTTAACGGACTGGGCCAATGAAAACACGACCGATGACTCAACTGCTCCCAAGGGCAAGTGCTGTTCAACCTTCATGAATGCACTTCTCGAGGGCTGGGAACTTTCGGGTGTGACTCTGTTTCAATCGGGCACGCCATACACCGTGATCAACAGCGCCGGCAACACAGGTATTTCGCTCACCGATAATGCCGGCGTTTCGTCTGGGCTTGGTATTGCGGCCTCCTATCCCGATGTTGTGGCCGGAGAGCCAAAGCCGTCCAATAATTCGAAGAGCTTCGGCCGGCTTCTCGGCAACCCTTCAGAATTTGTAGCTCCGGAGGGGCTCACCTTCGGCAATGCTGGTCGGAATTTTCTGAACAATCCAAGCCGCCTGAATTTCGACCTTACGCTGGCCAAACATTTCAAGATTCGCGAGCGCGCCCAGGCTGAGTTCCGTGCCGAGGCCTTCAACGTTTTCAATCACACTGAATTTAGAGTCTACGATCCAGATAACCCGGGCAGCACGGGAAATAACATTGTGAGTTGCTATGCCGGTCCGGCCTACTCCGCCGGATTTAAGGGCTCGGCAGCGGATTGCGTGACCGGCGCTTCTTTTTTGCATCCGCTCGATGCCCATCGGCCCCGGACCATACAGTTTGGTCTCAAGATAGGCTTCTAGGACGAACCTTATGCATTCCTTTCCGACGGATCGAAGAGCACGCCGAACGAACTATCGGCACTTTTTCGCAAGCAGGGCAAGACGACAAAGTCTGCCATTGCTGCTCTTACTGGGAGCAATGATGCTTTCGTCCTGCGGCGGCAGTTCTTCTAGCAATTTGTCACTGCCTCTATCTCTTGCCGGTAACTGGCAGTTCTCTATGTCGCCTCAGATCGATCAAAACAATCAGGTGTTATTTCAGGGCGGCCTGCAAGGCGGTTTTCTGTTGCAGAATTCGAGTTCGGCAAAGGGAGCCTCGGAATACGCGGTGTCGTACCCCGGTTTGTTGATCCCCTGCAACTCCGGCTCGGCCACGGTTACTGGTACGATTAGCGGCCAGACAGTCAATCTTACAGCCGTAGCCGGCACTCAGACCTTTACTCTTACTGGCACATTAAGTCTGGATAGTACGGCCATGGCCGGCACTTACACTTCAAGCGCGGGTACCGCATCCGATGGTTCTCCATGCGGCAGCGCCGAACCTCCGCCAGGGTTGAACATGTCTGGACTGCAATGGAGCGCTTCTTTAGTACCTTCAATCACCGGGCCCTTCCAGGGGAACGCACTCAGCATGGGTGGCACAACAGTTCTGCAAAATGAAGATTTTCAAGTCTGGGGTTCGCTCACTCAGGCACAAAACACCGGAGCAAGCAGCGCGACAGTTACCGGAACCGTGAATTTCATCTCCTATCCATGCCTTGATTCCGCGCCCGTCTACGGCCAAATCAGCGGTAACTCTCTTACGTTGCAGATTCTCGGAAACGACGATTCGGTCATAGGCCTGATTGGCGAACCAGTTGGTTCGGATGGGACGACGGGATTGAATCCTCTGACAGTGCAGTCCGCTCAGGGCGGATACGTGGTTAACGGAGTTGGCCCGTCTTACTTAGTAGCCACAAACGCTTGTCCAGGCAGTACTGAAAACGCGGATGCCGCGGGTAATTTCGGAAATATTTGCCTGGCTTTGAACGGCGCAAGTTGCCAGGCACCAGCAGGCCCGGCCTCGCGCGCTGCGAAATCGGCAAACTCAGCTCCAGCCCTCGTGGTCCATCCCGCACTGGTCGTGCGTGGCCCGGCCAAGCGCAATGGGCAGGATGATATCGAGCATCGGGATTAGGAGCATCAGGATGTGGAGCCCAATGGCGAGATTTACTAACAAGTCCCTGACTAACAAACCAGCCATCGATAAAGGAACGTTTCACCCTGCGAGCGGGGAATCGCCCCAGTCGCTCAAACATTTCTCAAACTACTTGTGGGTCTTGTTCTTTGCGGCCATGGTGATCGCGACATTGATGCTTTCGTCCTGCGGCGGCGCCAGCTCTTCCAGTGACTCGCAGCAGAGTTCCGCACTTTCCGGCAACTGGCAGTTCACCATGGCCCCGCAAACCGACGGAGTCCCGGGCGACCCGACCTTCAACGGTGGATTACTAGGGGGTTTTTTTCTTTCAAGCAATGGCTCGATTACTGGACAGACGGTTTACTCCGTCACTTCATCGACCTCTACCAACGGACCGTGCAGCGGCGGTGCCGCTTCCGCATCCATAACAACGAATGGCCAGAACGTAACCATCACTGAGGTCGCGGGCTCGCAGACTTATACCCTTACCGGAACCCTAAGTGCCGATGGATCGTCGATGAGCGGCACTTATAACTCCACTGCGGGCACGGCGGTCAATGGTTCAGCTTGCGGATATGCAGAGACAGGTTCTTCATGGAGTGCGGTCTCCGTGCCACCACTTACCGGATCGATCACTGGAAGCTTCCACAGCGGCGGCGGCACCGCAAACAACTCCGGCCTCGTGAATCAGGATTTTCCGGTCACGGGCACTTTAACCCAGGGACCGAATATCGGGGCTAGCAATGCGAGCGTTACTGGCACGTTGAGTTTTATCGATCCCACAACCGGTGCAAGCGACTATCCATGCTTTCCCGGCGGTTCCGTATCTGTGAATGGCGGAATCAGTGGTAACACGGTGGTGCTGCAACTGATCGGAACCGACGGATCGACCGACGGACAGATTGGCGTCTCGCCCAGCCAGATTAATTTCAATGGCGACAATATTTATCCCGTGACCTTTAACTCCACCGCGAACGGTTACGTACTGCAGTCGACGAACGGCTTGGCTTACGTGGTCAACACGAAGTCTTGTCCCTCGGGTGTGAATGATGCGGGCGCGGAAGATATAGGCTTTATTTGTTTGGCTGTGAATGGCACAACCACAGCTTGCCAGGAGCCGATCACGCTCACCCCTTCCACCCTGGCCTTTCAGTCTCAAACATTGGGCGCAGATCAAAGGCAACGGCAGGAGATCACGCTGACGAACAATTCCGGCTCGTCCCTGACTGGCCTTACGATTAATTTTATTTATGATTCTTCCGGAAGTCCTTTCGGCGGCTACACCGACTTCAATAATCTACCCAGCTTCACCGAGACGGACACTTGCGGCACTAACGGTGCTTCCTCACAAGGCCAGCCGTTCAACCTGAATGCCGGGCAGTCATGTTCTATTGAGGTCAGTTTTTCCCCGCAGGAAGCGTGCCCTTGGCTGCCCTTCGGAAACCCTTCGACCATTCAAGGCGCCCCTCCGGTCTCTTGTCCCTTTCCCCAGTCCGCCATTGTTACGGTTAACAGCCCAACCACTGCGGATAACGATAAGTCGTTTGCTGTGTCGGTCAAGGGCACAGGAGTAAGTGCCATCCAACCGTTGACGCCGGAGCTCGACTTCAGCGCAGAGGAACAGTTCGCTCCGCCAGAAGCCAGTCTTCCCCAACTGCTGTCATTTACTAATACCAGCACCTATCCAGTTCAGATACTGGGACACCAGGCTTGCACGAACCCGCCAACCGTTGGAGCATTCCTCACGCTTCCGGCGCCCAGGCAGAGCCCAACGGGAGGCCAGCAGCCCGTTTCCGGTCTCCAGGTCGTATGCAACGGAGGTGGCTGCACTGCAGCCAACACTAGTATTTCAGTGGCCGTCGGTTATACCAGTCCTCCGACCATCACTTATAACTGCGATAGCGATTCAGGCAGCAAGCTGCCTAACTTCCAGATTTCATCGGATACCTGCTCGGGTGCAACGCTCGCGCCGCAGGAAGGATGTAGTGTCCAGGTCACTTACGCCCCGCAGCCGGATACAGTTATCCCCAGTGGCGGCTTGGATTTCTTTCTGGAGTTGAATACATTGCAGTGCTGGCCCGCCGGTACTACTCCATCCGATTCCAATCCTTGCGAAATCGACAGCGGGCGCTTTCCGGTGGAATTGAAAGCCAACGGGCCGAGTACCTTGCGAATGTCTCCAAGCGCGAGCCTGGATTTCGCGCCGCAGAAAAAAGGTACGACCAGTGCTCCTCTGACCATTACTCTGACCAATGACGGTACTCTGGCTACTCCGCAGCCAATTGATTTTGTCGGCAGTATCGTAGTCAGCGGTAACTACTCGATTCCGGCAGGGGGCAACTCTTGCCCCGCAGTTCTGGCGCCGGGTGCACCCAGTTGTACCGTGAGCGTAGTTTTCACTCCCCAAAGCGTGGGTCTCAATAAGGGGCAGCTCACCATTAACTATCAGCCGCAAACTAATGGCAGTTTTCAGCAATTTGTCTATTTGCGAGGCATCGGGCAGTAACTCGCGCCAGCGTAAGTAAGTGTGGGTACTCAAGATAAATCTAGGCGGCGCGATCCCGCAATTTAATTTCTGGAGGGTGGCTGTGGCTACGAAACGATGGTTTCAACTTCTTCTGCTGGTGACTCTGATCGCGGCGCTTGCCGGATGCGGCGGAAGCACGTTCAATGTGCAGAACCCACCCGGACCTCCTTCGTCCAATGTGACAGTCACGGTTCAGGCCACGGGCTTGACCAACGGATCGCTTCCAGTCAATGGCACAGCGACTCTTACCGCCACCGTGCAGGGCACCTCCACGCAGGTAAGTGAAGGAGTCGGCTGGTATTTAAGCTGCCAATCCGGCGGCAGCGCGTGCGGCACGCTCAGCAGTCCCTCCAGCGCAAGCGGCCAGTCCATCACTTATACGGCTCCGTCGAGCATTTCCAGTAACACTTTGGTCGCAGAGGTTGTAGCCTTCTCGGAGGCGCAACAGACAGCAAATAACGCTTCTCCGATTCTGATCACAACTTTTAATAGCAGTGTCGCTGCGGGCAACTATGTCCTCTATGCGCAAGGAGCGGATGCCAGTCTTAGTCCGTATCAGTTTGCCGCCGTCATTCATCTCGATGGTATGGGCGGAGTCGTGCCCATTGCTTCCGGGCAACCTGCTGGTGAGCAATCGGAAAACAGCGCTGTGAATGGCTCAGTGTCAGACACAATTACCGGAGGCACCTATTTCCTCGGCAACGATGGTCGCGGAACTATTACTCTCAACGATACAACAATTGGCACCGAGACTTTCGCTTTCGTCTTTCTTTCGAGTACGCAGGCGCTCATCTCCGAAATGGACGGCTTCGCCTCCGCGACCGGCACCATGGATTTGCAAACCAGCACCGCGGCACCCACCAGCGGCTATGCCTTCGAGGTAAGCGGTACCAATGTCGCAAAAGCCTTGCCCATGGCTTTCGGCGGCGTCCTCAATATTGATTCCCCCAACACAATTTCAGGCAATGGCAGCGTCACCGATGAAATCCTCGGTAACAAAATAAATACTACGGCCCTCGGAATCTCTGGCGCACTAACCTCTCCCGATCAATTCGGCGCAGTTACGATAACTCTATCGGCTCCCTTCGGCTCAGGCAACAAGCCTACCCCTGTACAATTTACCGGTTATATAGTCGACGCCACGCACATAAAGCTTGTCGAGACCGATAACACCTCCGGCAGCGGCTTTGGTACCACCGGCGGTATTGCTGTCGGGCAGGAAAGTAAGACCGGTACATTTACAAGTAATAGCTCGCTCTCTGGCACTTACGTGTTCGGCATCCTTGGGACCGACCTCAGCAACAGCAATCTTGCGCCAAACACCCTAACCGCGGCAGGCTTGTTTACCGCCGATGGCAGCGGCAATCTCGCCAACGGATTCACGGATACTTTCCTGGCGGTCAATACCGTGCAGGGAAGCGTTTCCAGTCCTCAAACCGGCGCGCAGATCAGTGCCCCATTCACCGGAACGTATTCCGTCGATTCGACGGGCACCGGACGCGCTACATCAACCGCCATCACTTTCAATCCCGAACCAAAAGACAATTACGATCCGGCGTTCTTCTTTTATCTCACCGGACTTACCGCCGAGGGCCAACCGGCGGCTTTAATTCTTCAAACTGGAGATACGCACTATCCATCGGTCGGCACCGGGGTCGCGTACGCACAATCGGGCTCCCCCTCCTTCAATGGCGATTACGGCCTCAGCTTCACGCAGGAGCAGAGTGGCAGCGGAGAAAATGACGGCACCGCCCCGGTAACTGCAAACTCAACGACTGCGCCGCCTTCTCTCTCCGGCACCGCGGATATCAATGTGGATTTCGGCTCCAATCCCGACCAGCCTTTCACCGGCACTTTCGTCACTCCTGTGGCCACGGGTCCTTTCTCTGGCACGCTTGTCGGAACCGAAAACCTTCAAGTGAACAGTCAAGCCTTCAATCCTCCAATCGCGGTCGATTACTACTTCATCGATCCCAACCACGGTTTCTTTGTGGAGACGGACCTGGTGAACGCAGTATCACCCGAGCAGACAGGCCAGGTATCACTTGGCTACTACACCGCGAGAATCCCAGTGTGCGCGGGCTGTCCATAAGAGCTATGAAACTCCACCACGGCGAATGATTTGATTTTGGTGGAGCTGAAGGGTGCCTTCGGTAGCGAGCGGCTCGCCGCTGCGATAAACCTGCAGGGTAAAAAAATATGGCGGAGAGGGTGGGATTTGAATCCGCCGCTAAACGTAAACGCAACAACATGCAGAGCACGGCTGGCAATGAAAGTTGGCATTAGTACATGGTAGTGCGCGTTAACGGATCACGAATGGATCACAAACAAAACGAAATGTCACTGCTCGCCAGATTCTCTGCTGGCCTTCTCCGTAGGAATAAATGGCGCTAGACAGAAAACCACGAACTCGCCCGGCGCTCTCTCTTCAGCGACAAAATCCCGGCAGATATACTGCCCCCATGGATGATGCAATAACAATCTGATGCCGACTAAAAAGAGCGCAATCGCTCTCAGCTTCCTGTCGTGTACACCAGTAAGCCGCGGTCCTGGGCACGAGAGCAAAACCAGTAGTCGATTCGGTGTTCTTCTGGCTTTTCACGAATTTTCCCGCGACTAACGTATGCCTTCAACATAAACTTCATTCCTCGCTCACAATCACGAACTCACGCATGCGAGTTTTCTCCCCATCCTGATATTGCAACTCAAATCCATGCTTACTCTTTCTGCACGGGTAGTCCTGTACGTGGAGCCAATCCAACTGATGAAAGGAACCCCGACGGACTTCTAGCCCGTAAGTGCGACCCTCGATTTCAGCAATCACTAAGTGTATGTTCTTTGTCCCGCCAGTTCCCTGCGCTAGTATCAATTTCTTGTCCAGCTCAATTCGTTTCACATGTGCAATGAGCGGAAAGTCTTCTGCAAAAGCTAGCCCCCACAGAAGCAGGGCCGCGAAGAACAACACAATTGACCGTTTCACCATTTGGGCCTCCCTTGATCCATCATGACAGCATTGAGACGCCACATTAGCTAACTAGACTGGTTCGTAATTTTTGTCGGCGGCCCTGCTCTTGCGCCGCTAGCAGCGTCAGTCTACAGCCGCGTTGAGGTTTTCCATCACCCGCGCACCTGCGAGGGCTTAAATCGGTACTTTGCGGTGCAAGTTATCGTCACTGGTCATCCACGGATGGATTTCCACAGTTTCTCTAATTCGCCTTAGTTCAATCAAGAACGGTATCACTGGTATCACCGTCTCGCTCGTTTTCCGTTGGGTAAGGACTGCTCAACTTCGGCCAGCCGTTTGTGTAGCTGGAATTGTGCGGATAGCTCATCAACAGTTTCTTGCAAAATCTCGATTTGCACGTCCAGATGTCGGATTTGTTCGCAGAGCAATTTGATTTGACTGCCTAGCTGTCGGATGTCTTGTAGAACCACAGCGTCTCGAAGGGATTGCACTTCTGGCCGATCAACCATTTGGGGATTATATCGCGCCCAGCGTCCCGCCCTGCGACAGTCTACAGGCGGTTGAGGTTTTCCATCACCCATGCATCCGCGACGGCTCATATCGCCCTGTGCGCTGTTACAATCTGACCGCATGAACCTATCGTTTGTTCCGGGCGATCTGCATTTATTCGAGAACGATGGACTCTTTGTCGTAAAAGTCGCTGGGCAAGAGGTCATCCGAACCAAATCTGAACGCTATGCAATCGTGACGTTTCATTCTCTCAGGGAGAAGCTTGAGAAGCGATCCCCAGCCCGCGAGCCTAGCGCACAGGAGAAAAGCGAACTCTTACAGAATGAGGTCAACGCTCACATTTTGGAGCACGATTATCCGAACAAGCACACCGCGCGAATATCAAGTTCGGCTCTGTTTGAGGTCGAAACCGCGCTGAGGCGCTACTACACGGCGCTGGAAGCCACTGACCTGACCTCTAACTCTCAAGCCACCTACATGGATCAGGCCGACCGTTTTGTGAGGTGGTTACGCGGTGAGTTTGATCCCGGAAGCCGGAGCGCACCATATCGACCTAAGAAACAGTCTTAGCCTGCGAGTTAGTGTACAGTGTGCAGATATATCGGATTGTTAGCGTGTTATTGACGAAAGGGAAGCCGTGCTTATGAGAATGTTTAAGTACATCATTCCTGTTCTTTTGGTGATTACATCCGCCGCAGCTCCAGTACCTCAGCAGTCTCCAACGTCCTCTGACCTCACGGCTGGCCTGCCGAATGGTCGATTTTGGCTCAGGCGAAGTCAGGATGAAAAGCTCGTATGGCTGTTCGGATATTCAGATGGCATCAAGGCTGCGGCAGCATTTGTCCTCGAATCCGACCCAGATAAGAAACTTTTAGCAAAATATGTATTGCACCTACAGCCTACCGACCAACTGACGCCTGCTGAAATCGTCCACGGAATAGATCACTTTTACCAAGATACACCTGAGAATGCGCTGGTGACGATGGTGGGAGCCTTAAACTATGTGACGCTCAAGGCTAAAGGCGCTAAGCAATCAGAGCTAGATAACCTCGCTAGCGGAATGCGTAAGGCCGCAAGCAGCCCGGAGAAGCCATGACCGAACGACAAGATACTTGCGAGTGCGGGCACACAAGAGAAGAGCACGGAGATGCCCGAGAATCCCAAATGGAATGGGTCGAGGCAATACCGGGGGCAGGGGATGTCGAAGCTGGTGCGCACAAGAGTGCAACAAGGTGCAGAGTCTGTAAGGGCTGCCTTAAGTTCCGCCCACGCAGTACGGGTGCTCGATAAGTCCGATTTCACTCGTTGACCACGAGAACCCGTTCCCGCAGGCCAACCCACCGGGACACCGCAGGACATAGCCCACTCTGATTCAGGACAGGTGTGACAGGTGTGCATCCTTGTTACAGCTTGCAATGGTTGTCCCGAAGGCATTTCCCACTTGTTAGGCGTGGGGTTAGGCATCGCGTACGGCAATCGCTCACCAAAACCGTGTCCACAGGCACTACCAGAGCAGTGAGCAAGGGAAACGCGATGGACTCCCCTGTGCTCCCTGCCCACTGTGCGATTCTCATTGGTTGCGGGATTACGAGGTGTACAGTGTACAGTTAGGACCAGTACGTAAAGCACTCTCGCAGTTGTTTGACGACTCGTAAGATTGGTATCACGTAGGTATTGAGCATTTCCTCCCGGTCACAGGCACACTCCCCGCTATCAAACCGGCAGAATCGCTGTCCACAGCCAAAGCATTCGGACAGTTCGTCATCAGTACAGGGACGCCCACAAGTAGGGCACGTGGTTTCAGAAGGTAAGTGCAGAATGTTTGAAGGCACAATTCAGGTGATATACGCCTCGTGGAGCCACATGTCAACCAACAACTTATAGTCGTAAGTACACTTACTATAAGTGTGACTTATCCCCGCATCTGCATCAACCGCTGCGTTGCCTCTGCACACGCCTCTGCATCGCTCACGGTCACGTATCTCATGGTGCTGGCTATGGCTGCGTGTCCCACGAACGCCTGAACCTTTGCCACGTTCATATCACTGCGCACTAACTGAGTGCAGCAAGTGTGCTTGAGAACGTGCGGATGACACTTGCTCGCAGGCAGGCCGCATTCCTCAGCGATAGCGCGATAGATGCGATAGAACTGCGTTGCCGACATGCAACCGCCCTTGTTGGATGGGAACAGTGCATCGCCTGCGTCAGTCGGGCGTTCCGCTAGCCACTGCCGCATCGCCTTTATCTCGTCTAGCAGCGGTTGCCCCTTGTGTGGGATTAGCTGATGCACAGTAACGTTGCTGCCCTTCAATCGTTTGATCCGCAAATGCCCGTCGGTCAAGTCCTTCATCCGCAGGCCGCACACTTCGCTTGCTCGCATTCCGTGCGTGAAAGCCAGCAGACACATGCACCAATTGCGGGTGCTCGCTGCCTTGGCTTCCCGCAGTACCGATACCAGTTCGTCGTAGGTTAAGGATTCCATGCACGTATGAATAGTTATCTATTCGTACATTGTCAATAGGAATCTTTTACACGGGCTTCGGATTGTTTCGGCAACCGGAGCCAGAATCCGTGACTGCGCCAGCAGTCGAAGTTGAACCCGAACCCATTGCCGTACCCGAACCTGTGCCTGTCTCGAATTTCGAGCAACGCCAGCTTGCCGATTTAGAGTTTGCGGAGAAATTCCTGCGGGGCGAAATGCCCGATTCCTGCGGGAATTTCTATGACGGTCACAACGCACATTTCAACGCAGGAACAACCGGCGCTCTAGGCCCACAGGAACCTGTGATCCGACCACGCCCGAGCACCACAGAGCACATGAATCCGGCGCTCGTTGGCGGGGCTCCGCAGTTCGATGCGAAGGGCGAAGTGATTGACTGCGCGAACGCACCAAACCACCCATTGCTGCGAGATTTCAAAGGGGTTCCGACACCGACGCGAATGCGACACCCGAACCAAACCCGCGCAGAATTTCTGAGCATGATCCTGCGAGACGTTTCACGCGGTTGGAGCAGATAGGAGCAAAAAGAAATGACTACGAACGCAAACCCAACAACGAACGAATTCCTGAGCCGCAGACAAGTCGCAGAATTTTTTCACGTTTCAACCGCGACAGTCAGACGATGGGAGCAAGCAGGCACACTGCGGGCAGTGTGGCTCGGTCCTCTATCCCCGCGATACAAACGCAGCGATATTGATGAGTTCGTTGCAACGCACGGTGTGCGGCGTATCCGCGTCGCCCATAGACCCACGGCAACACCCACGTCTGAGGCCGTTCAATGAGCTTGCTTGGCCGATTCAAGCCCTTAACTGCGGAAGAAAAGGATCGCATCCGACAAGCAATCATCACTAAGTGCGTGTTGGCGGGTGACTGTTGGCTCTATCGTGGTACGGTCAACAACTCAGGTTACGGAATGATGTATATAGGAGGCAAAATGCGAGCCGTTAGCCGTTTCATGCTCTGCTACAGCACCCGCGAGAGTCTCACCATCCAAGCGGACGCCTGCCACTTCACAGACAGGTGTCCCTACCGGGCTTGCTGCAATCCGCGCCACCTGTACTGGGGTTCCCACGCAGAGAACGCGGTATTACGGGAGCAGGACGCTAGGGCGTCATTCGCATCGCATCTCTTGGAACTTCCACACCTACAGTCACAGCCAATGCTCGGCTATGAGCGGCACACTGGCGTACCTGTAGACGTTCACAGTTATCAATGTGCTGGACGGACAAAACCGCAGGCCCAGCCCACAGATAACGCAATTGGCGTGGATTGGACGATTGTTTCAAAGGACGCGGGGAAGGGCGTAGACGTTCATTATCATGAATGCTAAACCCCTGCATTGCCCGCTTATCTATTTAAGACTGCTACTCCGTGCACTGGCCTGTGCATTGGCATTCCTGATGTCCTCTGCACTGATGGCGATAACAATGGTGCCCGGATTACGAGGTGTACACTGTACACCGCACACTCAACCTCTAGCCCCGTCAACATTCCGTTGGCGGGTTGATCTTAATGCAAAACTCAATCGAATCACCGTGGTTGACGAGCCGTGAGGCAGCCAACTACCTAAACGTCGAACAGCGAACGCTGCTCGCGTGGGCAAGGCAACGAAAAGTAAAAGGCTACGTTCTTTCTGGGACGGACCGGATCACATGGCGATTTTTGCAAAATGATCTGGATGCTATGATGTCCCCGCCAGCCGCGCTCTCAACAATTGGAGGATTGAATGAGAGAACGGCATAAAACAGGATCACTCGTATTCGACAAAGCACGCGGCACGTGGAGATTCCTGCAATGGATTGATGGAAAGCGGAGATCGCAGACCATCGGCACCAAGCAAGAATTCCCGACGAAGGCAGCAGCGTGGCATGCAGTCAAACAGACACCGACACAGACCATTACCAGCAACTCCCCCATAGTCAGAACGCTAGTCGAGCAATACAAGGCAGAGCGAATGCCAGCACGATTCAGCACGCGGCGCGGCTACAACGCATGGCTCAAGAATCACATTGTCCCGAAGTGGGGCGAGTGTGAAATTACAGCCGTACAGCCTCGCCCAGTTGAGTTGTGGCTACAATCGCTGAAGTTGTCACCTAAGAGCAAAGCAGCGGTGCGGGGATTGCTCCGCATCATCTGGGACTATGCAGCATGGCGCGGCGACGTGCCTATGCAGCGAAACCCAATGGAGTTGGTCACGGTCAAAGGTGCAACGAAACGGAACAGCAAACCGCGCAGTCTCACCGTGGACGAGTTCCAAAAATTCATCGTCCATATTGAGGAACCATTCCACACCCTCGCACTTCTCTGTGTCTGCTTCGGTTTGCGGATCAGCGAAGCTCTAGCCCTCAAGTGGGGCGATGTGGACTGGCTAGGCGGCAAGCTTACCGTGGAACGCGGCATTGTTCGACAGCACGTTGACGATGTGAAAACTGAAACGTCTCAGCGACAGATGACCATCGACGCCAGCTTACTCGAAGTGCTCAAAACGTGGAAGCAAGTGACGCTGTTTGCAGCGCCAGCGGATTGGATTTTTGCGTCCCCGACAAAGCTGGGGCGACTGCCGTGGTCATATCCGATGGTGCTGCGATTGTTCGGAAATGCAGCGTCAGAGGCAGGTATCGCACACGTGAGCACACACACGATGCGGCACACTCACAGATCGTGGCTTGATGCTGTGGGCACCCCGATAGCGGTGCAGCAAAAGCTGATGCGCCATGCTTCAATCACTACGACGATGAACACCTATGGAGATGTAGTGACGGATGAGATGGCTCTAGCTGCTTCAAAAATAAGCAACTTAGCTTTGAACGGATCACAATCGGATCACGCCGGAAGCTAAGTTACAGAAAATATGGCGGAGAGGGTGGGATTTGAACCCACGATACCCGTTAAGGTATGTCCGCTTTCGAGGCGGATCGTTTCAACCGCTCACGCACCTCTCCGCAACAAACAGCTGCCCGGTTGCCACTATTAAGCTGCCGGTGAATCCATCTCGCAGCTAGTCACACGCCGCAGATCGCAAAACGAAAACCCAGACGCCCAATGTCCGCTCATCAATGGCAGATTACTCACCACAGCCGACTCACGAGCAACTCTGCCGGCGCCGTCTAAAAAACTCCTGCAAAATTTCCGCCGATCGTCCCGCCAGCACTCCGCCGCGCACTTCCATCCTGTGATTCAGCGCAGGATGATTGACCACTTGCAGCGCTGAGTTCACTGCACCAGCCTTTGGATCGTCCGCGCCGTACACCAATCTGCGAATGCGCGCATGGATCAGAGCGCCCGCGCACATGGCGCACGGCTCAATTGTAGCAAACAGTTCGCACTCGCCCAGACGATGATTGCCAAGGTTTTTTCCTGCCTCGCGCAGCGCAACAATTTCCGCATGCGCGCTGGGATCGTTCTCACTCAGGTTGCGGTTATATCCCTGTCCCACGATTTTGCCTTCGAACACAACGACCGCGCCCACCGGCACCTCTCCCGCTTCGAGCGCCCGCTGAGCGGCGCGTAGCGCTTCTTCCATCCAGAGTTCGTCCATCGCACGTTCCTTGATCGAAGATTCGTCCATCAAAGCGCGTCCATTCAAGTTCGTTTATCAAAGTCCGTCCATTACAAGCGCGTCCCTTCGGACTTCGCAGAGTCTCGAAGTCCTTGTCGCCTTGCAGCCTCACAAAATTGAAGATTCGCACTTGTGAAGAAAAGTGTACGCGACATTTGTAATTCCCGATCTACTAGGTTTGCGATCGCCTGCGCCGGAAAAGACGTTTCTCAACTGGCAACTGGTTACTGGTTGTTGGTTACTGCCAACTTAACCATAGCCCAAAAGTGGGGTGCCGGAAGATTGAGTCTTTCGCAGTGCCTACCCAAGGGAACTTCTCTTCACATACTTACTCCGTAAGAGTGAAACAGCCCGTCCAGCAAGGGTTTTGGCGACTCCATCAAATGCTGCATAACACACGTCTTATCTAGCTCATATCTCCAGTTACTGAAGCAATACTCGATGGCTAGGCACTTGCACCCTTCGCCAGTACAGGCGGGGCGCGCGTCGCCAAACGTGGGGAGCAGCGCTCGGCTGGGAGGGTTGTGCAGTGAAAAAGATTGCAAAGATTCTGGCTGGGGTAGCGATTGCGGGGTGTGTTTCAACGGCCGCAGTGGGACAGCAAGCGTTCGACATTGTGAGAGTTGCCAACTCTCAAGGTAACACCACCACCGCAATTAATAATGCGGGCAACGCGCTGGTCAACATGCAGACGCCAACCTCAGTGAATGTCTCACTTTGGAATCGCGTAGGCGGGCAGACCATTCTAGGCATGAGCGGAGCCCATGACACCGGTGCCGCCATCAATCTGGAAAATGACGTTGCCGGAACCGGCCAACCCGGCAACTCCGGCAACCAGCAGGCCTTTCTCTGGAGATCCGATGGCGAGATTGACTGGCTGGGCACGCTCGGCGGTTCACTCAGCGCCGCCACTGCCGTGAATGCGACCCGCGAAGTCGTGGGCATGTCTTATACCTCGGCAAATCTGCAGCATGCGTTTTTTTGGAGTGAGAATAGCGGCATTCAGGATCTGACGCCGAGTCTTACCAATGCCGGCGGCGCCACCGCCATGGGCATCAATGACGCGGGCGAGGTCGTCGGCTACTACTATCCCGATGGAGCCGCGAACGTCGTCGGTTTCAATTGGACGCAGGCCAATGGCTTCGCGAGTTTCGGCAATCCGGGAACGTTGGCGCTCGCAATCAATGACTCGGGCACAATCGTCGGCCGAATGCTCACATCCACCGGATACAAGCATGCCTTCTCGTACACGCCCAACGGCGGCATGGTCGATCTCGGCACCTTGGGCGGCGACATGAGTTCCGCGCTCGCCATCAATAACAACGGATGGATCGTTGGCACCTCCTTGACCAGCAACAAGAAGAATGTCCTGAACGGATTCTTGTGGACGCCCACGGCTGGCATGCAAAATCTTGTGACCCTGACCAAGCTGTGGGCCGGAACGCAACCCTATTCCATGCAGGTGAACGACTACGGCGACATCGCATTGACAACAACGAAGGAGTTGATTGTTCTAATGCCGCGCATGGTGCCGGCCGCTACCTCCTCGGCGAATCCTTCAGTTGCCGGGCAGGCCGTTACCATCACCGTCACCGTCTCATCGATTGCCGGGCCTCCGCCTGATGGCGAAGTCCTGCAGTTTCTGGTAAATGGCTTGGTGGCAGGAACGGGTACGCTCAGCAACGGAGTGGCGCAGTGCACAATCTCAGGTCTCAAATCAGGCTCGCATAACGTGGTCGTCAGTTATCCCGGCGATCCTTACTATCAGCCATTTCGCACCACTGTTCTTACACAGTCAGTTCAATAAATTCCGGCGAGACCGCGGGGCGCTCCGTTCCGCGGTTTCCCTGTGATTCTCCTCACACTTGCGCCCGCGCCGAGAATGGTATCCTATGCGGGTTATGGGAATGACCGAGATTCTCCGCAAAGTGTTCCTGGTCGACCTCATCCAGGGACTTGGGGTCACCTTCCGCTATCAGCATCCCAGGGAGATTTACACCGAGCAGTATCCCTTCGAGCGCCCCATGGTCGCCGAACGATATCGCGGCGCGCCCCGCCTCAACGTCAATCCCGATACCGATGAAAGCCTATGCATCTCGTGCGATCTGTGCGCCCTCGCCTGCCCCGAGCATCTGATCGTGGTCACCAGCGAGCGCAATGAAAAAACTCGCCGCAAGGAACTCACTAACTTTACCTACGATCTGAGCCGCTGCATGTTCTGCGGACTGTGCGAAGATGCCTGCCCCACCGATGCCCTCGAACTAACCCAGGATTTCGAACTCGCCAGCTATTCCCGCGAAGGCATGATCTGGGACCGCGAGATGCTCGAAAAAGGTCCTCTGCCCACCATCTACAAAAAGTAAAAACCAGCTTCCATGCCGACGTACGTCCTTTCGGACGTGGCTGGCAGTACATCCTCCGCTTGTACGTCCGCGCTCTCCTCTCGTCTTTTGTGTTTCAAGCCTTACACTGCCGCTCCGATGAACTTAGCAGTGCGAGTACTGCCATGACTTCGCTTGACCAGTACGCCCAGGCAACGCTGCGCGCGTCTGCTGCTTGAGATCGAGAACGGAGATCGAGAGGAATGATGGAGTCACATCCGAACGTTCTGCTGATTGAAGACAATCCGGGAGATGCCGATATCGTGCGGCTGCGTCTGGTCGAAAGCGACCCGCCCGTGCGGGTCGACTGCGTTTCCCGCCTCGCAGATGCGCTCAAATCGCTCGCAGCCACGCCGCCATCCCTGGTCCTGCTCGATCTCAACTTGCCCGACAGCCGCGGTGCGGAAACTTACCGCCGCGTGCTCGAAAAGGCCGGAGACGTTCCCGTCGTGATTCTGTCTGGACAGGAAGATGAAGCTCTGGCCATGAGGGCCGTGCATCTCGGCGTGCAGGATTATTTAATCAAGGGCGACCTTACCAGCAAGCATCTGGAGCGGGCTGTCCATTACGCCATCGAACGCCAGTCGCTGTTGCGCTCGCTCGACATGACCCGCAGGCAGCAGCTTGAATTTAAAAATCAATTCCTTTCCCACGTCTCGCACGAGCTACGTACTCCGCTGACCTGCATTCACCAGTATGTCAGCCTCTTGGTGGATGGTCTTGCCGGTCCGATCACTGCGGAACAATCCGGTCATCTCGGAATCGTGTTGAAGAGCGTCACCCAGCTTCACGCTATGATCCGCGATCTGCTGGAGGCGACACGCGCCGAAAACGGAAAGATGCGGATCGAGCCGCGCTGCATCGCGCTCGTCGGACTCGTTGGACAGGCTCTCTCCATGACCCGCGTGGCGGCCGAGCGCAAGCACTTGGCGATCGATGCGACGCTCGATCCCTCCATCCCCTTGGTCTATGCCGATCCTGCCCGAATCCTGGAGGTCCTGATCAACCTCCTCGATAACGCGATTAAGTTCACCCCCGAGAATGGCTCCATCTCGGTTAAAGCCTCTATGGTCGAAACCGATCCCAGCGCCGTCTACATCTCGGTGAGTGACACCGGGCGCGGCATCAGCCCCGAAGCGTTGCCGCGAATCTTCGAGCGCCTGTTTCAGGATAAAAGCTCGCCCGACGGCAGCCGCAATGGCCTGGGACTGGGTCTCTACATCGCAAAGGAGATCGTCAAGCTTCATGGCGGCCGCATGTGGGCCGCCAGCGAACCCGGCCGTGGCAGCACCTTCTCCTTCCATCTGCCTGTCTATTCGCTCTCGCGCTTGCTCCTGCCGGTGGTCACCGAAGATGGCCAATTGCGGTCTGCGTTCGTTCTGATGCGCGTGGATATCAAGCCCGTAACAGCCCCTCCACTTGGCAATTGGAAGGAGACTTCCCATGAAGCTCTGGACGTAATTCGGCGCTGCATCTATGTGGATAAGGACCTCGTCCTTCCGCCGATGACCAATGAGGGATTTGGAGAAACCGTGTTCATCGTGGCTTCTACCGACATCGAACATGCCGGAATCATGCAGCGGCGAATTGAAGAACAACTGAAAACCGTCCCCCAACTCAAAACCGCGGCCACCGTATCGTTTTCAACTCTGCCTCTGCAGGACGTGGCCGCATGCCCTACGCAAGTCCTCGAACAGCAAGTGCAAACAGTCGCCAGACGTGTACAAGAAACCATCCTGTCGGGATTCAGCGTCCCGGCCGGCGAACGTGTAAGAGAGGAAAAACAGAATGGAACTTTCAATGGAAACTGAGCGGCAACTTTCGCTTAAACCCGTGCACCGGTCGAAGATCATGATTGTCGACGACGATCCCGCAATCCGCCAGGCTCTTAATTTGCGGCTGCGCGCCAACAACTATGAAATCGTGAGCGCCAGCGATGGGTATTCCGCTCTTGCCCTGGCGCAGAAAGAACGCCCCGATCTCATCCTTCTGGATCTGGGCCTCCCCGCCGGAGACGGCTTTGCCGTGCTCAATAACTTGCAGCAATTCCCCACCCTCTCGCTCATCCCGGTAATTGTACTGACGGCGCGGGACCCGCAGGCGAATGAGAGCCGGAGCCTGAAGTCCGGAGCGGTCGCCTTTTTTCAAAAGCCTGCCGACAACGAAGAACTGCTCAGCGTGGTTCGTATCTGCCTCGCAGCTGGCCATAGCTTCGGGCGGCGACTTCCATCCTAGCCGCTGGAATGTTCGCAACGCTTGTGTGTGTATTGGATCGAAAGGGTAGCGCAAGAGCAGCCAGCTTCGGAGGCGAAAGCCAACTGTAGCCGCTTCAGCGCGGGGTAAAGTGGATAGCAGCTTGAATCCCGGAGGGACGACCCGGTTCTTGCGCCCGTTTCACTTCGGCGGCAATGCCAGCCCCTCGATTCCCCACGCAATGTGATGCACTCCGCTATTCGTAGCCAGAATAGCGGAGTTATCCGGAGCGAACGCCAGGCCTACCAGGCCATTCCCAGCCACTTCCACGCTGGCCTTGCCCTGCGGCGTGATCTTTACAATCCCCCGTTTGCCGCTGAGCGACGCCGCGACATATAGATTGCCGTCGATATCAAAGGCCATGCCTTGCGGCCGTCCCAGCCCTCTATAAAAAACCGATACGCTGCCGTGCGGATCGATCTTATAAACCGAATCGAAGCTCGATGTTGTCGGCCCGGTGACAAACAGATCTCCATCTGGCCCAACCGCAAGATGATAGGCCGAAACGCTGGGCTCAAGCGTGGCGAATACGAAAATCTGGCGGTCGCGTGCGATTTTGAAGATAGTTCCACTGCGGTCGCCGACGAAAAGATTCTCCTCGCGATCAAACGCGATCCCCGTCGCTACTCCCATGCCCTCCGCGTAGGACGACACATCGCCGCTTGGCGAAACCACGTACACCGCCTCATCGTGGCGCGATGAAACATACATTTTTCCTTGCCGGTCAAACGCGATCGCCGTCGCGTTCATCATCTCATTCAGGAAGGCAGAAACTTTGTGGTCACGGTCGATCTTGAAAATCGCCACCGGTACCTTTTGCCCGCGCGACCCCGAAAAAGTAACGAAAAGATTCCCTTCGTGGTCGAGCGCGGGATTCGTGACCGGATGAAGATTATCGGCAACAGGCACGGCCACCTTGATCGTCTGCGCGTTGCTGACGTGGCCGTTGGTTCCAACCACAATAGGCCCCGATGCCGCATTTTCCGGAACGCGCGCCACAACAAAATCGTCGGAGCTGATCAGCACCGAGCCCTCGACATCCCCAAAGCGCACGCTGGGCCGGCGCAGTTCATGCGGCCGCAGGTCCTTGCCGATGATGCGCACCTCGCCTCCCGGCAAGGCAAACGGCGGTGTGATCGCCTCGATATGCGGCTTGCCGTTGACCGTCTTTTTGCCCAGCAATTTGTCGGAGATGCTCATTGCTCTGTGTTCGGAGAAACCAACTTACGGTATTAGAAGTCGAAAGTGCAGCAGGAGATGCATAATTGCAAGCGCATAAACCCCCGCCCCCAGATCGTCCACCACAATGCCCGTGCCTTCCGGCAGCCGCTCCAGTCGCCGGATTGGAAACGGCTTCAAAATATCGAATACACGGAAAAGTATAAGGCCCGCAAGAAATGTTTTCCAAGCGAGAGGCACGCCAATGAGCGCGACCAATTGTCCAGCCACCTCATCGATGACCACGAATTGCGGATCTTTAGATCTGTAAGCCCGCGCCGCGCGCGTAGCCGCCGGAATTCCAATCAGCGTGACGATCACCGCGGCAATAATAGTGGCCCAGGTACGCAGTCCGAGCCACATCTGAAAACTGCCATTTCTCGTGCCAACGATTTGTGAGCTGATACCCGCCCACAGCACGACCGTCGCAACCGATCCCCAGGTTCCAGGCCCAGGCTTCAGCCGCCCCACCCCAAAGAAAGTAGCAATAAGCGTCGCCCAGACCGGCGCCCTCAAGGGAGATGCTCCCGAGACAGCCCGCGGGAGGCCGTCGCTCCCGTCAAACACGCTGGCGCTACGGTCGTTTGCTGCGGATTCGGCTGAGTGTTTCACGCTCAATCGCTGTCGCTATCTTCATTCGGCCTCGCCACCTCGTCCAGCATGGCATCCGGATCGTCGGCTTCGGTTACCGGTATCACATACGCGCCGCTCGCCCATTTGCCCAGATCGACCGACCTGCACCTGTCGCTGCAGAAAGGATAATCAGGCTCGGAGTTCTTCACCGGCTTCTTGCAAATAGGGCAGCGGAGCTTGGAAGCGCGTTTGCGAGGCATAGAAGAAATGCAGAAGCAAGAAGTCGGATTGCAGAAGTTGAAGCTGCGGACGTCCGGGCCCCGGTACTTCTTCAATCTAACTTCTAACTTCTGACTTTAAATTATCTCCGCCACCAGATCATAATCGTGCGCGGCAGTGATTCGGCAGCGGTAGAATTCGCCCTCGCGCGGCGCAGCGCCATTCGTATATTTTTCCGCTGGGTAATCGTTTACGAATACTTTGCCATCAATCTCCGGAGCGTGCATCGCCGTGCGGCCTTCGAGCAATAAGTCCGTTTCCTCGGACGCCCCCGTGAGCAGCAGATCGATTTCCCGCCCAATCAACGCTTTCTTTTTCGCCCGGCTGATTTTTTTCTGGATCGACATCAGCCGCTTCCGCCGCGCCTCGATCTCGCGCGCCGGCAATTTCTCATCGAGAGCAAACGCGCCCGCGCCTTCCTGATCGGAATAGGAAAATGTTCCCATCCAATCAAACTCCGCTTCGCGGACGAATCCGCACAGCTCGTCGAATTCTTTCTCTGTCTCACCCGGAAAGCCAACAATAAACGACGTCCGCAGAGTCACGCCGGGAATCGTGCGCCGTATCTTCTCAATCGACCGCAGGAAAACGTCCACGCCGCCGCCCCGCTTCATGCGCTTTAACACGCTTGCCGAAGCATGCTGCAAAGGCACATCCACGTAAGAGCAAATGTTGTCATGCGCGGCGATGGTCTCCAGCAGGCGGCCCGTGATTTTGTTGGGATAGGCGTAGAGAAAACGAATCCACCGCAGCCCGTCCACATGCGCGAGTTTTTCAAGCAGCAGCGCCAGGCCGTCTTTCAACCCCAGATCTTCGCCGTAACAGGTCGTGTCCTGCCCGATGAGCGTGATCTCGCGCACGCCCGATTGCGACAGCCGTTCAGCCTCGGCAATCACCGATTCGAAACGGCGCGAGCGGAACTGCCCGCGCAACTGCGGAATAATGCAAAAGCTGCAAGGGTGATCGCAACCTTCGGCAATCTTGATATAGGCCGAATAACGCGGCGTCGCCAGAATCCGTGGCGTCTGATCGTCGTAAAGATAATTCGGCAGATCGGCGACCGCGCCGTCCCACGCGTCGCGCGCAAACCGCCCCTGCTCGCGCCGATGATCGCCTTCCGCCCGCGAAGTAAGGATGCGGAAGGGTGAATCCGCCGGCTGCAACGCCGGCGTGCCACCGGCTGTAGCGGAGGCGTCCCGCTCCCGCCACGGCGAATTTGCGGTAATCCCCGCGGCCGCCAGAATCGCCGGCAATTCACCTGTGCCCACAACCGCGTCAACCTCGGGAATATTCTTGCGAATCTCGTCGCGAAAGCGCTCAACCAGGCAGCCCGCGACCACCAGCCGCTTCGCCTTTCCGCCAGTCTTCAGCCGCGCCATCTCAAGAATTGTGTCCACCGATTCCTGCTGTGCGCTGCCAATAAATGAGCAGGTATTGACGACGATCACGTCCGCATCTTCGGCGGCCGGCGTAAGTTCAGCCCCTGCTCGTGCCAGCAGGCCCATCATCACCTCGCTATCCACGAGGTTTTTTGGACAGCCCAGGCTGACAAAGCCGACCTTGGCGGGCGCGGCGACAGCCGCAGTCTCGAAATTGGATTTTCTTGAGGACACAAAGAATGATTAAGACCCAAGACTAATGATGATCAACGGCCCCACGACCACCATTCATCATTTTAGCATCCGTTGCAGGAAAGCTTTGGCTGCCCACCTGTTTCGGCCGTTTTTGTTCATGCCGTGTCCTCGGAGCCCAAATCGTACAGATCATGCACGGGCATCATCTGTGTAACTTGCGTTTTCAGGCGATCCCTCAACGCCATGCTAATCTGGTTAAAACAAATTACATGCCTCGACGTTGCGGAGGAATGATGACGGCGAAACGGTTGCTCGGCATAATTGTGCCGCTGTTTTTTCTCGCATCCACCCTGTGGGCGCAAGTGAACGAGCTTTCGGTGACGGCCGGGCGCACGTTCGTCAGCACCCAGACCATTCAAAATCCGCCGCCCGGCGATCCCAACCCTGAAATTCACTTTGGCAACGAGGAGTCCGTCGCATTCAACTACGGCCGCTTTTTCATGGAGCGCGGTATCTTCGGAATCGCCGCCGAACTGCCGGTCGCGATCTATTTTCGAATGGACCTCAACACTGGTGCCGACCAGATCCCTAAAGATATCGGTGCTCTTTTTGCCACGCCATCCGTCCGCGTCAATATGTTTGATCGGGACAGCGTCACCCCTTGGGTGAGCTTCGGCGGCGGCTACGGCCGCTTTCGCCAGGCGCCCACTCTTAATTTCGGCGGCCCGAACCCCGGCCCGACCGGCACAAATACCGGCGTAATACAGTTTGGCACCGGCTTGGATGTGTGGTTTTGGCAGCGCTGGGGCGCCAGACTGGAAGCCCGCGATTTCTACTCTGGAATGCCTGCCTTCAACGTCGAGACCAACCGCAGCCGCCAGCATAACTACTACGTCGGCGTCGGCATCATGCATCGCTTCTAGCCTGACGTTCCAGGAATCAAGAAAGCCGAGATTAAGTCCCCTGGGCTTTCCCCGTGCGTGCCCCGTGGTCAAAGCCGTTTGCGATCGTTCCTGAGAGTCCTACCCCGCCATCCTCTCCGTCGAACTAATCTCCTCAAAAAGCCTGGGCAATGCTTCCGCGTCCTCAACCGACATTCCAAACCGAGCCGACTCATACGCGCGCGTGAATTGAGCCACGCGCATCTGCAACGCGGGCTCGCGTATGGCTGCCACAAAGTCTGCTGGAGTTTGTGCCGGCGATTTTCGCCATCCCTTGCGAGCCAGCCGGCCGACCATCTTGTCATACCAAAGCGCAGCCGATTCTCGCGGAGCGCGCTTCGGATTAGCGCGCAGCCGCACTGCTCGCACCGTCTGAATCAACGCGCGAAGATTGAACAACACGAGCAGCAATGCGGCCAATGCAAACGATCCGCCCAGCCACCGAACGGGAAATGTACCAATCTGTCTGTGCGCCCGCCGCGCGGATCTCAACAAAGCATGCTCCTGCCGTGCAACCCACCGCCGGGCCTCGTCAAAATAGCGCCGCACGTTGAGCGCCGCATCCCGGCTCAGCGTGCGCTGGTGGCTCATATCGTAGTTAATGATCCACTCCCGCCAGAACGACGCCGCAGCATCCAGATAAAGTTGCATGCGCGACCAACCCGTCCGCGTAGGAATCGCGACTCCAGGGGTGGGATCGAAACTGATCCATCCGGATCCGGGAAAATAAGCTTCCACCCACGAGTGCGCATTGCTCGCGCGGACCACATACTGCCCCGTAATGTCGTTGAACTCGCCGGTGCGAAATCCGGTCACAATGCGCGAAGGAATGCCGAGCGATCGCAGCATTACTGCCATCGAACTCGCGAAATACTCGCAGTGCCCCTCTTTTCGTTCAAACAAAAAGTTAGCCAGCGGATCGCGCGGTGCCGTCCGCGGCAACTGCAGCGTGTATCCATAATGTGTCTGCAGGTATTGCTCGATTGCCAGCGCTCGGTCGTAATTATTGCCAGAGGGTCCGGCAATTTTCTCGGCCAGCTGCGGAATCCGTATATCCAGCGCAGGCAGCTTCAAATACTCCTGCATGCCTTCCGGCAACGTCGTGGGCGAAAGACGAAGCTGTTGCGGATCGCTCTCCGCTATTTCGGATTCGGCGTCGTACCGCCCGATCGGATGATCCACGTCCAGGTTGTAAACAGCTCCGCCTAGGTCTGTGGTGACGAGCCTGTAATTTCCCGTAAGGCTCAAAGGCTGTGCCGCGAGAAAGAAAAC
>JBAWBR010000043.1:0-2582 GCA_049589875.1 Terriglobales bacterium
CCAGAAATGCGCGCGACAACAAAAAGTAATCCGCGGCATAGAAGACGAAATAGGCGATGGTCAGAGGAGTGGTCCATCGCTCCGCGATCACGACATGCCGGCGTTCTGCCAGCAGATAGCCTCGGAAAGCCAGCGCCGCTCCCACCAGCACAATGGTTGCCAGGTCAAGGCCGCCGGTGCTGGCCAGTGTCCCGAAGCCCATTAACACAAGCATGTAGAGCGACAGCTCAAAATACTTGTGAATCGCCTGCGGAAGCGGAATCACTCCGGATTGTTTGCTGGATTGCGACATCGAATGGCGCCCGAGAAACGTGGGGATTGCTTATCGACTTCTACCCCAGTTCGCCGACCTAACTCTTATTGTTCGACAAACTCTATCAAGAAGGGAAGGCTTTATTGCGCTTTTCTTGCATCGAAAGTCACTTGTCTTTTGTCCGCTGCAAATCCACGATGCGAACCGAAGAATGTGAACCGGAGGAACGTTCGCGGGTTTGCTAGAATGATTCCAGTCAGGCATCGGTCTCACGCGACGTACTCTCGCCAACCCCGCCAGGTCCGGAAGGAAGCAACGGTAACGGGCTCTTGCGTGTGCAGTGGGTTCCCGGTGCCTGGCTTTTTCAGCTTCAATTCAGACTCATTTGGGATTGAGACTGTGCTTTGTAGCAAGCCTCCTACCGAACCAAGCTTTACACCTGCTTTACAAGTCTTTTCGCAAGAAACGTCCCTCTCTCGCATCTAACAAGTGGTGACAGCACTCATATCTGAAGGGCGCGGGGTTCAAGCATGCGTAATCTTCCATCAAAGTTCGTCTCCCCGAGTGTGACCATTCGCGTTGCTGGTTCTCTCGCGGAAGGCCATCTGGCATACCTCGACCAATTGGTTTCTTCCGCGATCGACTGCGCCTTGTGGCCCCTGCTTGATTTGGCTCGCCTTGAGGAGGTGGATCATGCTGCCCTCGTGTATCTCGGGCGCGGGGAGGGTCGCCATTTCGGCGTCGTCGCTTGCCCAGATTCGATCCGCGAGTCGATGCGGTACGAGAAGGATCGCCACGCCGCGTGACGACTTCTCTGAGCACCTGGTACGAGGCTGGTCGCGAAAACAGGCTCGATCTTCAACAGAATCGTGGAATCAAGCACATCATCCACCTGCGTTAGACATTCCGCCTCCGATCGTTCAAAATACTGATCTCGTACTCAGGAGATCTCATTGACCACACCCATCCGTGCCAGAGTGAAGATCAGCGCTCTGGGCACCTACGTACCGCCTCGCGTTCTCAGCAATGCCGACCTCGAACAAATGGTCAACACCACCGACGAATGGATACTTGCCCGAGTCGGCATTCGCGAACGCCACATTGTCGCAAAGGGAGTCGCTACCAGCGACCTGGCGGTGGAAGCCGCCAGGAAAGCCCTGGCGCAGCGCGGCCTAGCTTCAACCGACATCGACGCCATCATCGTCGCCACGGTTACTCCCGATATGTTCTTCCCCTCCACTGCCTGCCTGGTTCAGCACAAACTGGGCGCGACGGGCGTCTGGGGCTTCGATCTTTCCGGCGCCTGTTCCGGCTTCATCTACGCTGTGCAAACCGGAGCCCAGTACATCGCCACCGGCGTACATAAGCGGATCCTGGTGATCGGTGCCGATGTCATGTCCTCCATCATCGACTACACCGACCGGGCCACTTGCGTGATCTTTGGTGACGGAGCGGGCGCGGTGATTCTCGAGGAAGCTGAGGACGACTCCGTCGGCCTGATCGATTTTATCCACGAAGTCGACGGCTCCGGTGCTTGCTATCTTTACATGCCCGGGGGCGGCAGCTTGAATCCGTCATCCCGCGATACCATCGACAAGAAAATGCACTATGTTCATCAGGATGGCCAGCAGGTTTTCAAGTTCGCAGTGCGCAAGCAAACCGAGGCGTGCTCGAAATTGCTGGAGCGTAATGGCTTGAAAGGTTCCGATATCGATGCCTTCATTCCTCATCAGGCGAATCTGCGCATTATCAATGCCACGGCCGAGCGCCTCGGACTGCGTCCGGAGAGCGTAATCGTTAATATCGATCGTTACGGCAACACCACCGCCGGCACGATTCCCTTAGCCATGAACACTGCCATTGAGACGGGCAAGCTGAAGAAGGGAAGTCTTGTCTTGATGGCTTCAGTGGGCGCAGGTTTTACGGTAGGGGCCGCGTTGCTGCGTTGGGCATTCTAAAACGTGGCGCCGGCGTTGCCGCGAGCCGTCGTGGCTTCCAAAAAGTTGGAGAGGCGCAGCCGATTCTTCTCATAAGAAATTTTCATGAGTCAATCTGCGTCTACACCGTGTTGTCATTGATCTTAAGGCGCGGGGCTGCTGCCTGCCTTCAGAACCGGCCTGGAGCCTACTATGGAAGAGTCGCGCCGCCCACACCGATGGCAAACTCTACTGGCTTTCGCCATCATTTATCTGGTTTGGGGCTCAACATTTCTCGCGATCCGCGTGGGGGTGCGAGAAGTACCGCCATTCTTGCTTGCGGGCATGCGATTCTTCGCTGCCGGAATTCTGATTTATCTGTGGATGCGTGCGGATGGCGCGCCTTCTCCGAC
>JBAWBR010000044.1:0-2001 GCA_049589875.1 Terriglobales bacterium
CCTCCGGCGCGGCGCTTGCTCGGGCGCCTTTATGCGCCAGTTTTTGAACCCACGATTCCAACCCACGATTCGCACGTCTCTCACGTCTTTTCAGGTACTTAGGCGGCCACCTGAAGTCTCTTAAGTCGTTGAGAGTACAGCTTAACGTAGCACTGAAAAGGCTGGCGTCGGCGGTTCAACTCCGTCCCTGGCCACCATTTCTAATCCCAGCTAACTCCGTCTTTCTTCTGCCACTTACCCGAACAACCGCAAACTCTGTCGGAAGCGCTCTGGCCGCTTGTTTCCGTGAATTCTGCCCTATTATTTCTCACGGAAGCCTTCCTTTGCTCACTTCTGCACGTCTCGTCGCGCCGAGGTGCTTTCCACGAATTCGCCTTGCAGATGCAGGGTCGCGGGGTTGAGCCCCCCGCCGCCAAGAAAATGCCGCATACTTGGGCGCGCGGGCCAGAATGCTATGCCCGCCAACATGGTTTACGCGGCTGCTTGTTTTCTCTGCTCGAAAAATGTCAGCATGTCGGTATTGATTTCTTCGGCATTCGTGGTCGGCATGCCGTGCGGGAAGCCGGGATACACCTTCAACGTTGCCCCCTTCACAATCTTCGCCGACATGCGGCCTGAGGCGTCGATGGGCACGATCTGGTCATCGTCGCCATGCATGACGAGCGTTGGCACATCCATTTTTTTGAGGTCGCCGGTGAAATCCGTCTCCGAAAAGGCCTTGATGCAATCGTAGTGCGGTTTCACGCCTCCCATCATCCCTTGCAACCACCAGCGCTCGCGGATCCCTTCCGAAATCTTCGCGCCCGGCCGATTGTAGCCATAGAACGGCATGGTGATGTCCTTGTAAAACTGCGCACGATTCTTTGTGAATTGGGCCCGCAGATCATCGAATACCGAGAGGGGCAAACCGCCGGGATTCTTCTCCGTCTGCACCATCAACGGTGGCACCGAGCTGATGAGCACGGCCATTGCGACTCGCGCCGAACCGTGGCGCCCAATGTAGCGCGCGACCTCTCCGCCGCCGGTGGAGTGGCCAACGTGAATCGCATTTTTCAGGTCGAGCTTCTCAGTAAGAGCAGCGAGATCGTTGGCGTAAGTGTCCATATCGTTTCCATCCCACGTCTGCGTAGAGCGGCCGTGCCCTCGCCGATCGTGCGCAATCACTCGGTATCCGCGCTGGCCGAAGAACAGCATTTGCGAGTCCCAGTCATCGGCGGTTAGAGGCCAGCCATGGCTGAAAACGATGGGCTGCCCTTTACCCCAGTCCTTGTAGTAGATAGTAGTGCCGTCTTTTGTCGTGATGGTTGACATGAACCCCTCCTCATTGCTCTTGGGATGATTGGCTCTTGGGTGTACCAGCGTTTTCTTGGATTATGAGCCGGCAGGGGAGGATTCTATGTTTTATGCGGAGACGAGGTTTTGGTTAAAAGCTTGGGGCGGCCTGGTCTCTTTCAAAGAGACGGCCGCCCCCCAGTGGCTTGTTACTGCATGACCGCTTTTCTATTCCACTTGCTTCTGATGCATTGCCTTTTCTACTGCACCACAGTGATGGGTTTTACTATCGACGGAATGCCGTTCGCGACCACAAAAATCTGGCTCGGTCCGGTCTCGATATCGGCAGGCACGTCGAACATTGTCGAGACCGACGAACTTCCGGTAGCTACGCCCATGGTGCTGTGGTTATGTGTCTTGCAGTAAAAGACGTGTCCTGTAGCTTTGTTCACGATGCGTACCAGGGGATAGTTGGTCGCATCCTGAAAATCGTCCCCATAAGCGGCGCCCTGCGTCAGCCCATTAAACTGTGTTCCCGAGATTACGTAGTTCGTCCCGCCCGCTGTCACGGACTTGGGATACGACTTAACAACTGGTCGCCACGTTCCTTTGAAAGTGCCGGTCGAAGTCAGGATTTCGATATCGGTGGTGAAATCGGTGAACATGATCTGTCCAGTCGGAAGTACCAGCAGGTGTCCCAGGAAAGAAGCGTCGTTAACCGCGTTGGGT
>JBAWBR010000045.1:0-65619 GCA_049589875.1 Terriglobales bacterium
GCGCTTAAGCGCTGCGCCACCCAAAACCAAAGCCACCCAAAACCAAGCCCACCCAAAACCAAAGCCACCCAAAACCAAGCCCACCCAAAACCAAGCCCACCCAAAACCAAACCCACCCAAAATCAAACCCAACCAAAACCAAATGCCACAAGACTCCGCATCGAACTACGCGGGAGATTCCATCACCACATTTACTTCTGCGCCTTTGCCTGCTCCCAGGAGTTGATGGGCTGAGCCGCGGTTGGTGGCGATCTCCAGAAAACCCATGCTGCCGAGGATGGCGAAGGCTTCTCCGGGATCTCCTTCGGCGTAGCTGGAGCAGAGGCGCTTGATTGGAGCTTTCGCACCCACCGCGATTTGAAACGGCGGCGGCGCGGGCTCGAAAAGTTTGGGAAGGTCGGAGGGCGTGATGTTGGTGATCAGGTTGCCGAAGCGATCGACCTTGAGGACTACTCCGCGAAGGGTGCGCTCGTCGACGGGCTTGGGGCGGGGAACGTTGAAGCGAATGTAATCGGTGATGACTTCGCCGAAGTGGCTTGGATCGACTCCCTTGGCGAGATAGGCGGCGATGGGAGAAAAGATGTCGCGTCCATGAAAGGTGTTGCTGCGCGGCTGGAGGAAGTAATGCTCGGCGGTAACGTGGCGAACTGAAATGCGCTCTTCGCGCGAGTAGACCATGGAAAGGACACCGTTGTCGGGGGCGACGAAGAGATGATGATCGACGACGACGATGATGGGGCGGCGCGCGGTGCCGACTCCGGGGTCGACGACGACCATGTGTATGGTGCCGGAAGGGAAGTAGGAATAGGCCTGCGAGATGGTGAGCGCGCCATCGAGGACGTCGAAGGGCTGAACGGCGTGGCTGATGTCGACGACTTGCGAGTCGGGGGCGATGCGGAGGAGGACACCTTTCATCGCGCCGACGAAGTGGTCGTTGAGTCCGAAGTCGGTGGTGAGGGTGATGATGGGCGGATGTGGCAAGCGGCGCCTCGTCGCGGGGATGGAATCGCTGGTAAATGGAGTATCGGGCGCGGGATGAGGAGGCGTCAAGCGGGGGATGCGCGTATCAGGACAAACGGTCCAACGGTGATTCGGCAGGTGGCAACGACGCTGCCACGACAGCCGGCGGTCCGCCGGCGCTACATATCATAATCATCGCGACCGCAGCGGCTAGGAAAGATTAAAAGAGCAGACTCAGAGATCAGTCAATCTCAACGTCGCCGGAGCCGGTGTGGACGGAGATGGCCGGACCGCCGCCGCGCACTTTGCCGATGACGGTCTTGCGTGATCCCTCGACGCGTCCCTGAACTGTGGTAGTAACCGGATGATTTGTGGTGACGCTTCCGGAACTGGACGAGATATCGACGTCAAAGGCCGCATCGGACGGCACTTTCAAATGCACATTGCCGGAGCCGGTGTGAATGGTCCAAAGATTTTTCGGCATGCCGTCGCCGTGAATATCGCCGCTGCCGGCTTCGGCATGGAAGCCGCCGTTGATGCCTTTCACCGTGATGTTGCCGGAGCCGGTATGAACGTCTATGTCGCCCGCGCCGGTTTCGTCTAGCTCAATATCGCCGCTGCCCGCCTTAATGCGTGCGGGGCCGGCAATCTCATGAGCAACGACGTTGCCTGATCCGGTGCGGAAGTGCATATCTCCGGTTAGGCGAGCGAGCTTCAGGTCGCCCGATCCGCTTTCAAGATCGACATTGCCCTTCAGGCCGTCGATGGCCTGATCGCCGCTGCCAGTGTGAGAGCGAACCGCGGTATTCTCGGGCACGGTGATTTCGTAATCGACGGAAATATTATTGGCGTTGACGTAATCGATATGAATTTCGTTGCCGGATTGGCGAATAGGAGGATTGGTTTCGATCTGCTGCACATCTGCTTTGTGATCGCCGCCGAACCATGAATCGCCGACGTTAATTTTGCCGTGAATGCTGACCGAGCCCGATGGGCCGGTGTGGATGGTGATGTCGCCGGAGCGGCTGAGCACTTCGAGATCGACTGCGCCGTTCACCTGGTAGGAACGGTCGAAGGTGCCGGCCACGGAAGCGGCGGCGGGCAGGGCGGCCGTGAGCAGAGCAGCCACAATTACGAAGATGCGGCGCTGAATTGAAGCACTTGGATTCATGAAACCCTCCCTAAGAACTCTGTTGGACAATTTCGTAATCGCAACTCACGGCGAAGGAGCGGCGAGCGATCCGCGCTCCTATTGCAACACGACCTGATCGCCTTCCTTCAGGCCTTTCAGCAATTCGGTCTTGGCTCCGTTTGAGATGCCGATGTTGACCGCGATCTTTTTCTTGCCATCTTTGGCTTTCAGTGCGGGTATCTCGACCGAGGCATTTTTATCCTTGTCGTAGATGATGGCGCCTTCGGGAATCTGAAGCACGTTTTTGTGCTCTTCCAGAATGATCTCGGCATTGGCGGTCATCATGGCTTTAAGCATTCCTTCCGGGTTGTTGATGGAGACACGCACCTCGAAAGTGGTTACGTTATCTTTTTCAACTCCCATGGGCGAAATCTTGGTTACCTTGCCGGTGAAAGTTTTGTCCTTGAACGATTCGACTTTGATCCTGGCGGGCTGGCCCAGGTAGACCTTGCCGATATCGCTCTCATCGACCTTGCCTTTCACATAAACCTCGCTGGTATCGCCGAGCGTCATAACCAGCGTGGCTGTCGAACCGAGCACGAGAATTGAGCTGACCGCGTCGCCGATCTGGACGTCGCGCGAGAGCACGATTCCATCCAGCGGAGATTCAATAGTCGTGTAACCGAGCTGTTCCTCCAACTGCTTGAGGTTGGCGCGATCCTGCGAGACCTGGCCCTGCGCTTGGCCGATTTTGGCCTGCAAAACCTGAAGCTGCGCCTTGGCGACGTTTTGTTTGTTGAGCGCGAGTTCGTAGTTTTTTTGCGCATCGTCAAGCGCGGAGGCGGAAACCACGCCTTCTTTTGCCATGCCCTGGGCGCGTTCAAAGGCGCGTTTCAGCAAGGGAACATCGGGTCCTTCCGCATCGACTCTGGCGCGCACCAGGTCGGCGCGGGTGCCATTCAAACTGGCCTCGGAGGCCTCTAATTGCGCGCGAGCCTGATCGACGCGGGCTTGAATCTCGTCGCGATCCAGTTCGCAGAGAATCTGGCCTTTTTTCACCTGATCGCCATAATCGACATAAAGTTTTTTCACGATCCCGCTGGCCTTGGATTTTATTTCGACTTGAGTGATAGGCCAGATCTTGCCGGTCGCGACGACGCTTTTCGCCAAATCGCCGCGTTCGACCTTGGCGAGCTTGGAGGAATCGATTTTGGTGCCCCCGCTGGTGGCGGCAATTACGCCTCCTACAACCACCAGCAGGACAACGATGGCGATGACGCTATAAATAATTCTTCTGCGGCGTTTTTTCGACTTGCCGTTGCCATTACCGTTCACAACCGCCTCCTACCTCAACTCAGAAAATGGAGAACCACCGCTCACTTCTTGTTACGGGAGCGACGCTGGAATAGTTCCTAAAAAAGTTCGATGCATGGGGTTAGACCGCCCAGCCGGGAAAAAGATAGCGACGCCCCGACTTAATTGCAGGACTCTTTATTGTAAACGCTGCGATATGAGCGGGAATAAAGAGGATAGCGAGAACTGCAGAGCCGCATGGCGATGCGCTTCCGAGGGCGGGAGAACTTGCAGCCGCCAAAACTGGCCTCCCGCAATGTTAGAATTGCGAGTCCATGATTGCATTCGTGCCGCTGCGGATGTTCGTCATCCTGCTTCTGGTGGCGGCCAATGCCTTCTTCGCGGCGGCCGAATTCGCGCTGGTCAGCGTGCGCGAAACCCGCATCCTGCAACTCATTGAGGCCCGCCGAGCGGGCGCGCGCACCGTCCTGAAACTACACCAGCAGCTCACCCGCGTGGTTAATGGCGTTCAGCTTGGAATCACGGTCACCAGTCTTTCGCTGGGCTGGCTGGGTGAACCTTTTCTGGCGCGGCTGGTGGAAGACCTTATCGGCAGGATTCCGCACGCCGTCCTCTATTCTCACGCCATTGCCGTGGGTGTGGCATTCCTGCTGATTACCGGACTGCACGTGACTCTGGGCGAATTGGTTCCGAAGTCGCTTGCTTTGCAGCGAGCCGAACGGGTGGCGCTGGCGGTGGCTGCGCCCATGGATTTCTTTTTAACCGTAACCGGGCCAATCACGGTTGTAATGAGCCGGGCCGCCGGATTCGTATTGCGCGCTTTTGGCACCAGCGGAATCCGCCATGGATCCGTGCATTCGCCCGACGAGTTGCGTCTCATCATCAGTGCGGCGCGGACTTCGGGCCAGCTCTCCGCCGCGCAAGAGGAGATGCTGCTCAATTCTCTCGAACTCGACAATATTACCGCGCGCCAGGTGATGGTACCGCGAACCAGGATTTTTTCCTTGCCGGCGGACCTTACCCTGGAGGAGGCGCTGTCACGCGTGGTCGACGAGCAGCACTCGCGCATTCCGATTTACGATCCGCAGCGCGGGCCCGAACATATTGTGGGGGTGCTTTATTCCAAAGACCTGATGCGCTGGATGCGCCTGAGGTTGATGCAGGCCGCCGTGCCCGCGGCGTCGGCGCGCATTGCGCAGATGAAGGTCGGACAGATTATGCATGACGTGCTGGTGGTGCCAGAAACCAAGTCGCTGTTTGAGTTGCTGGTTGAATTTCAGGTGCGCAAGCGCCATCTGGCGATGGTAGTGGATGAATTCGGCTCGACCGCTGGCGTGATCAGCGTTGAGGACGTGCTCGAACAATTGGTGGGAGAGCTGGAAGATGAATTTGATGTCGCGTCCGCGCAGCCCGTGATGGATGGCAACGCGCCGCTCACGCTCGACGGAGCCATGAATATTCGTGACCTGGAAAGTCAGTACGACGTGGTGTTGCCGCAGGATGAAGGGTTCGAGACGCTGGCTGGATTTGTGCTCTCGCGCTTGCAGAAAATTCCCGCGGGCGGGGAGGCAATCGAATATCAGGGGCGCCGTTTTGTGGTCGAGAAAGTCGATGGGCATCGCGTGGCTTTGGTTCGGATCGAGCCCGTGAAGGCAGAAGGACCAGCCCTTGCAGCGCAGCCGCCCGCCGCAAATACACTGGCGGAAAACGCTCCGGAGGAAAAGACGGGGGCGGCGGATTGAACTTATACCAGCTGTCTTACGGCGAAATACCTTTATGAGATCGACGTTCATACGGTCCGTCGTGGCCCGCGTGCTTTATACGCTGCCGGTGATCTGGCTCGTGGTTTCGACGGTTTTTCTGCTGATTCATTTTGTCCCCGGCGATCCGGTGCAGCAGATGCTGGGTGAAGGAGCTGCTCCGGGAAATATTCAGGCCGTGCGCCATGCTTACGGGCTCGACGCTCCGCTGGGCGAACAGTATCTCAATTACTGGCGGGGTGTGCTGCACGGGGACCTGGGAAAGTCTTTCCGTTTTAACCAGCCGGTAACTACGCTGATCGCCCAACGCTATCCCTTCACACTGCAACTAACGCTGGCGTCATTGTTGGCCGCGATAGTGCTGGCAATTCCTGCTGGAGTGCGCTCTGCCCGGCGCCGTAACCAGTGGGAGGACCGTCTGCTTAGCGTAGTAAGTCTGTTCGGCTTATCGTTTCCTAACTTCGCATTAGGTCCGATACTCATCTTATTTTTTGCAGTCAAGTTAGGATGGCTGCCAGTCTCGGGGTCGGGGAGTTTTGCGCACCTAATCCTTCCGGCGGTCACCATGGGGAGCGCGCTCGCGGCGATCCTGACTCGCATGGTGCGCACGTCGATGCTTGAAGAGCTGAGCCAGGACTATATTCGCACTGCGCGAGCGAAAGGTTTGCCGGAACGAACAGTGGTATATCGTCATGCGCTGCGCAATGCGATGATTCCAATCCTGACGGTGCTGGGCCTGCAGTTTGGAGCCTTGCTCGCTGGAGCAATCGTGACCGAGACAATTTTTTCCTGGCCGGGCATAGGGCGGCTCACGATTCAAGCAATTGCCAACCGCGATTACTATCTTGTGCAGGGATGCATTCTGGCAATTGGGCTCACATATGTCGCAGTAAACTTCTTGACCGATCTGTTGTATTCAGCGGTGAATCCGAGGATCAGGCAGTGAAGTTTGGCAAAGCGGCGATGCGCCGGATGGCCGAAGGTCCCACAGCTTTAGTTTTAGTATGCCGCGTTTAATCGAATACAGAAACAGTTACTCAGCGTACGGAGTGTCCAATGGGAACTTCATGCCTGTTACGATGCTGTCATGAGCTGCATCTTATGTCCTTTCCGCATGTGGGCTTGTGAGTTAGTCCCATTCTTATAAGGTCGTATCCCAACATCCTCCGTTTTTCATAACTTGCGGACGCGCCCGTTGGCGAATTTCAAGAATAAATCTGGATGGCGGAGTGCAATAGCGTTTTGCCGGCTAACCAAGGACGTTTCAGCCATTAATACCTGCTAACAAGCACGAAAGTATCACGCTTCTCATGTTCGGTCTGGGTGCGTCGATGTGCAGAATATGCGCGCGGGGGTTCGACCGCAGCGTTGCGGAGGAGTGGCGTGTGTCGTTGACGTTCGATGCATCTTCCGCCGAAGCCATTCTGCGCGTTGAAGGCAATGTCGACATAGGGTGCGCGGCGGAATTCAAACGAATGTTGATTGAGGCATTCAGGCTCGGCAAGCCGGTGCGGATGGATTTGTCCAAGGCCGGCGATTTGGATGTGACAGCAGTGCAGTTGCTTTGGGCGGCGAAATGCAATGCGGAGAAAAATGGAGTGGAGTTTGCGGTTGCAGGGGGTCTACCGGATGAAGTGAGTGGCGCAATCAGCGCCGCGGGTTTGGAGAAGTTTCTTGCGACGGCCGCAACGACCGAGCGAGCGGACGGGGCCGCAGAACCGGCAGGCGCAGACAAAGCAGCGGCTGTCTTGATTGTGCTGGGGGATGCGCCACCCCCGGAGCAATTGACGCAAACATAGCAAACATAGCAATCAGAGCAAGCGAAAGAGCGGATGATCGACCAGTACAAAGAAGCCTTTCAGGAAGAAGCCCGCGAGATTCTCGTGGAGTTGGAGTCGGCGCTTCTCGAACTCACCGGGAACCCAGGCGGCTCTGACCTTGTGGCGCGTGCCTTTCGCGCGCTGCACACAATTAAAGGCTCGGGCTCGATGTTCGGGTTCGACGATATCGCGGCTTTTACCCACCACATCGAGAATGCGTTTGATGAAGTGCGGAATGGCCGTCTGGCAGCCAGTCCGGAGCTGATTGGCCTGACCTTGAAGGCAGTCGATCAGATTAAGGCCATGCTCGATGAATCTGCCGGAAGGGGAAAGGCCGACCCGGCGGTATCCGCCGCGCTGCTGGCAAAAGTGAGCGAACTGACGAAGGTGAAGAAGCGAGCGGCGAGCAATCCGGCGGCGGTTGCCGAGAAGGAACCGAAGCCGGGCGAACAGAGGAACGGCGCCGCCGAAAATACGAAGAAGACAGAGAACAAGAATAAAGACGGGGGCAAGCAAGCCAGTTGTCCACCAGTTGCCTCCGGGCCAGAGGACGCGCCGCGCACGGCTGCTCGCGTCTGGCGAATTCACTTTCTTCCGCAAGCCGACCTGCTGCGCAACGGAGCGAATCCGCTGCTGTTGTTTCGCGAGTTGCGGGATATGGGCCAGCTTGAAATCAAGGCCGATATGGCGCGAGTTCCGCCGTTGCCCGAACTTGATCCGGAGCGGTGTTATATCGCATGGGACATGGTTCTTGCGACCACGGCGCCGGTCGAGGCCATACGCGACGTTTTTTTGTTCGTGGAAGATTTTTGTGAGCTGAAGATCGCGGCCGTGCCGCAGGCGGCAGAGCAGCCTTTGGAAGGCACAGGGGAAGCCGCGTCCTCGGTTGGTGCCGCGGCCGCCATCATGGGCGCGGGAGAACAGAAATCCAGCGATTGTGTTGACGATCGTCCAGGCGGTGGCGAAGCTGTGCCGGCCGAAACCCGAGCCTCGGGCGATTTGCTCGCGGGCACTCCTTTGCTCGCGGGCACTCCGAAGAACCTGGAACACAAGGCCTCAGACCGTCGCGGCGCCGATCAGGCGGCGCAGCCCTCGAGCATTCGTGTGGCCGCCACCAAAGTCGATCAGCTGGTCGATCTGGTAGGGCAGCTGGTGACCGTGCAGGCGCGACTCGGGGAGATAGCGGCGCGGCGCGAGGATCGCGACATGCAGGCGGTGGCGGAGGAAATCGAATCGCTCACGGCGGAGCTGCGTGAAACCTCGATGGGAATGCGGACGCTGCCTTTGCGGAGCACGTTCGAGCGCTTCAAGCGGCTGGTCTACGACCTGGGGCGAACGCTGCACAAGGAAGTGGAACTGACCTTCGAAGGCGCGGACACCGAACTCGACAAGACGGTCATCGATCAATTGAACGACCCGCTGATGCACCTGATCCGCAACAGCATGGATCACGGCATTGAATCGGCGGAGGTCCGGCGGGCGGCGGGCAAGCCGGCTACGGCGACGGTCCACCTGGCGGCGCGGCATGCGGGGGCGCAGGTTCTGATTTCCGTCTCCGACGATGGCCAGGGGATTGACCGTGAGGCGGTGCGGGGGCGCGCCCTTGAGCGCGGCCTGATTACGCCCGACGCGCGGCTCTCGGAATCCGAAATTTTTGCGCTGATTCTGGAGCCGGGATTTTCCACCGCCCGCGAAGTCACCGACGTTTCTGGAAGAGGCGTGGGCATGGACGTGGTGAAGCGCAACATTGAAGCCTTGCGCGGGGGCATTGAGATTGTGAGTCAGCCGGGATCGGGGTCCACGGTGACGCTGCGGCTGCCGCTCACGCTGGCCATCATCGACGGCCTGCTGGTGCGGGTTGACCAGGCTTTTTTTGTGCTGCCGCTGGCGGCGATTCTTGAATGCATCGAGATTACAAGCGCCGATATTGAGCGCTCGAATGGCAAGCATGTGGCCAATGTGCGCGGGGAAATCATTCCTTATATCCGGCTGCGCGAACACTTCTGCATGCGCCAGGAGCGCCCGGAGCGCGAGCAGGTCATGATCACCGAGACCGAGGAGGGGCATTTCGGTTTCGCCGTCGACCAGGTGCTCGGAGACCACCAGACGGTGATCAAGAACCTTGGCCGTTTCTACCGGCACGTGGATCTGGTGTCGGGCGCAACCATTCTGGGCGACGGGACAGTGGCGCTGATACTCGATCCGCAGCGCCTGGTTCGCGACGCGGCCCGCAGCGCGGCGCTGAACAACCGTTCGCTCGGGGCGCGGCGGGGTGGCGAAGGTTCACGGCCACTGGTGAGTCCGGCGGTGGCGAAAGCGGCGGCGCAGACAGGCCTTGGCGGGGAAGTCCACCCATGAGAGGCGGTGAGGTGGAACGCGCAGGGTGCAGTCCTATGTGAGTCAGCCGGGCGCGAGCGCTATCAGAATTTTCGAGTTTCACCGAGAGGAGAAGTCAATGAAGAAAAGCAGTGGAGCAATCGCAACCGCGGGCCGGGCGAAGCGCCCGAGCGGGCCGGCCCAAAACTTCGAGCAGATGCTGGGAAAGATTCCCGACAATGTGATTTATGCGGATCGCGATTTCATCGTCCGCTATATGAATCAGGCGTCGCTCGACACTCTGAAGAAAATTCAGAATCTTCTGCCCTGTCCGGCCGAGGAAATCGTCGGGAAGTCGATTGATGTATTTCATAAGAACCCGGCGTATGCGCGCAGCGTGCTCTCGGACCGCAGCAAGCTGCCGCACCGCGCCCGCATCAAGTTAGGCGACGAAACCCTGCAACTGCTGGTCCATGCCATCGACGATGCCAGTGGCGCTAACGCCGGCCTGATGACGACCTGGGAGATTGTGACGGAGCAAGTCCGGTACGAACAGAACTATGGCGGGCAGATCGCGGCGATTAGCAAGTCGCAGGCCGTGATTGAGTTCAGCATGGACGGCATGGTGGTCACCGCGAACGAGAATTTTCTGAAGACGCTTGGCTATACGCTCGACGAGATCAAAGGGCGTCATCACAGCATGTTCGTCGAAGAAGCCTACCGGCAAAGTTCCGACTACAGGGAATTCTGGGCGAAGCTGAACCGGGGCGAGTATGTGGCGGATGAATTCAAGCGCATCGGCAAGGGCGGCAAAGAGGTATGGATTCAGGCATCTTACAATCCGATTCTCGATGCGGACGGGAAGCCGTTCAAGGTTGTCAAATTCGCGACTGATGTGACACAGCAGAAACTGACCAATGCCGACTTTGCCGGCCAGATTTCCGCGATTGGCAAGTCGCAGGCGACCATCGAATTCAAAATGGATGGGACGATTGTCACCGCCAACGACAATTTTCTGAAGACGCTTGGCTACACGCTCGACGAAGTTAAGGGGCGTCATCACAGCATGTTTGTCGAAGAGGCCTACCGGCAAAGCTCCGACTACAGGGAGTTCTGGGCGAAGCTGAACCGGGGCGAGTATGTGGCGGATGAATTCAAGCGCATCGGCAAGGGCGGCAAAGAGGTATGGATTCAGGCGTCTTACAATCCGATTCTCGATCTCAACGGCAAGCCCTGCAAGGTGGTCAAGTACGCGACCGACCTGACGCGGGAAAAACTGGCGCTCAACGCCATGATCACCGATGTAGCCATGCTCTCGAAGGCGGCCGTCGAAGGCAAGCTGCAAACGCGGGCAGACGCCGCAAGGCACAGCGGCGAATATCAGAAGATTGTGCAGGGCGTGAACGAGACGCTCGACGCCGTGATCACTCCACTGACGGTTTCCGCCGACTACGTCGACAAGATCAGCAAGGGAGAGATTCCCTCGAAGATCACCGACTCGTATCAGGGCGACTTCAACACCATCAAGATCAACCTGAACACGCTGATCGATTCGATGAATGAAATCACGCACGCCGCCGACCAGATTGCGCAGGGCAACCTGACGGTCACGCTGCGGGAGCGGTCGCCGGAGGACAAGCTGATGCAGGCGCTCGCCACCATGGTGAACGGGTTGACGCGCACGGTGCGGGAGATCCGGACGATTGCAGGCGAGGTGAGCACGGCCAGCCAGTCAATTTCGAGCGCATCGGTTGAGATTTCAAATGGAGCAACCACGCAGGCGGCTTCGGCCGAGGAAGCCTCCTCGTCGATGGAGGAGATGGTTTCAAACATCAAGCAGAATGCCGACAACGCGCAGCAGACCGACAAGATCGCGAACAAATCGGCCAAGGATGCGCAGGAAAGCGGGCGGGCGGTGGTCGAGGCGGTGACGGCGATGAAGGAGATTGCCGACAAGATTTCGATCATCGAGGAAATTGCGCGGCAGACCAACCTGCTGGCTTTGAATGCGGCCATCGAAGCGGCGCGCGCAGGCGAACACGGCAAGGGATTTGCGGTGGTCGCGGCCGAGGTGCGCAAGCTCGCCGAACGCAGTCAGAAAGCGGCGGGCGAAATCAATCAACTGTCGGGCACGACCGTCAAGGTTTCGGAGAAGGCGGGCGAGATGCTCGACAAACTGGTGCCCGACATTCAAAAGACGGCGGAGCTGGTGCAGGAAATCACCGCTGCCAGCAAGGAGCAGGATACCGGGGCCGAGCAGATCAACAAGGCTCTGCAGCAACTGGAAAAGGTCATTCAGCAGAATGCATCGGCTTCGGAGGAAATGGCTTCGACGACCGAGGAGCTGACTGGCCAGGCCGATCAGCTGATGAGCGCGCTGGGATTTTTCCGCACCGGCGAAAGCGACGCGGCGGCCAATGTATCCCGTCCGGCGGCGGCTTCAAAGGCAAACAAGCCGGAGAGCAGAGCCGCAGCCGCATCGGCGTCGTCGTCCGGATCGCCGGTCGCCAAGGGCGCAAAGCCCGGTGTAAGTCTGAAGATGAAGGAGAAAGGCGACGCCCTCGACAAGGAATTCGAGCGCTACTAGAGGCGCGGCGCGGCCGGCGGTTCCCGAAAAGGAGAGGACCCATGAGTGTCAATGAAATTACCGAAACGAGGCAATACCTCACGTTCAAGCTGGGCAATGAGGTCTTTGGGATCGATGTCGCGAAGGTGCGCGAAGTGCTCGACTTCACCGCCATCACGGCAATTCCGCGGACGCCCGAGTTCATGAGCGGAGTGATCAACCTGCGGGGAAGCGTGGTGCCGGTGGTCGATCTGCGGCTCTGTTTCCAGATGTCGAGGACGGAGCGCACGCGCAATACCTGCATTGTCGTGGTCGAGGTGCAGCTTGAAGGGGAAGCGACGGTGATTGGAGCGCTGGCGGATTCGGTGGAAGAGGTAATCGATCTTGAGCCCGATCAGATCCAGCCCGCGCCGCGCATCGGGACGCAAATTCGCACCGACTTTATCAAAGGAATGGGCCGGCGCGAATCGCAGTTCATGATGATTCTGGATATCGACCGCGTATTTTCGGCGGACGAACTTTCAGCCGTGCGCAGCAGCGAAGCGAGCGGGGCGCTGTCGGAGGCGAGCGCGTGAAGCGGCATGCCCCGGCTTAAGGAATCCGACTATGAACGATGGCGACACTCTTTCGGAGCGCGAATTCGACCGGTTGTGCCGGTGGATCTACGAGCGGGCGGGAATCTCGCTTAATAGTGAGAAGAAGATCATGCTCGAAGGGCGGCTCAAGCGGCGCATGTCAAGTCTTCGGCTGGACTCCTACAGCGACTATTGCGCCTATGTGTTTGCCGACAACGGCGAATCCAAGCGGGAGATGGTTCATCTTATCGATGCGGTTACCACCAACAAGACGGATTTTTTCCGCGAGAAGGCGCATTTCGATTTTCTGACGGGGCAGGGGATTGCGGCACTTACGGCCGGGGCGCAGCGCGAACTGTTCATCTGGAGCGCGGGCTGCTCGACCGGGGAGGAACCTTACACGCTGGCGATGGTGCTGAGCGAATATGCCCAGTCGCATCCGGGCTTTCGCTGGCGTTTGCTGGCAACCGATATTTCGACGGCGGTACTGGCCAAGGCGGAGATGGGGATATATCCCGCGCCGGCGCTCGATCCGGTCCCGATCGAGTTGCGCCGCAAATATTTCATGGTTGGCCGAGACCGCGATTCTCCAAGAGTGCGAGTGATACCGGAATTGCGCTCGATGGTCGAATTCCGGCAACTGAACCTGATGGAAGATTTTGCGCTCGCCGAGCCAGCGGACGCGATTTTCTGCCGCAACGTGGTCATTTATTTCGATCGGCCCACGCAAGAGCGGCTCTTTTGCAGGTTCAGCCGCCAGTTGGCGAAGGGCGGATTTCTGTTCGTCGGGCACTCCGAGAGCCTTCACCAGATGAATGTGCCGTTGGTGCCGGTTGCTCCCGCACTTTACAGGAAATCCCATGCCTGATGTCGAAATCGAGTTGCCCGAGGTTTACCTGCAGCCGGGAGAGGTTCACCTGGCGCGCAGCCCGGCGATTCTGAAAACGATTTTGGGCTCGTGTGTGGGCGTCACTTTTTCGGTCACGCGTCTTGGGTTAGGAGCACTTTGTCACGGCGTGCTGCCTACTTGTCCGCCGGGAACCAGCGGAGCTGAAGGGTACCGCTATGTCGACTTTGCAATTTGCGATCTGCTCGAACGGTTCGAGCGTCTGGGCTCGCGACGGGCCGAAATCGAGGTCAAGGTGTTTGGGGGCGCCGACGTGCTTGTCGGACACACCCCGGCATCCGGAAGATTCACGGTCGGCCGGCAAAATTGCGATTGCGCGCTGGCCGTTCTTCGCGAGCAGGGAATGAAAATCGCCGCATCAGACCTGGGAGGCGCTGTCGGGCGCGCCATTCAGTTTCATACCGGGACCGGCGAAGTGCTTTTGCGCCGGTTGGCGCAGATGAACGCTGACGATTGAGGGAAGATGCAAGCGGGAAACGGGTTCGAGGGAGCGGATTGTCAGGAAATAAATTATGAGGAAACAGCGTAGTGCGAAACGAGTCGTTCGCACTGGGAAGACGGGGAATCAGCAATCATGAAAACGCCGAAAATCCGGGTTCTCATTGTCGACGACTCAGCGCTGGTGCGCCGCACTCTGAGCGACGTGCTGTCGTCGGACCCGGAAATCGAAGTGATCGGTGTGGCCGCCGATCCGTTTGTTGCTTCCGAGCGCATCGCCGAGCAGGTCCCTGATGTCATCACGCTCGATATCGAGATGCCAAGAATGGATGGCCTGACCTTTCTGCGCAAGATCATGGAGCAGCATCCCATCCCGGTCGTGATCTGCTCGAGTCTGGCGGAGAAGGGCGCACAAAGCGCTCTGAAGGCGATGGAATATGGCGCGGTCGAAATCATTGCCAAACCGCGCGTGGGCAACAAGCAGTTTCTGGAAGAATCGCGGAGCGAAATCTGCCAGGTGGTAAAGGCCGCGGCCGGCGCGCGGCTGCACCCGCGGTCGAGTCATGTAGTGGAACCCAAATTGACGGCCGACCACGTACTGGCTCGCGCCACCGGCGCCATGATCGAGACCACAGAAAAAGTTGTAGCGGTCGGCGCTTCCACGGGTGGCACGGAGGCTCTCCGCACGCTGCTCGAATCGTTGCCGCCCGACTGCCCTGGAATTGTGATTGTGCAGCATATGCCGGAAACCTTCACGCGAGCCTTCGCCAACCGGCTGGATGGGCTTTGCGAGATTTCGGTTAAAGAAGCAGAGACGAACGACACCGTGCTGCGGGGGCGCGCGTTGATTGCGCCGGGCAACCGCCACACGCTGCTGAAGCGCAGCGGCGCGCGTTACTTTGTCGATATCAAAGATGGGCCGCTGGTGAGCCGGCATCGCCCGTCGGTGGACGTTCTGTTTCGTTCGGCGGCGCGTTATGCGGGGCAGAACGCGGTCGGCGTGATTCTGACGGGAATGGGGGATGATGGCGCCAATGGCATGCTCGAGATGAAGCAGGCGGGCGCGGCCACCATCGCGCAGGATGAGCGAACCTGCGTCGTCTTTGGCATGCCCAACGAAGCCATCAAGCGGGGAGCGGTGGATCGCGTGCTCCCATTGGAAAGCATCGCCGGGGCCATGATTCTTGCGGCACGATGAGATTGGGAAGACGGAGATCAGCTGGATATGGGGACGCAGTTGCATACCGAGGGAAGGATGGAGGGTCGAGCCGATCTCCGCCCGGTACCTGCCCAGGATGTCGGTGGAATGTGGGCGCGGGAGCTAGCCGATGCCGGCAGGCGCGGTGGAATGACGTCGCAGGAGCGGGCGGAATTTCTGGCGGTTTTTGCCAGCGTGCGGACGGCTCTGGAACATCTGGCGGCTCAAAGCGAGAGTGAAATCGGCGAGGTGGCGTATCTGTTCAAGAGCCTGGCTACGCGGGCGGAGACGGTGTTGCGGCAGGCAGCGGCCATTGCCGGTTTGGTCGATAGCGAGAGCGCGGCTGCGGTTCGCGATCAGGTGAAATCGCTGTGTGCCGCGGTGGGCCGCGTTTTGCAGCAAAGGCTGGAGGCGGCGACCACGGTCCTCGAGGCGCTTGAAGAGGAAGAAAAACTGTTGCATCAACTGATTGACGTGACGGAACGTCAGGAAGCGGTCGCGGTTCATCTGCAAGCCCTGAGTGTGCTGACCAATGTCGAGGTTGCGCAACTTGGAGCCGCGGGCGGCGATTTCCAATTGCTGGCGCAGGAACTTTCGGCCTTCTCAAAGTCCGTGTCCGAACAGACGCGCGAGCTTGCCGGCCATACTCGGAAGAGCGAGCGCACGATTGCGCAGACGCGGCGCGAAATGGCAGCCGAGTTGCCCGATCTGCGGCGCGAGATGGCAAACATGGAACGCGATATTGAAATGACTCTGGGAGCCATCGATGCCGGCCTGGTGCATCTGATGGAGGTTCCGGGGCAATTTCAGGAAGCGGCGAAACATACCTCGCAGCAGATTGCCGGCGTCGTCTCGGCCATTCAAGGGCACGACATTACACGGCAGCAGATCGAACATGTCGGGGCGGCTCTTGCGCTGATGGCTTCGAGGATCAAGGCAGCCTCCCCTGGGGAGGATCTGCCAGCTCTCGATCTGCCAGTTTTCGATCTGCCTGCGATTGATCTGCCGCTTATCTGCGCCGGATTGAGCATCCAAAGTTCGCAGCTGAAAAGCATCCGGGCAAGTGCCGACAGCTGGACATCCCAGGTGGCCGGTTCCATGGAGGCAATCCAGCGGCTCAGCGCCTCCGAGGTAGCGCAGATCGGCCCGAAGTGCTCAATCAGGAGCGCGACTTGTCAGCGCGGCTGGCCCACATCGAACAGTTGCAGCAGAAAAGTCAGGACTATGGACGGACGATTCAGAACACGCTGGGCGGTCTTTCCAGCCTGCTGGAACTGGTGAATGAGAATCTGCGCAAATTTCAGGATATTCGACACAGCCTGCAGTTTCTGACCTTCAATTCCATCGTGGAAGCCGAGCGACTGGGCCAGCGGGGGGTGGTGGTGTCGGCCATCGCGGGCCTGATCAAGGAAGTGTCGAACGAATGGAACGCCATCGCAAACCGGGCCGAGTCGGCGCTTGCCGGAATCATGGAGTTGGGTGGCCGGACTAATAAGGTCGTGGAAGTTTTTTCCGACTCAGCGGCTCAAGAATTGCGCGACGGACAAAGGGAGACGCGGGCGGCGCTCGACAAGGTGCGGGACGTTGCCGAGTTTGCCGCCAAAGAGTCGGCGCAAATCCAGGAGGCGATGGACAAAATGCAAGCGGAAGCTGCGGCATCGGGCGAAACAGGAGCGAAATTGGATCGCTGTTTCGAAGGTCTCGACCAGGCCCTGGGCGAGGTAGATGCCCTGACAAGCGTATTGAAGTCCCGCCACGCGGCGGTGATGGATGGCAATCGGGGAGCGGAAATGGAGCGCTTGTTCGGCTCCGAATACACCACGGAAATCGAACGCAATGTGATGAAGTCCGCCTTGAACGGAACGCCGTTGCCCACGCTCGCGCCGGCGCTTGCCGGCAATGACGTGGAGCTGTTTTGAATCGCAATCGAGGGCGTTGAGGCAGCGGGAAGAAGCACGGGAAAAACGCAATGAAACGAGTTCTGGCTGTCGACGATTCATCCAGTATCCGCCAGATGGTGAATTTCACCCTGCGCGGCGCGGGGTACGAGGTGGTGGAAGCTGTCGATGGAAAAGACGGGCTCAGTCAAGCGGGCAAAGCGGCGTTCGACATGATCATCTCCGACTTGAACATGCCCCAGCTCGACGGCATTGAGATGATCACGGAAATCCGCAAGCTGCCGGGATACTCATTTACTCCGATTCTTATGCTGACCACGGAATCGGAGGCCGAGAAAAAAAACGCGGGGCGTAAAGCCGGGGCCACAGGGTGGATCGTCAAGCCTTTCAACGCCGACCAACTAATCTCGGTCGTGCGCAAGCTGGTGCAGTAGGATTCCATGGCCGATTCGCAAAACGCGGCAGCACCGGGGCGCGAGGGTTCTGCGTGCGCCGCGCAATGGAACTCCGCCATCCTGATCGCGGCCATCGAGCAGGCGGACGAGCCCGGAGAGCAGGTATTGGACGCCGAACTTCGCAGTTCTCCGCGACCCGCCGGCAGACGCTGCTTTCTTTCCTGCTTCCTCTCAAGTCCGAAAGTGGCGAAGTGGAGGATTGGGCGCGTGGCGTAAAGATCTTGATGGAACTGGACAGCTCGAACGATTCAGGGAAACGGTGCCAGTTGCGCTGGGCATAGTTCCGCCCAGTGGAGGAGGATTCAATGCGAACGCTGATTGCGGAAGACGATTTTACCAGCCGGCTGCTGCTGCAAACGTTTCTCTCGCGCTACGGCGAGTGCCATATCGCGGTAAACGGCAAGGAGGCTGTGAACGCCTTTAGCATTGCCAGAGAGGCTGGACAAGGTTACGACCTGATTTGCATGGACATCATGATGCCCGAAATGGATGGGCAGGCGGCGGTCCGCGAAATCCGGAGCCTGGAAGAAGCAAAAGGTGTTCTTTCCACGTCAGGGGTGAAAATTGTGATGGTCACAGGGCTCAACGATGTTAAGAATGTGGTCAGGTCGTTCAAGTCGCTTTGCGACGCCTACTTATTCAAGCCGGTGGATACGTCTGAGCTTCTCAAGCATCTGCAAAAGCTGGCGTTGATAAACTAGACTCCTCAAACATTTCGTCATGACTCAAGTTCAAGCGTGCCTCCCATTCGAGCGCTGAGCTCACAATTATCTACAATCGTAGGTCTCCTGCAAACCGAACTGGTTCCCGCCGCCAATCCTCCCAATTTTGATCATGATTTGTTGGTGACTTTTAGGTGAATGGTTAACCTGCTGAAAACGGGGGCTTAGCACTGCAGGGAATCGAACACCCGTGGTAGAATCCTCTGCCTGATTTGCCCCTTTGCATTTTGGATCATGGAGAAAACATATCCCCATTTCCGGTTTGGACCGTTCACCGTCGACAGTGAAGCGCGAGAAGTATCCAAGAATGGGAACAGGCTAAGACTCCCCGGCCAACCCTATCTCATCCTGGAGACTCTGCTGACGCGCGCCGGTAAAGTGGTCACGCGCGATGAAATTCGAGCCACTCTCTGGGAAGAGGATACCTTCGTCGATTTTGAGCATGGCCTCAATACGTCGGTGAAGAAACTTCGCCAAGCGCTTGACGATTCAGTGGATAATCCCCGCTACATTGAGACCGTGCGCGGGATGGGCTACCGTTTTATCGCTCCCGTCGAAATTGTTGTAGCAACGAAGGAGCCTTTTGAGCCGGCACCATACGCCCCGCCTCCCAATGGAAACGGGCATGCGAAAATCGCTGAGCCCTTATCCGCCCCGAGGTTCGAGACCGAGACCGCGGTCGCGCTCCCCCAGGTACGGGTCAGCCACCGCTGGAAGACGGCCACTTTCGCCGCAATCGTCCTTGTCTTCGCCCTGGCCGTGGGAGCAGGCCTTCTCTATCGCGCCCATCAGCGGGGCAAGCGGCTCAAGGCGACGGACAATGTCGTTCTGGCCGATTTTTCAAACAGCACCGGCGATGCCGCCTTCGACGATACGCTGAAGACAGCGCTCAACATTTCTCTGGGGCAATCTCCGTTTCTCAATGTGCTCCCCGGCCGCGATGTTGCCAAGACTTTACGGGAGATGACACTTCCGGCCAACGCCAAGCTGACTCCGGCACAATCCGCCGAACTGTGCCTACGGCTGCACAGCAGAGCCTACATCCTAGGGGCGATCGGCAGTCTGGGAACGGACTATGTCATCGGCTTAAAAGCCATCGATTGCCAGACAGGCGATACGCTGGGCCAGCAGCAGATCACCGTGTATTCAAAGGGGCAAGTGCTCGATGCCCTGGGCCAGTCGGCTTCCAGGCTGCGTACCGCGCTGGGCGAATCGCTGGCTACAGTGCAGAAATTTAGCGTTCCACTCGCCGAGGCTACCACCCCTTCATTCGAGGCGTTGAAAGAGTACACGCTCGGACTCAATGCTTATAACGAGAAGGGCCCACCGGCAGCTCTGCCCCACCACTTGCGCGCCATCCAACTCGATCCCAATTTCGCCATGGCTTACCGGCAACTGGGCAGCGACTACTACAGCCTGCTGGAACTGGAACGAGCCAGGGAATACGACACCAGGGCATTTCAGTTGCGGGATCGGGTCAGCGAGCGGGAAAAACTTTCGATCGAGGGCGACTACTATGCGGTTGTCACCGGAGAGCTGGATAAATCGATCGAGGTACTGCGCAAGCGGATCGAGACTTACCCTCGGTTTGCCGGAGCGCACACCAACATGGGCCTGGCATACGCTGGCGAAGGGCAGTATGAGAAAGCCGCGGAGGTTACTAAAGAAGGCATGCTCCGGTCGCCGGAACGGTCCGACGCATATGTCGATCTGGCCACCGATTTCCTCGCCTTGCAGAGCTTCGACCAAACCCGCGCGCTTATCCGCCTGGCGCATGCGCGAGGGATGGAGGACGAAGGTTTTCATAGCAATCTTTACATTCTGGCCTTCTTTGGCGGGGACGCTCAGGGCATGGCGGAACAGCGGAAGTGGTTTGCGGATAAGCCCGACTTCGAGCACCAGATGCTGGAACTGGATTCCGACAGCGCGGCCTATGGGGGACATCTGCGACAGGCGCGCGAGTTAACGAAAAGGGCGGTCGACTCCGCCATCAAAGCCGACAACAGGGAAAGCGCGGCGATATGGCAGGCGATTGCCGCGCAGCGCGAAGCGGCCTTTGGAAATGCCGCGGAAGCCCGGAAGTTGGCAGTGGAGGCCTTGAAAATCGCTCCCTCCAGTCAAGGCGTGAAGAGTGAATCTGCGCTTGCGTTTGCGATGGCCAAAGATCAGGCGCGAGCCGAATTCATAGCTGAAGACTTAGGCAAGCGTTTCCCCCTGGATACGCAGATGCAATCTCTGTGGCTGCCCGCGATTCGGGCGCAATCGGCGCTGTATCGAAAAGACCCGGCCGCCGCGCTGAAGACTTTGCAGGCAGCGACTCCGTTTGATTTCGGACAGATTCAATACTTGCTTACCCTCTCCTGCCTCTATCCCATCTATCTGCGTGGAGAAGCTTATCTGGCAGCCGGAGAAGGCAGCGCTGCGGCCGCGGAGTTCCAAAAGATGATCGACCACAACGGGATTGTCTGGAACTGCTGGACAGGCGCGCTTGCTCCGCTGGGAGTGGCGCGCGCAAATGCGCTACAAGCGAAAGCCTCGCAGGGGGTGGATGCCGATGCGGGTCGCGTCCGGGCGCGCGAAGCCTATAAGAAATTTCTTACGCAATGGAAAGATGCCGACCCGGATATCCCGATCTTGAAAGAAGCCAAGGCTGAATACGCAAGGCTGGAATAACAAGCGCCCAGACATCCGCGGGGGAGCATTCAGTTTGTTCAGTAGCCGCCCGGAGCTGTAGTCGAGTCCGAGCGAGGAATCCGCATTCCTTCAGGGCCTACTTCTGTGTGGGCGCCTGATTCTGTGGAACGGTTGGCGGCGTCGAAGGCGGGAGCTTGGGCTGCGCCGTAGTCTGCGTCGGTTTCACGCCGGAAAGCACCGAAGCGGGTCCAGCTCGTCTTGAGGCGTAAATCGAGAGCGTGATCGAGGTAATCATGAAGATAACCGCCGACCACGTGGTGGCTCTGGACAGGGCGGACGCCGCGCCCCGCGGGCCAAACGCTGTCTGGCTGCCTTGGCCGCCGAACGCAGCGGCCAGGTCGCCGCTCTTGCCGCTCTGCAGCAACACTACCGCAATCAGAAAAAGACAGACAATGACGTGGATAATAGTGATCAAAATTGTCATGACTACAAAACTCTCCAACGGCTCTGTTGTAGCTGGAGCCTTCCTTTTTTAGTGAGCCCTGTTAATGAAGGCTGACTGGCAGGATGATTCGAACAATGGGAACCTCGTCCTAAGTGCTCACAGAGCGCGGGCGCTCTTCTCCCGGCCGTTTTTCTATTGTAGGGTACGGCCCGCAGCCTGTAAACCGGAGCGGGCCGTATTCCCAAAGCGCTTAGCGCTCGATTTTTACCGACTTTACGACCACATCCTTATTAGGACGATCCTGGCGATTCTTCGCCACTTTCGAGATTTTCTCGACCACGTCATATCCCTCGACTACTTCGCCAAAAATGGTGTGCTTGCCGGTAAGCCAATCCGTATTGCCCACCGTGATAAAAAATTGAGAACCATTGGTGTTCGGTCCAGCATTCGCCATCGCCAGCTTACCCGCTTTGTCGAATTTGTGAGGCGATCCCTTGGTCTCATCTTCAAACTGATAGCCGGGCCCGCCGAACCCGGTGCCCTGTGGGTCTCCGCCCTGAATCATGAAATCGGGAATCACGCGGTGGAAGATGGTTCCGTGATAAAGCGGATCCTTCGTTTTCTTGCGCGTGGTGGGATGAGTCCATTCGCGCTGGCCTTCCGCGAGCTCAACAAAATTGGCAACGGTCTTGGGCGCATCCTTTTCAAAAAGGCGGCAGACGATTGTGCCTTCGCTGGTTTCAAACACGGCATAGGTACCGGGTGTACGGGTCATTAGGCTCCCTTCAGATTTGCTTTCGGTGTTTGGTCGACGTTCACGACTCGACCTCTAGGCTGCCGGTTTGGTTGCAATGGATTTGGCCGCGGGCTTTGACGCTGCGGCTCCGGCATCGCGAATCTCGATGTGTGTGATCTTCACTGGACTCACCGGAAAATCGTTGCTGCCGCGCTTCATGCGGGCGATCTTTTTGACCAACTCAACCGCGGCGTCATCGCACTGGCCGAAAATTGTATAGCCGCCATTCAGGCTGGGATAGGGAACTTCAGTGATGAAAAACTGCGAGCCGTTGGTGCCCGGGCCGGCATTCGCATAGGCCAAGCGACCGGGGCGGTCGAACCCGACCGTGGGACTCGTCTCATTCTTGAATTGATAGCCAGGATCGCCCATGCCGGTGCCGGCGGCGTCGCCGCCCTGAATCATGAATTCGGGAATGACACGGTGGAAAATAGTTCCGTCATAAAGAGGAACGCCGTGTTTCTTCTCGTGCGTGACGGGACTGGTCCAATCCTTGGTGCCTTTGGCCAAACCAATAAAGTTCTCGACACCGATCGGCGCGATCTTCGGAAACAGCGTGCAGTGCAAGTCGCCGGCGGTGGTATGAATGATGGCAACTGGATCGCCGCCTGTGGTCTTATGGGCCGGTGTTGAAGGCGAAGCCGACTGAGCGGCGGCGAGCAAGGAAGCGAAAAGAATCAGGCCAGACGTATGCAGTAGAGTGCGCATGGATGCTCCTGTGAAGTTTTTGGCAAACACTGATTGTACGATAAACGATGCCGGAGACGGAGATGCTTGAGGGAGCGCCGAGCAATGAGTCAGTCGTGTCTGATAATCCTCTACCACGCTCCCTCTTTGCGTCCCCACCACCAGAGCAGGCCCACGGTCGCGGTTGTCTGTTCTTTGCTGAAGATGCCTTGTTCGTCGGTCAAGAATGACGGCCGATTGGAGAGGTCGCGGCGCCACTCATAGCGCATCAGCATGCCGTCGGCCATTTTGTAATCGAAGGTGACTGTGTTCTCTTTCAACGCTTGCGTGATCCCACTGAACAGCCCTCCGCGATCGGACATATACTCCGCGCGGGTGGCGAATGCGAACTTCGGTGTGAGCTGATATTGAATGTAGGCTGCGCCGCCATCAACGTGCGCGGGCGCCGAGGATTCTCCCAGAGCCTGATTTTGCCAGAGGCGCTGAATAAGATAATCTCCCTCGCCTTGCAGGGTCAGCTTCGGTGTGACTTGCCAGGTGGCGTAGCTGTCGAAGATGTGAGTTCGCCCATCGGGAGCGGGGCGGATGGCGGCAAAACACAGACCCGGCTGCACGGGGATCGGCCAACAATCGGTTGCTGGCGCGCGATCCGGATGCTCCTGGCCGAGATAGTAATTCATGGTCCAGGAAATCGTTTTCCACGGCTTGGCCGTAAAACCGAATAATTCATCCTTGAAACCATCGGTGGCTTCGACCTGATTTGTACCATTGACGACCCAATAGTTAATGGCAAAATTGCCGGTGAGCGGAAGGCTGGCGCGCAGGCCCATGTGATAGAACGGCAGGAAATCGAACCACAGCGCTCGCGAATAATTCATCTGATCTTTGTTGTAATTGCCTTCCACGCCGAGAGAGCTGCCCCATTTGCCGAAATCGACATTCAAGCCTCTGCCGAGCAGAGGCACGACGTAGGTGCCATAAACCTGGAAAATATTGCGATAGATGTCGGGCCGCGGTTCGTTCAAGGGATTGCCCTGCGAAGTATCCGTGGCCTGGCCGAATTGCAAATCCATCCGTCCACCCCAGCGCCGTCCCGCGGCGAGGTCGGGCGGGTGGTCGAAGATGATACTTGCCTGGCTCAAACTGAACTCGTTGCTGAGCGGGTCATAGGCGCGCAGCAGATTCACGCGGCCAACTGGATGATTAAAGTTGTAGGCGTAATAGGTGTCGAGTGCCAGGTTGAGAGTAGTTCCGCGCATAAAGTCAAGCGTCTTGCGATCGTCGGCGGTGAGTATGCTCCGCTGCGGATCGGCGCCGGTTGGCGCAATGAGGGTGGTGGCCGCGGGCTGCACGTTCAATGCAAGCTGCTTCACCAGAATTTTCAGCTCGCTGACCTCGGCTTCCAGTTGCGTTACGCGCTGCTGCAGGTTTTGGGAGGAATCGGGCTGACCTGTGGCGGGCCTCATGGTCTGTGCTCCGAGAGGAATTGCCGCGACCAATACGAGCATGGTAACGGTTCGATAACGCTGGAGTATTCCGAGTCCGGAGCTATCCGTCAACGTAAGGGAAAGAACGCGATTCATAGTGCCCTCATTTGCATGCCGGTCATGTCTTACACCCACGGGCCCGCACACCAGCCCAAGGATACCCACGCAGGATACCCACGCAGGAAAACTGCTGCTGTGATGCTTGTACAGAATAGGGGTGACAGTAGTAAAAGGTGAGCGGCTGGTTGTATAAAACAAAAGCGCGCCGAAGAGCGCGCTTACTGAACATCGAAATCTGTCTGATTCAAATAAACCAACTTAAATAAACATCTCGTCCTGCGGCACGCCCATGCCGTTTTTCGGCGAACGGCGTTTGTGGCCAAGAAAAACTTCCACTCCAGTGGACACCGCTGCCATAAAGCCGTTGACCTGACGCAAAGGCGAAATGACGGTCTTGTGCACGACGTCGCTGGTTTCCTCCACTCGATCCATGGTGCGATTAAGCAACTCATCGGCGCGAATAACCTGCAAGCGTGTGCGGTCAAGAACATCAGTAAGAGTTGCATCGATGCGCTGAAGCTGATTGCGCACCAGGGTGCTCGATTCGGACACGTTCGTTGTCAGCGTTTCCAATTTCGGCCGCACCTCAACTAAAAAGGACTGAGCGGTCTCGACCGTCGGCAACACTTTGGATTGAATTTCATTGGCGAGCGCTTCCATCTTCGCCGTGCTCTTGCGCACGGCGAGATAGAGGGCGGCAAGAATCAGCGCCTGCAGAACCACGGCGAACGCGGTCGCGGCGATAAAAATTTTCAGGAGATTGTCATCCATGAACTCCTCCTCGAAGGGCCCGCTGCGTTAGATATTCTTGGGTTGCTCCGCAGTCGCGGCAGTGGTTTCGTTGTAAGCCTGCTTGCCTGCCTCATACGCAGTACGGAAGCGGTCGCCCTGCTGGTTGATTACATCGCGGCCACGGTCCATCCAGTCATTCGCCTGTTCGCGTGCGCGGCGAGCCTGCTCACGAGCGCGATCGGCGCTCTCCTGCGCTTTGGAGCGGATAACGTCGCGCATCTCACCGCCCGAGCGCGGAGCATAGAGAACACCGACCACCGCGCCCACGCCAAGACCGGCGAGAAACCATAAAAAGCTGCTGCCATCACGATCCGCCATAAATCCTCCTCGATAGATTTCGTCTGTTCGGATGGTAGCACTGCAATTTATGAAAGACAATTCATCCGGAGTCTTGCCCACCAGATAGATGATTCAGGCGGGCAGGCGGTTGTCGCATGCGGCAAAAGTGACAAAGTAAGTCTTGTGCGGATGGCGGCAAAGGCGGACAATGAGGCGTTCCAGGAGGCCGATTTGTCCGATCGCAAGTACAGGCAGCGGGGATACCAGGACTCGGGTGGCGACGCGAAGAAACAATTCGAGAAGCCCCCATCGGCGCCGAAAAAGGACAACACCTTTGGGCCGCGGCCGCTGAATATGCCGGGAACGCGAACGGTTTCGCGGTGCGCGGAGTGTGGAGCGCTGCTCGAAAATCTGAGCGAACCGTTCGGGCAATGTCCCAAGTGCCGGTTTGAGCTGCACTCGTGCAAACAGTGCGAGCACTTCGATCCCTCCAGCCGCTTTGAATGCAACCAGCCGATTGCCGAGCGAATTTCACCCAAGGATAAGCGCAACAATTGCACTTTGTTTTCCATGCGCGTTCGGCTGGAAAAAGAGACCTCGAGCAAACCAGCGCAGCGCCCCAACGATGCGCGCCAGGCATTCGAGAATTTGTTCAAGAAGTAGTTCCCAAACAGTCTTGTCATTCCGCCCGCAGGGAGGGATCTGCTCCTGCTCAGCTTCGAAAACTTATCCCCGCCGGGCTATGGTTTCTGCGTTGGCCGGAGCAGAACCTCGCTAACGAACGATTGCGGAGCCTGGGTTACGATCATCTCCACGGCGTGAGCCACATCAGAGGCTTGCAGCATCTTCTCCGCATTCTTGCCGGTGTGCGGGCTGAAGTCTGTGTGGACGGAACCGGGGCAAATAACGGACACGCGAATATTGTGCGGGCGTAACTCCTCCGCCGCCGAATAGCTCAATCCATTGAGCCCCCACTTTGAAGCCGAGTAGGCTGCGCCGTTGGGTAGAGGGTTCTTTCCCGCGAGCGAAGAGATATTAATAATGTGGCCGCCGCGGCCGCGAATCATCAAAGGCACGAGGCTGCGGATCATGTAATAGACGCCGCGCAGATTGGTATTGAATATCTCATCCCAGCCCGCCGGCCTAAGTTCATGCAGCGGGCCCGATCGGCCAGCGATGCCGGCGTTATTGACCAGTATGTCGAGCCGATGAAACGTGCGCTCCACGCGTTCAGCCAGTGACTCCACCGACGGCAGATCGGTGACATCGCATTCCATGATGGCGCTCTGATGGCCGCTTTCTTTGATCGAACTGGCGGTATGTTCCAGCGTCGCGCGCGTGCGTCCGCACAATACCGTTTGCGCGCCGAGCGCGGAAAGCTTCGCGGCGACAGCTGCGCCGATGCCCCGGCCGGCGCCGGTTACGATTGCCACCTGCCCCGCGAGCGAAGAGCGTGGCGAGTTCGAGGTCAAACGGGCCTCCTTGCTGAAAGGAAGATGCACGAAGATAAGAATCGATAGCCCGATTCTATATCCATGGGCGCCCGCAAACCGGGTGCGGAGCAGGAACGCGCGTCGAACTGACGCCGGACAGTCTCGGCCATCCGCTAGCGCGATCGAACGCATCCAAATGTGTGGAGCGGCGTTCTTAAACTGGCTTGCTATCGCGAGACTACATCCTTATAATCCGCTCACCGGAATAATCTTAAGCCGCGCGATCTATCATGCGGCAAAGGATTTACGGGTTTATCCCCATGGCCGGCAAGTGATCATGGCGAGGCCGGCGGCAGGTTCCGTTGCCGGGCAGTGCGTGAATCCAAACTTCCTTAATCATTGAAGGAGCAACAGGAATGAAGAGAACCGTTCTTGCGATGTTGCTGGTAGCATCGGTTACCGCCGTCGCCCAAACCGCCTCGGCCCCGGCGCAAACGGCGCCGCAGTCCAATGCAGCGCCAGCGGCAGCGCCGCAGCAGCCCAATGCCGCGCCTGCTCCCGCCGCTGCGCCACCGCAGCAGAAAAAAGAGATCAAAGACCCGGCGGAATACAACGCCTATATGGGAGCTTTGGGGCAGCAGGATGCAGCGGCCAAAATTAGCGGAATGGAAGCCTTTCTGGTGCAGTATCCAAACAGCGTGATGAAAGAAGATGCGCTGGAAATCTTAATGGGCGCATACGAGCAATCGGGCAACACCGCCAAGACGCTCGAAACCGCGCAAAAGTTGTTGCAGGCCAACCCCTGCAATTTGCGCGCGCTGGCCCTGATCACATACTCGAAACAGTCGATGGCGGCGGCCGGCAAAGGCGCGCAGAACTTGACCGACGCGGGCCAGACTGCCGAGAAGGGCCTGCAGTGTTTGCAGACTGCCACCAAGCCTCCCGATACATCGGACGCGGACTGGCAAAAACTGAAAGCGCAGACGAATGGAATCTTCAACAACGCGGCTGGCATGAGCGCTTATGCGGCGAAGGATTACGCCAACGCAGCAAAATATCTGCGAGCAGCGGTCGAGGCCGATCCCTCCAACCTGACCGAAGTTTACTATTTGGGCTTATCCGATCTTGCCCCTGGACCCTCCGAAAACGATGTGGAAGGTCTTTTCTATATTGCGCGCGCTTCCAACTTGCAGACGGGCGCGGGCAAGGCGCAGATCGCCGACTTCGGTAGAAAGAAGTATAAGAATTACCACGGCACAGAAGATGGATGGAATGATGTCTTAGCCCTGGCCGCGACCGCAACCAAGCCGCCTGACAATTTCACGATTGCGAAATATGTTCCGCCGACGCCCGCTCAGCAGGCTCACGATCTCATGGCCTCTAAGAAAATCGAGGAGATGAGTTTCGCGGAATGGCAGCTCGTTCTTTCCGAAGGCTCGCCTGAAGATGCGGAGAAGGTTTGGGCGACGCTTAAAGGCAAGCCGCTGCAGATGGTGGCGCACTTAATGAGCATCGATTCTCCGAAACAGCTGAAACTCGCTGGCAGTTCGGATGATATTGACGCCAAACGCGCCGATATCGATGTGACGATGGCGGCTGCGATTCCAGCAAAGATAATGCCGAAAGAAGACACGGATATTCAGTTTGAAGGAACTCCGGTCTCCTATGAGGCAAAGCCTTTTGTGATGACGATGACGGAGGGGGCGTTGCTCGTAAAGGCGGCTCCGAAGCCTTCGCCCACGCACAAGAAACCCGCGCAATAAATCGGCACTCAAGAGAGAAACAAGAACGGGCGACCCGATGGGCCGCCCGTTTCTATTTTATCGCGGGATTACACTTCTCAGATTTGCCGATTCTGAAGCATCTCAGATGATCTACGCCCTAGACGCAGGCTCCCAGGCGTCACCTTCGCGGCTTCAACGCACCTGTTTTCTCTCCAGCGTGATCGGCCGCGCGCTCCGCGGAGGACGCTTGGCTTCCGAACGCAAGGGGCGAACATCGATCTTGAGCTCGTCCATAGTCCGGCTGAGGGTGTTGCGGTGCATGCCCAGTTCGCGCGCCGTCTTGCACTGATTGCCGCGGTTTTCCTCGAGCACAGTAACAATAAAGCGCTTTTTAAATTCCCGGACGGCCTCGGAATAAAGAATATTGCTCTTGTACATCTGAAGGATGAGCGCTTCCAACTGGTCTCTCACTGCCGCCTCGTTTCCGCACCTTCAACCTGGAAAACCTGCAGGCGGGGATTACGGGCAGCGCGCCGCCAGCTTGAACAATACTGCCTATTTCGCCGGCGGCATATGCCGCATGTAATCCAGCCCCTGGTAGAAGCGTTGGCGCAATTCCGACGGTGCGAGCCAGATCGCAGCCCTTCCGCCTACCAGGAAGTAGGGAGCCATTTGAGACTCACCCAGCCATCGTGCGGCGGGAGCGAAAGCGGTCATGGCGGTAAGAACAATCGCAACCACCAGCGCTCCTCGCAACAAGCCCAGAACAGCTCCCAGAATTCGATCAATCGTGCTAAGCCCGGCCTTCTTCATCGTCCAGCGCGCGAGCCGTCCCGCAAAACCGGCTACAACCAGCACCGCGAGAAAAATGATAAGGAAAGCGGCAATCTCTCCAACCCATGGCGACTTCAAATGAGGCGCGAACCACTCCGCCAGGCGCTGATACTGCCAGGCAGCCAGCAAATAACCGGCGACGAGGCCAGCCAACTGAAAGGCTTCGTGAAAAAAGCCCTCCATGGCCGCCCCGACGACGGAAAAAGTCAGGAATGCCAGGATGATCCAGTCCGCAACGCTCATAAAAAATTGCCTTGAAGCGAGTGCAGCAGCCTAGATCTCCAACTCGCGTCCCGTCAACTGACGATACGCCTCGAGGTACTTTTCGCTTGTCCGCTTCGCAACCTCTTGGGGGAGGGCAGGCGCGGGCGGTTGTTTGTTCCAGCGGATTTCTTCGAGGTAGTCCCTTACATACTGCTTGTCATACGAATTCTGCGCCTTGCCCGGCGCATACGTGTCGGCCGGCCAGAAGCGCGAAGAATCCGGTGTGAGCACCTCATCCGCCAGCGTGATTCCCTGAGCGGTGAGGCCAAATTCAAACTTGGTGTCGGCGATCAGAATGCCGCGCTGCTTCGCGTGGTCGGCGGCCTTCTTGTAGATGCGCAGCGTCAAATCGCGCAACTGCTCGCTTAATTTCGGATCCACCAGCTTGCACATCTCTTCGAAAGAAATGTTGATGTCGTGCCCGGTAGTCTCCTTGGTCGCGGGCGTGAAAATCGGCTCTGGGAGCTGATCCGACTCCTTCAACCCAGCCGGCAACTTAATCCCGCACACCGTGCCGCTGGCTTTGTATTCCTTCCAGCCCGAGCCCGAGAGATAGCCGCGCGCCACGCATTCCACGGGAAACATCTGCGCGCGCATCACGATCATCGAACGGCCGCGCAGGTCGCCTGCGTGTTTGCGCGCCGCCTCGGGATACTGATTCACATTCGCTGTGACGAAATGGTTGGGCACGATGTCCTTGAGGAACTCGAACCAGAACAGGGACATTTGCGTCAGCACGCGGCCCTTGTGCGGAATCCCCGTGGCCAGCACATAATCGAACGCGGAAATGCGGTCGGTGGCCACGAAGAGCAGATGGTCGGCGTCGAGACTGTAGACGTCGCGTACCTTGCCGCTGGCGTGCAGCTCAAGGTCGGAATAGCCTGTTTCCAGAAGAACGTGATCTAAGGTATGGGAGCTCATTCAGTAATTTTACCGGGAGAAAACTGTCGGGTATTCTAGCCGCCGTAAAAAATTTGTCAACGCCTTCCATCACGAACCCGTGGCCGCGCCTCACACCGTCGAAAGGAAAACGGTTGACACTTTTATTCTATGCGAGAAGCCGCGCCCAGAGCCGATTCTAACGGCTTAGTCATGTGGAAAAATCTGAGGAAGGCTCTGGAAAAAATAACCATGAATTTTTCGCCCGCAAACGCAGAAGACGGACTATGTGTCAACGGGCGATTCTTTTTATGGCCATGCCTCAGGAGCGATCGCAAACCCTCAAAATGCGCTGGGCCATTTGCGGGCGGCGTGGAAAAAGCGAATTACCTGCACGATATCGCCGCGCACGCGGTAGGGAACGATGTACGGTGTTCCCGGGATCACCAACTCGCGGGTGCCCGGTATCCGGCCGGGGCGACCAAGAGAGGGAAAACGTTCCAGGGCTTCGATTGCTTTCACGATCGCGGCCACGCTTATGGCGGCTGCATGGGGATTGTCCCTGTTTATATATTCGGACACCGCGATCAGGTTCCCGCGTGCCGCTTGCAGCCACTTAACGCGCACGTCGTGTCAAGCGCCTGATTGTCTTCTGTACTTCCTCGTCAGTGGCGAATTTGCCAGCGTCGGCTTCGAGCAAGCCTTTCTTGATTTCACTCACCTGCCATTCGTTCACGCTTACGAACTCCTGGATTGCTTGCGCGGCAACGAAGGACCGGCTGCGGTTCATCGACTTGGACAATCGATCGAGCCGACTCTTCAGTTTGGCATCGAGGCGAAGGGTGAGGACTGTTGACTCAGCCATAATGTACACATTATACATCGCTTGTACACACGACCGTCCACTTACAGAGTTGCCCGGTAGCGGGACGGGGGACCCGTCTAAACATTGGACGTGGCAGCGCCTTCTACGCCGCCCCGAACCTCACCGACACCAGCTTCGAGATCCCCGGCTCCTGCATGGTTACGCCATAGAGCACGGGTGCGATGCTCATCGTCCGCTTGCTGTGCGTAATCAGGATGAACTGCGTTTGCAGGCTCATTTCGCGCACCAGTTCGGTGAAGCGGCCAATGTTCGCTTCATCCAGCGGCGCGTCGACTTCGTCGAGAATGCAGAACGGACTCGGCGTGTACTGGAAAATCCCAACCAGCAGCGCGAGCGCCGTGAGCGCCTTTTCGCCGCCCGAGAGCAGCAGCACATTTTGCAACTTCTTGCCGGGAGGCGAAACCACCAGATCAATACCGCTCTCCGCGCTGTTTTCAAGATCGGTGAGGCGCATGAACGCATTGCCACCGGCAAACAGTTTCTGGAATGTTCCCTGGAAGTTTTCGTTGATCTTGTGAAACGCTTCCTCGAATTTCTGCCGCGAAACCTGATCGATTTCCTTGATCGTCGCAGTGGTGTTTTCGATGGCGTCAAGCAGGTCTTTACGCTGGGTCAGCAGGAATTGATGACGCTCCGCAGTCTCTTTATATTCTTCGAGCGCCATCATGTTAACAGGCCCCATCGCGTCAAGGCGCGCGCGCATCTCGCGATGGCTCTGATCCTCCGCGGCAAGTTCTTCGCCCGCCAGCGGAACGATGGTGGTGTCGGCCATGAGCACAGGCCGATCGACGCCAAGCTCGTTGAGGCAAGTATCGCCCATGTACTGAAGATCCGATTCCAGTTTGGCTGCCTGTGCGGTTAGTTCGCCTCGGCGGTCGCGTGCCGAATCAAGTTGCTGGCGCGTGCTTCGCAGCAGTTCTTCGATCTCTGCCTGCCGCGCTCGCAGCTGTTCGAGCTCGCATTGCAGCAGGCCATCGCGCGCTTCGGCGGCATTGCGCTCGGCTTCGTATTGCACCAGTTGTTCGGCGAGTTGGAAATTTTCCTCCTGCCGCCGGGCGATTTCGGCCGTCGCGGATTCCATCTGTGTCTGCAGGGCTGCGGCCCGTTCGCGCATCTCGGCGACCACGGTCTGCACACGTTGAAGCAAGGCGGTCGCTGAACGATGCCGCTCCTCCAGCGTGGCTACTCGAGCAGCGCGCTGTGAAGCCGTCTCCGCAGCTTGATCGCGCTGGCTGCGCAATGCGGCAAGTTGATCTTGCCCGGCGGCGAGCCGCGCTTCAAACTTTGCCCGCGACTCTTCCATGGAAGCAAGTTCGGTCTGGCGAGCGGCGATTAACGCCTCCTGCTCACCGCGTTCGGAAGCCAACCGCTGCAACTCGCGGCCAATTACCTCGATGCGCTCGCGCACACGCGACATCTCATCTTCCAGCTGCCGCAGCAAATGTCCCGATGTCATTGCCTGTTTTTCTGCTTCGCGTTTCTCTTCTTCAAGCCGGTCGAGCAGGGAAGTGTTGTCCCGAATCTCGCGTCCCAGCGTGAGCAAGGAAATTTCCTTCTCCCGCAGCGCCTTTTCCATCTCTTCGAGCAATCGCAGCACGTCGCGCAGCTCGCGCTTCATGGAGAGTGGACCCTCGCTGCGCTGTTTGCCGCCGGTAACAGTCACGTTGTGAAAGCACTCGCCCGATTGCGAGAGAAAAAATGCGTCCGGGCTGGAGAGCGCGAGATTGCGGCCCACCGCCGCATCCGTCACGATGTAACCGTTGCCGAGTTTCGGCAGAATCACTTCCAGTGACTTGCCGAATCCGTTCAATACGCGAATCGATTTCTTCAGCGGCAGGACCGAGTCGTCGGCGGGCGCGTAGTGCGCGCTCTCATCGGCGACAAATGAAAATTTCGCCTGCGAATCTTCCGGATGCACAAGGAACGTCGCGCGGCCATCGACATCCGAGCGCAGCAGTCGCAGCCCTTCATCGGCGGCGTCCCAGCTCTTCACCACGATGTAGTTGAGTTCATCGCGGAGAAAATCTTCGACCACGCGTTCGTAGCGTGGATCGACTTCCAGAAAGTCGGCCAGCACTCCCGCGGGAGCGTGTCCACCCTGCAGCGCGCCCGACTGAAACAGCCGCCGCACGGATTCGGTCGAATATCCATGCTCGGCGATTACGGCTTCAAGCGAACCCTTTTTCCCCAGCGCCGTCGCATATTCCGAGCGAATCGAATCGAGATGCTTTTTTGTGTCCCGCTCTTCGTTGCGCTTACTCTCAAGATTGGCGCGGAGCATGGAGATTTCGGTTGTGAGCGCACTCACGCGCTGTGAAACAGTTTCAAATTCCAGCGCCAGTTGGCCGCGTTGCCCGCCGAAGGTTTCCGATTGCGTGGTCGCGCCTCCAATTTCCATACGAAGCCGCTGCTCTTCGCGGTCCATACCCGCCAGCCGCTCCTGCGACTGCGTCAGCTGATTGCGCAGATGCGAAGCCTGCCCTACGGCCTGAAGAATGGCGGCGCGGCAGGATTCCTGTCCTTGTTCGAGCGCCGCCAATTCTGTCGCCGCTCCCGCTGCTTCCTGCTGACTGACCGCGAGCTCCTGCTGAGCGGCGGCCAGATCCGTGGCTGCGGAATCAAGCAAACGCTGGTGTTCGGCTAATTCGTCTTCCAGCGCGGCCAGTCGTTGATTAACCTGCGCCAGCTCCGCATCGGATGAAGCGACGCGCATCAGCAATTCCGCGCAACGTTCTTCATTGGTCTTGATGCGAGCTTTCCCGCGATCGGTCTCCATCGCGATCTGGCTCAGACGGTCGCGATTCTCGCGCGTCTCAGTTTCAATCGCATAACCTCGCTGCGTGCCCTCGGAGTGTTCCGTCTCGCCTCGCTGCACAGACTCGGTCAATTCACGAATCTGGTCACCCAGTTGCTGAAGTTGCGAATCAAGCGAAATACGCTCCGCGTCCATCAGCGCAAACTTGCTGGCGAGCACAACGCGCAGTTTTGCGCGCATCTCGTCGCGGAGACGGCCGTAGCGCTCGGCCTTGCTGGCCTGCCGTTTGAGCGAGTTCATCTGGCGGGTGACTTCTTCAAAAATATCGTTCACGCGATTCAGATTTTGTTTCGCTTCTTCCAGGCGCGCTTCCGCCAGGCGCTTCTTGGTTTTGAACCGCGTGACTCCGGCAGCTTCTTCAATGATGTTGCGGCGATCGGTGGGACGGCTGCTAAGAATTTGTCCGATGCGTCCCTGCTCGATCAGCGCATAGGATTCCGGCCCAAGACCTGTGCCCATAAACAGCTCTTGAATATCGCGCAGGCGGCAAAGTTTGCCATTCAACAGATATTCGCTGTCTCCGCTGCGAAACAGGCGGCGGGTGACCGCGATTTCGCCGGCATGCGCCGGCTGCTGATTAAACTTACGGCGTCGAATCTTCAACACGACCTGCGGCACCTGAACTGATACAAGCCGCGGACCTGACGAATGCGCCGACGCATCGGCTGACCCGGTTTGTGTGAGTGCGTTATTTGCTTGTCCGCCCGAGGCTGCGTTGTCTTGCCCTGAGATGTCTTGCGCTGAGATGTCCTGCACTGAGCCGTCCTGCGCTGATCCGTCTTGCACTGCGCCATTCAGTCCGTCCGCGCCCGTGCTGGCAGAATCAATTGCGCGTGCCGCCTCGGTCAGCACTTCTTCCGTCTTTCCAGGCTGCGCTTCTTCCACCGCGAGCTCGGTTTCTGCCGCAGCTTGAGCGCGCAATTCGGCTTCGTCCCAGTTTTCGTCCGCCAGGTCGTCTTGAATCTCAATTTCGGTCGGTGCGTTTGAATCCGCGCCTCCGTAGACTTCCGGATCGATCAGCGTCAGTGTGACTTCCGCCATGCCCGTGGGATTGCGGTCGCGCGTGCCGGCAAAGATGACGTCTTCCATGCGCGATCCCCGCAAAGTCTTGGCCGATTGTTCGCCCAGCACCCAGGAAATGGCATCGGCAATATTCGATTTGCCGCAGCCGTTGGGGCCGATAATGGCGGCGATCCCTTCCCCGTGAAACTTCAGCTCGGTGCGATCGCAAAACGACTTGAATCCCAGAATTTGCAGTTTCTTGAGTTTTAGCAAAGTCACTCCTTCGGGTAATGCTCATCTCTTCGGCGCCGGCATTTCTACCGGTATGCGTGTCAGCACGGAATCGACTCCGCGTACGCTTTGGCTGGGTCTGCAAATCCGCCGCTCGGCTTGGCCGGAATCACTAGCGACTCGCCGCCAATGTTCATCCGCCAATGTTTACTGCCAAGGTTCCTCTGCGGCCGATTGCTGGGGCACGATCCGCCAAAACGGAATTTCGCACCTCAGCGTTGACCCACTTTAACGGTGAATGAGGGGATGGGTCAAGTAGTAAAACACCACATATTGGGGTCCCATCCCGACCACCGCCGTCCATTGCACAGGGAGTGCAGCAATTCTGCGCAAATCTCGATAAGAATTAGGAGGGTAGGAGACCGCGAGAGCTTCAACTACTCTAGCGCCGGCTGTGAGCGGATGCAATCCTCACTTGTACCGATTTACAGGGTTGGGCTTAGAAAAGGGGGGTAGATGCAGGCCCTCAGGCGATCAGCTTGACTCCTGCAGGCTAACGGCGCGACTGCAATGGAGAGCCGCTAGAATCCGCTTGCCGCTGTTGCAACCGTGGGATGGATCTCGATGACTTTATCGATGCTCGTAAGTTTCAATACCTCTTCAACATGACCCTGTGCGCAGACCCGCATATTTCCGCCGGCCTGCTTCAGCTTGCCGGCACACATCACAATGATGCCAATGCCGGTACTGTCAATGTGGCTGACGCCGGTGAGATCGAAGACGACTTTCTTCTTATTTTCGCGCACCAGGGTTTCAGTGGACCACTCCAATTCCTTGCACTCTCTGCCCATCGTGATCTTCCCGGCAACTTCCAGAACAACGATGTCCGGCTCGATATTCCTGGTCTGAAGCGTCAGCATACGATGGTCCTTTCGATCTTTCGAAACACGATTAGCGGAACCCGCTGAACATGACTACATCCGTGTCGGCATAACGGGCGCGAGTGATGGCGAATTTTTTCCCGTCACGCGACCAGGCATAGGCGACGACGACGGCCGGCTCGGAATCAAAGTGAGTCAACTGCACGCGTGGGCCGCCAGCAAGAGGTTGTACGTATACGTTTGTGGTATTGCCAGTCGTATTCGCCACGTAACTAAGCGCTCGCCCATCGGGTGTCCATTTAAGATTGGACCAGTTGTATTCGGACGTCACATCGATTTCCTGGACGGTAGCACCGCCCTCCAGTTTCTGGACCACGAACTTCGATTTTGCATTCGCTCCCTGTCCTTCGATCCTCCCATAGGCCACCAGCGTGCCGTCGGGAGAAACAGCCGGCCATGAAACGTTTCCGCGAGCGAGTTCCGCCGCCGGACCGCCCTCGGTTGAAACTTTGAAAATGTGGACAACGCTATCGCTGGCGACGTATGCCTCATAAACCACCCATTTGCCATCGGGCGAGCATGCGGGGTTGAATTCGACCTTGCCGGAAGAAAGTGGCTTCAACTCTCCCGTGGCGGCGTTCAGCCGCCATAATTGCTGTACGTTGTCTTCGGTCAGTATGGGGACGGCGACCAGGTCACCGGAGCCGCAAGCGGCAACGCCGGCAACAAAAGGACTATTCGCCAGGAGCGGGACCCTGTTGGAGCCGTCAGCAGCGGTAACGTAGGCATGGTTCGTGGAATCCGTTTGCAAAAGCTTGCCCGCCGCCGTCCAAGCCAGAGTGTAGCCGGTAGCTTGCTCGGTTGAGATCGGCGTGAACTTCCAATCGATTTTGTCGTCCAACACGTTCGGCGAATCGCCGACATAGATTGTTGCTTGCTGGTGCTGCTGCGTGGTTACAAACGACTTGCCGTCTGCGGTTACGCTGAGAGTGGAATACTGACTCAAGTCGTTACTGATTCTGAATGGCTCACCGGAGGGATAAGGTTGAAACCATATCTGGGGCCGCAAGCCCGTCGATCTTTCCGCACCGACAAAGAAAATCCCCGAAGAGTCGGGCAACCATGCGACAGTGTTGATCAGCATGGGAAGAGGAAAAGTTTTGACAACCTTCCCTTGTGGAGTGAGCACCAGGATGGATCCAAGAGTGGTTTTGCTCAACTCGTATACAGCAATGGCGATAAGGTCGGAAGACGACCATGACGGTCCCGTGGAAAAGCCCTTCACTCCCGCCTCATGCTCGAAGATTTTGGTTTCGCCGCTGCCATCCGCATTCGCGACCAGCAAGTCATCTTCGCCCTTGTCCGTATCGGTTCTGCGGTAGACGATTCGTTTGCCATCGGGAGAGAAACTTGCGTTGCTGAAAACATTGCTCGCGATCTGCCGCGACGATCCTCCTAGCGCAGGCACCGCATAGAGATTCGTGCTGTTCCCGTTGTTAGGGTCGCCATGCGTGTAATACAGATAATTGCTATCGGGCGTGAATGTCGCGCCGAAGCCAAAGAAGCCCTTTTGCGGAGGCACGACGGTGACCTCACTTCCCGTGCTTACTTGCTTGACGCGCAGGCTGCGCTCACCCTCACGCCTCCCGTACGCCACCAGCCGGCCGTCTGCCGAGATCGTGGCGATACCGATGCATTGGCCATGCTCGGTAAGCGGGCGGATAGTGAGGTTGCGTGTGTCAAGCGCGGGGCCGCTGTGACCAAAAAATTTGTAGACTCCAAATCCTGCTGCGGCGATGAGCAGCGCAATGACCGCGATCGTCGCAATAAACGCCCCCTTGTGGCGCTGCGCTTCCGCGATCAATACCGAACTTGAAGACCCCCCGCCCCGCTCCGCAGACGACACTGCAGATTGCGCCATGCCGGATTGTGCCGCGCCGCTTTGCGAGGTCCCGGCCTGGGCGGCCCCGATGGCGCCAGCCGAAGGACCAGCCATGGAGCTGACGCCGCTCGTCCCGCCTGGGCCGCTCATTAACGGCGTCTCTTCACTCCTCTGCGGCACGCGGCCCGATTCCGTCTCGCGCTTTAGTCGCTTCAAATCCGCCCGCATGTCGGATGCATGCTGGTAGCGCAGCTCTCGATCCTTCTCCAGAGCCTTGTTGATGATGTCTTCAAGTTTCGCTGGAACATCGGGATTCAGCCGAACCGGCGCGGCGGGTATTTTGTGAAGAATCGAGTCGAACAGGTCGGCGGATGAATCGCCCCGGAAGGGAAGCGTTCCGGTTGCCATTTCGTACAAAACGGCTCCGAAAGAGAACAAGTCCGTGCGCGCATCCAACTCCTTGCCCCGCGCCTGTTCCGGAGACATGTACGCCACCGTTCCCACGGCCGTTCCAGGGCTGGTCAAATGGTCGGACTCAACCGTCGCCTCGGTGACTCCCTGCGAGCTGCTCCCTCTGGTCGTCACCTTGGCCAATCCAAAATCCAGAATCTTGGCGTGGCCGCGATCGGTCACAAACACATTGGCCGGTTTGATATCCCGGTGAACGATGCTCTTGGCATGCGCCGCATCGAGCGCGTCGGCGATTTCGATGGCCAGCGAGAGCAACGTGTCGAGGTCCATCGGATGGCTGGCAATTGCGTGCTTCAGCGTATTGCCATCCAGGAACTCCATCGCGATGAATGCCCGGCCATCCTGCTCGCCGATGTCGTAGATGGTGCAAATGTTGGGATGGTTGAGCGCCGACGCTGCTTTCGCTTCCCGCCGAAACCGCTCCAACGCCTGATGGTCACGCGCCAACTCTTCGGGCAGGAATTTCAGCGCCACGAAGCGGTCCAGCCGGGTGTCTTCGGCCTTATAGACCACACCCATCCCGCCGCCTCCGAGTTTCGAGACGATGCGGTAGTGTGAAATGGTCTGGCCGATCATAATGTGGACTTGGAAGTCCTGAGCGCGATCTGCGAACCCGGAATCGGGCAATGTTATGCGGGATAAGGGGCTAAGTCAATGCTCACGCGCCTGCTATTCATCCGTCAAACCTGCTATGCGATACCTGGTTGCTCTCCTGCTAATTGCCGTTGTAGCCGGCGCGCAACCCGCGGCCCAGTCGCCGCAATTGTCGCAGGTGCCGCAAAAAGACGCGGTGCGCATCGCCGAATTTTACCGGCTCGAAGCGCAAATTGCCGCGCAGGTCTGGCCAGGGTGGGAGAAGACTCCCGCGCCGCTATTGCTGACCACGGACGACTCCGAATTCCTCTTCCAATACCCCGATCCACCCAGGGATTTCAAAAAAGTCTCTGCCGGTGTTTACGCCCGCCCACGCCAATTCCCAAAGAATTTGTTAGCGACGTTCCCCGCATTCGGAGCGCAGTCGGTCATCGTGATTGGCGAGGCGGAAAACACTGACGCCAGGACCAGCACGCCGTGGCTGATCACGTTAATGCACGAGCACTTTCATCAATTGCAGGATGGCCAGCCCGGCATCTTCGAAGCGGAGAAGGCGCTCGGGCTGGCACACGGCGACGACACCGGAATGTGGATGCTCAACTATCCCTTCCCTTATGACAAGCCTGAGCTGGTGCGCTCGTTTGCCGCGCTGCGCGATTTGCTGCTCGCCGCATTGAGCGAGACTGATGAAGAGAAGTTTCGCGCACTGACCACACACTACATCGCCGAACGCGAGAAATTCCTCGCGCAGCTTTCTGCCGACGATCGCAAGTATCTCGGCTTTGAAATTTGGAAAGAAGGAATCGCGCGTTACGTACAAGTGAAATCGGCGGAAGCCGCGGCGCAATATCGGCCCACGCCGGAGTATGCCGCGCTCGCCGACTATGAGTCCTTCGAGAGCTATGCCAAACATGCCCGCGCCGATACTCGGAAGGAGTTGAAAGAGGCCGACCTAGCCAAATGGAAGCGTGTAGTCGTCTATTCCTTCGGAGCCAGTGAAGGTTTCCTCTTAGATCGTCTGAACCCGAAGTGGAAGGACGGCTACTTCCAGCATCCGTTCACAATCGATTCTCACTTCGGACGGTAAAACTGTGGGCGGCGCTGGAAAAGTGGGCTCAGTTTTCCAGAGTAGCTATCGAATAGAGTCATTGCTGCCGATTCTTGCGACGCTTCCTCACTTCTTCCTCGTTTGCTAAGAATGGTCCACGCATATCTCTGCCGATTTTCGAGCTTGCGTCTTCCATCTGCTTACGCGCCCAGATGCCCATCCTGAGAATCCACTGAAATTCCTCCGGCGAATAAAACCAGCGACACCCATTGCAGAGGCCATGCGCCGCGAGAAAGTTATCAAGCGATTCCCCTCCGCCGGAGGCGACGGGCACAACATGGTCAACTACAAAATGAAGCGCAAGTTCACGTTCTTGGGCTAGCTCACCAATGGCAACTTCGCTCAGATTGCCGCCGCAGAGATGGCAATGCCCTCCAGTCTTGTTGAACACTTCCTTGCGTTCGTCGGGGGTGAGCCGACGGCGCCGTTCCTGTTCTTCCTCTTTGCGCTTCGCTTTGTCAGTTCTCCGCTTCCCATGAAGGAACTTAAGGTGCTTCGTTAGTTCCTCATCCGATTGCGGGAGTTGAATCTCATTCATGTATCCCACCTCTCGCGGCGCAATTATAGTAGCCCGTAGTCGGGCGGCAAATGGAGTGATACGCGGCAGTAGGATTCCTGTTTTACGGATGCTCCCGCTGTTGCCGTCAATGCACAATATCGGAGGCAGCTAGTTCTTTCTCGCCACCAGAAACTTCGCTAACTCTCTCAGCGTCGCTGCGCGTTCACCAAACGGATCTAACTGCCCGCACGCCTTCTCAACCAGCGCATCCGCCTTGCGCAGAGATTCTTCCACTCCAAACAGCGCAGGGTAGGTCGCTTTTTCAGCGGCAGTGTCTTTCCCCGCCGTCTTTCCAAGTTGTTCGGAGGTCTGAGTTACATCAAGCACGTCATCCACAATCTGAAACGCTAATCCAATCGACTGGCCGTAGATTCGCACGCGCTCAATATCTTCGGCAGTGCCACCTGCATACATCGCCCCGCTTACCACGCTGGCGGTGAGCAACGCCGCGGTCTTCGATCGATGAATATACTCAAGCGTCGCCAGATCTGGCTTTTTGTGCTCTGCTTCCAGATCGACCACCTGCCCGCCAATCATGCCGTCGATTGTGCCAGTAGCGTGCGCGATTTCGCGTATGATCGCGACCCGCGCCTCGGCCGGACACTTGATCTGCGCCAGCACCTCATAGGCCTGCGTCTGCAAAGCATCGCCCGCCAGAATCGCGGTTGCCTCGCCGAAGGCCTTATGACATGTCGGGCGGCCGCGCCGCAGGTCGTCGTTATCGAGCGCCGGCAGATCGTCGTGAATCAGCGAATAGGTGTGAAGCATTTCGAGCGCCGCACCGAGCTGTTCAATCCCCGCCGGCAGTGGCGCGATTTCGGTGGAAAACTCCGAGGCATAGCAGGGACTGCTCGCTACGGCCGCGGCACGGGATTCCCGCGCCAGCGCTACAGCCGTGATCATGCGCCCCGCTTCCATGCACAATATGGGGCGCAGCCGCTTGCCGCCGGCGAACACGCTATGCCGCATTGCCTGATGAATGGACGTGGGATGTTGCGCGGCCGGTGGCAAAAGCTGTTCAAGCGCGGCGTCCGCCGCGGCGCGTTCCTCATCGAGAATCTGTTTCAGCATCGCATGGCAGTATAACAATTGCGCTTGCGGGAGGATTGAGCGCCCAGCCTACGCGATGGCCTTTTTTCTGAGATGGCCTTTTTTCTGAAATGAGCGGCGGGGATTAATGCCCAACCTCAACCGCCGTCACACCGGAAAATAACAAAGGACGCCCGCAGGCGTCCTTTGCCGCAATACGATCCCTTCAGGCAGCTGCATGCTGGCCGCATTCGTGCAACACCGAGCGGACGACGACTTCATTGCGCGGCTCGCAGACATCCGCCGCGCCCTGGTTCAGCGCCTGCGCCCACAGCCGTTCATCGGCCAGCCGATGAGTGCCTACAATACACAGCGACGGGAACTCGTGGTGCAAAAGCGCAATCTCACCCGGCTGACACTTTTCCATGTCGAGAATCAGCACATCGGCATGCGTGCCTGTAATGGCCGGACGTACCTCGTCATACCTCGAAGCCAGTCTTACTGATTCGAAATGCTGCGAGAGACTGACCACTAAGGCTTGCGCAGCTCTGGGGTCATTCTGATAGACGACTAGTTTGCGTGGTTCCATACGTTCCCCCTTGATGCGCCGCTGCACGCGGCGGCCTTTGGCTGGGACAGCGAACCGCTACCACAGGCGTTATCGAATCCGATCTGGATTGCGTTACTTGCGCAACGCTTTCTCGGCCGGGGGCTCGAATGGTTCAGCTTGAAGTTTTCCGTTCTGCTTCAGCAGAATCTCTACTTTTCCTTCCGCTTCCTCCAGCTGTTTCCGGCAGGATGCGGATAGCTGCATGCCTTCTTCAAACAAAGTTAGAGATTTCTCCAATGGAACCTCACCTTTCTCCAGTTCCAGAACTATCTTCTCTAACCGTTCCAGGCAATCTTCAAACTTCACCAATCCATTTGCTCCTGTCTATATTGTAATGCCGTTTTACTCGGGAGATGTCCAGTTAAATTTGATCGAAGCTATAACTTGTTGGCATAGTCGAATCCCAAACTGGATAGTCGACGGTGTTGCGAAATTATGCGGGAGTGCTCCGGCTGGAATTGGACCCCAGCGCCTCCAGCACATCCACTGCCGAAGTGTAACGGCCAAGCGGCGCGCTGATCTGCGCCCCCTGCACACGGTCGCGCACCGCCTGCAGCATCTCCCGTGCAATCGCTACCCCTTCCTCGCGCGCGGCTTCGGGTGTGGCGGCCTTCAACATGCGATTGAGAATCTCATCGGGCACGGAGACTCGCAGTTCGTTCTTCATGAACTCGGCGTTGCGGGCGCTGGTCAGCGGCCATATCCCTGCGACCACAGGAATGCGGCAGTGCTCGATGCGCTTCAAGAAGTTCTCTAACAATCTGATGTCAAATACCGGCTGCGTAACCACATACTCGGCCCCAGCCTGAACTTTGTACTCGAAGCGTTTGATCTCTTCATCCAGATTCGGCAGGCCGGGATTAGCGCCCACTCCAATCACAAAGCCGGTTCCGACTCCAATCGGATTGCCGCCCAGATCCATGCCGCTGTTCAGATTGCGAACAATGTTTACCAGGCCAATGGAATCTACATCGAAGACGGCCGTCGCATCGGGATAGTTGCCCATCTTCGGTGGATCGCCCGTGATGCAGATCAGGTTATGAATGCCGGTGGCGGCAGCGCCCAGCAGATCCGATTGAATGCCCAGCACGTTGCGGTCGCGGCAGGTGTAATGCAGAATCGCTTCAATACCCACCGCCTGTTGCATCAGCAGCGAGAGCGCCTGATTGCTCATGCGCGCCGAGGCGCGGGGGCTGTCGGGAATATTCACCGCATCCACGCCCACCGATTTCACGAACTTCGCCCCTTCAACCTCCTTGCGGACGTCGATCCCCTTGGGAGGCACAATCTCAACCATGGTGATGAATTCGCCGGCGGCAATTTTAGCGCCGAGGCGGGAGCGCTTTTCCAGCGGAATACTCACCGGGATCGATGGTGCGGCTGCGGAATGAGCCCCCGCGGATTGCGCGGAATGACCGCGCGCGCCCTGCACCCGCAGCGACGATTTCATGGCATGGATGTGCTCCGGCGTGGTCCCGCAGCACCCTCCCACCAGTTGCACGCCCGCCGCTACAAACTTGCGGGTGTAACTCGCCATGTATTCCGGAGAGCATAAATAAATGTTGCGCCCTTCAACCGAGCGCGGCATTCCGGCGTTTGGCTGCGCGGAGAGTGGCAGGGAAGTCGCCGCTCGCACCCGCTCGATCGCGTCCAGCATGGCCACCGGTCCGACGCTGCAGTTGATGCCAAGCACGTCCACTTTCCATTCCGTGAGGCGGGCGGCAAAGGCTTCGGGATCGGCGCCATCCAGGCAGATTCCGTCTTCGTCGATGGTGACCTGTGCGACGATTGGAATTTGCGAATCGACTTCGCGGCAGGCCAGCACTGCCTGATGCAGTTCCTCAATGTAGCCGAAGGTCTCAAGCATCAGCAGATCGACGCCGCCCTCCACCAGCGCGGCCACCTGCTCCCGAAAAGACGACCGTGCTTCCTCGAACGACGTTTTGCCCAAAGGCTCAATTCGAATGCCCAGTGGCCCAACCGAGCCGGCAACCCAGCCTCCAAAGCTCTTCGCTGCTTCGCGAGCCACATGCGCCCCAGCTATGTTGATGTCGCGAAGATGGCCAGCCAGGCTGTGGCGAGCCAGCCGGAAACTATTAGCCCCGAAGGTGTTGGTTTCAATGATCTCCGCCCCAGCTTGAAGATACTCATGGTGAACGGCGCGAATCAGTTCAGGCTGCGAAACATTGAGTTCGTCGTAGCAGCGGTTGATGAATATGCCCTTGGCGTAGAGCAGCGTTCCCATGGCTCCGTCGCAGAGCACGGGGCCGCCCTGCAAGCGTTCCCGAAAGGTCTGGCCCATCTACATGAGAATACAGTAAGGCGACGGCGCTGGCACTCTCCATCAGGTCATATCTGCCGATGGATGCGAGGTTTGGACTGCTCCTTCTACAGCCGCCATTTTTGCTTTGTTATAATCCCCTGTTCTCGCATCCAAGAAATTATCCCTTACCAAGTCTGGAGTTGTCGGCTTGAAAAAATTGCTGATCCCTGTAGTGTGGCTGATAATCACGGTGACTCTGCTCAGTTGCGGAAGCAGCGGCCCGAGCTCAAAAACCAGCGGAATCCCATACCGTGCCTTTGTCTCCAACTCCGTGGGCAATACGGGTTTGTTTATTGTCAACGCCGACGACGATCAGCACCCGCTCGGGTTAGCTCCCATTTCAGCGGGCCAGACGCCGGGGATGATGGTAGTAACGCCCAACCGGGCGCAGACGCTGGTATTCAGCGGCAGTAACACGCAGAGTTCGGACAACTCCTTCACCATCGTTAACAATTCCAGCGAAAGCAACGCTGCGCACCTCACGCTGCCCGGTTATACCGAAAGCTTCGTCGTTTCGCCGGACAGCTCAACTGCCTATGTCGCGGTGCCAAATGCGCCGAACGTAGGAGGCCAATCACCGGGCGGGATTGAGTTTGTCGCATTGAACAGCGGCAGCATGACCGGCGAGATTTTTATCCCATCCGTTCAAAACCTGGCCATCGATAACGCCGGCGACCGCCTGCTGGCATTCAGCCGCAATGCCGATACGACGGATTCGCCATGTAGCTCTGCGGCCCCGTGCTTTCTGTTTGTAGTTGTCCCCAGCAATATTGGGACGAATAACCCCGTAGTTACGCCCATTCCATCGGTGAATAACAGCAATAACTACAGTCTTGACCATCCTGTCACAGCCTATTTCAGCAGCGACGATAGCACCGCTTATGTCGTGAATTGCGGCGCAGAGTGCGGCGGCACCCAGGCCAGCGTGCAACCCTTCAATATGTCGACCAATACGCCCGGGACACCTGTTTTTGTTCCGGCGGCCAGCGAAGAGTTGGTGGTGGGCTCGACTATGTATCTGGCGGGAACTCCTTACGCAAACGGAAGTCCTTCACAACCCTGCACAGGCCAGGTAACCGCGGCGCCCACCTGCGGCTTGCTCACAATCTTTAATTTGAGCAGTATGACCGTGGCGAATTCAGCGCCAATCGTCATCACCGACGGCTATCACAACCGCATCGCCATGGGCGCCAACGGCCAGCTCTTCATTGGCTCCAAGACGTGCACCGAAATCATTCCTCCCACTCCTCCAACCCCGGGCGCGGAGGTGCGAGGCTGCCTCTCGATTTACAACACGCAGCCCATAGCCGTTGGAAGTGTCCAGCCGGGCGGCGTAGTGATTCCTCCCGAAAACGGAGACGTGACCGGAATCCAGCCCATCGGGACCCGCGATGTTGTTTACGTCGTGCAAGGCTATCCAACGCCAGGCGGATCGCTTTATATCTATTGCACAGTAGCCGATGGCAGTACGAGTTGCCCCGGGACCGATGTGCTGCAAAATGTCCCCGCGAACGAACCAGCCTATGCTCCCCTGATGGTCGGCAATTTCTACGATGTAAAGACAGTGGATTTCTAGACAACCAGACAGTTGTTGACAGAGACACTCAGGTCATCGCGAAACGATGTTCCATTGCTTGTCCTGCTGCAGCCGAGCTTGTCCTGTTGCAGCCGAGACGCCCAGCTTCGGCGAAGGAAAATAACAGCTCCTGAACTCACTTTCATTTCGCCGCAAAATAACACCGCACTTTTAATGTTTGTTCCGCGGTAGGTCAGTTTGGCGCGAGCGTTAATTCATGCGTCCGATGTCTCGCGACCGCTTCCGGCGAAAACGGAATCGTAAACGTCGATCCCTCATACCACCCTCGCCATTGATCCAAATAATATGGACTGAGGAAAACTCCACTCTCTCCCGTCACCAGATTCAGCGTGCTCTCATCGAAGTCTTCAAAGTTCCACGTCAGCCGTTCGGATGACCCAAAATTTCTGTCGCCCGCCTTCACCGTATAGTGATCTCCGCTCAGCGGATGCCGTCCCGGTCCTGTGAACCGTCCAACCAGCGGCAAATGGCTCAGAATGGGATGCTCGACTTCCACCCAATAGTTCTCGCCCCAGGTCCATTTTGTGAGATCGGAGGGAACGTCCGGCTGCTTCAAAGCATTCTCCATCGCGGCCGTGAGCAGCGCTCCGTAGTCCGAATATCCCGAAGGCAGCCAGCGCGCCGGCTGCTTGCTGAGCACATTTTCCAGCCACACCGTCGACATCCCCCATCGGTAGCTCTTCCAATTCAATTCGCCCGAGTCTTTCGCAGGCTGTCGCTTCCGCGCCGTGCTCCCACCTGCCGCAGCATCATCATCGGCCGGCCCAAGTTTAGGCTCGAGCAGCATCCGCACCAGTTCCCGTCGCGCTTTGCTCTCAATTGTCGGAGCTGCGGAATCGACCGACATGCGTCCATCCCAATCGCGCAAAATATCGGCAGCCCGCTTGGCTCGCGGCGAGAGCCTGGGCGAATGATCGAGCGCGTAGACAAATTTATCCGCGCAAAAATGATCGAATGTCGATGACACATCCATCTGCAGCGCCAGCATATCCGCGGCAGAAAACTTCTTGCCAGACTCCAGCACGCGATAAATGCGGTCGGTCCGCCAAGGCGTCTCCCACTCCGTGCTGATCGAATATTTGTAGCCGTCAGGGGTGATGCGTCCATTCGCGGTCGCGAGAATTCCGCCGGGAGGATCGTAAATGTGCGGCATGTCGTCGAATGGAATCCATCCTTTCCACTCGTGCGCATCGTCGCTGCCGCTCACGGGCAAACTGCCATCGCCCGCCGCGCGGATCGGTATGCGCCCCGTCGCCTGGTATCCGATATGTCCGTCAACGTCGGCATACACGACGTTTTGACCCGGTGCGGCGAATGTCGAAAACGCTTTGCGGAACTCCTCCCAGTTCTCGGCCGAATCAACGTCGAAGAACGCCAGTCCCATGCCATCGTAGAGCGTCCAGCGCAACGCTATCTTTCGCGTTTCTCCGGGAATAAGGTCAGTAATGATCGGCCCGTGCCGAGTCGTAACTACATCAAGTGTCACATCCGGCTGGTCTTTCACATGAATCGTCTCCTGACGATGCTCGGGATCAACCCAGCCCGCGGGAGTCTTGTACTGACCCTGTGCATTGAACTCTTCGATGAAGTCGTCTTCAACCGTCGGCCCAACGTTGGTGAATCCCCATCCAATCCGCTGGTTGTGGCCGACGATCACAAACGGCACGCCGGGCAGCGTCACGCCCGCGACATCGAAGTGACCGCTCTTGAGATGCGCCTCATACCATAAGTTCGGCATTTGATGGTCCAGGTGCATATCGTTTGAGAGCAGCGGCTTTCCCGTCGTCGTGCGTGCGCCTGAAACCACCCAGTCGTTCGATCCCGGCCGCAGGCCGTCCATCTCTTCTCGTTCTCCGGGTTCCGCATCAGGTGTCGCGTCATCGCTGGCAGCCTCAGCCGCTGCGGGCGGAATGAACCCACGCTCACTCGGCCTCGCCGTGGTAATCGTATTCCCCGGGCCACCGGGGTCTACCTCTTCTTCATCATCGTCATCCTGGTCGCTCGCGCCTTTTGCCGGTTCCTGATCCATGCGCCGTGTATCTGTCGGCGGGCGATCACGCCAGGACGAATTCACATATAAATCGGCAGTAAGTTCAGGCCCAATCTTCGCGAGCACCTTCTCACGAGTAATGGCACGGGCATAACTATAGTGATTCAGGTCTTCGACCATGCGCGCGCCAATGAGCAGTGAGTCGCTGACCGTCCAGGGGCGCGGCTGATACTTCAACAGCCGGAATTCAAGCGGCAAGTGGTCGCGATGCGATTCAATGAATGCATTGACCCCTCGTGTGTAGGCATCGAAATATGGCCGATCTCGAGGCGAAATATTTTTGACCGCGGCCTCTGCCACTGCCCGTAGCCCAAGAATACGCTGCTCCCGATCGATCTTCAGCGTGTCTGCGCCGATGATCTCGGAAAGCTCGCCCGCTGCCACGCGCCTCAAGATGTCCATCTGCCAAAGCCTGTCCTGCGCTGTAACGTAGCCTTGCGCGAAAAATAAATCTTCGAGCGTCGCCGCTTCAATCGCCGGCACGCCTTGTTCGTTGCGAACCACGCGCACCTTGGCGGAAAGACCCGGGGTGATAATCGATCCGTCAAGTTGCGGAAGCGCAGAATGCGCAGTCCAGTATGCCCACCAAAGCGCGGCAATCGTCCCCACCAGAAGAAGGCAGACTGTGTAATACAGAATGCGAAGCGCAAGACTGCGACGGCGAACTTCCGGGTGTGAGATCTCGGGCAGAGAAGCGCTGGATGACATGATTGAAACGATTGTAGGGGCGCAAAGACCCTCTGACAACGGGGGAGGGTTTCCTTATAGAGAGTCGATTGGCGCAACCCAATTCCCCCCGGTATCATGTGTGAGTGTTGAAGAGTGCCAGCTTTTTGCAATCCCAGGTCTTCCGCACCAGCCATGCTGCCGAAACGCATCGACGATCAGCCCAGCATCTCGCGTGAGAACATCCGCGAAGCCGAGGCGATTTTTTTGCAGCACCTGCGCCGTGTCGGCCTGAAGCAAACCGGCCAGCGAAACGCCATCTTGCGCACCTTTCTCGAGACCCGCGAGCATCTCTCTACCGACGAACTTCACCGCCTCGTCAAGAAAAAAGATCCGCGCATCGGCTTTACCACCGTCTACCGCACGCTCAAGCTGCTGGCCGGTTCCGGGCTCGCCAGCGAAGTTGCCTTTCACGACGGGATCGCCCGCTACGAGCATCAGTACAACCGACGCAGCCATCACCACATGGTCTGCACCGATTGCGGCGCGTCGGTGGAGTTCTTCTCACCACAAGTCGGCGAAATCGAACAGGAGATCGGCCGCAAGCACCATTATCTGACCACGCGCCACACATTCCAGGTCTATGGAGTTTGCCACGAATGTCAGCGGAAACATTCTCCCAGAGAAAGCAGCCATAACGAGAATGGCGGAAACGAGAAGGGAGTAAAGAAGAGCGATGGACGGCGAGTCGTTTAGTTCGAATTCTTCTGTGCGAGCGGATGACATGGGTCAGGCCGAAGTCACTTGTCCGCATTGTGAAACCGTCATGCCGGCAACGGCGGCCTTCTGCCCCGCGTGCGGATGGTCCATGCGACCCCTGCCCGCCGCCGACCGCGGCCTGGCCGCGCTCGCCTATTTCACGCTGGTTCCGGCGGCCGCACTATTGTTCGTGCCAACATTGCGCGAGCATCGATATATTCGCTTTCATGCCTGGCAAAGCATTTTGATTTGGGGATTGTTTTGCCTGCTGACAATCTTCGCGGTCTTTGTCTCGAATATCGCCGCCGCGGTACTTTTTCTGCTGGTGGGACTGGTGGCCGCGCTCGGAATGTTCTTCCTTTGGGTGGTTCTCTCTATCAAAGCATGGCAGGGCGAGCGCTTCGAGCTGCCATGGTTCGGCGCGTTGGCCGGCCGCCTGCGCTAGTACGTTAATCCATTTACGATCCCACGTATTCTTCGCAAGGCTTTGGGGGTTGTCAGGAATCAATACCCATGTGGAATCGCGATTTCCAATCGCGGGCTTAGTTCTTCTCCCGCACCTTCATGTCTCCCGTCCGCAGATAGCGGTTATGCCAGCCCAGCGATTCCGTCAGCAGATGCGGCGTGTGCTTTCCATAGGACAGCCGCTCCGCCCGGTTCAGGTAATCCAGTAGCTCCGCTTTGTAATCCGGATTTGCGCACTTCTCAATGATCAAGTGTGCCCGCTGCCGCGGCGAAAGTCCGCGCAGGTCGGCCAGTCCATTCTCGGTCACCAGCACCTGCACGTCGTGTTCGGTGTGATCCACGTGCGAGACCATCGGGACGATCGTCGAAATCGATCCCTTCTGCGCCGTTGACGGAGCCATGAAGATCGAAAGATACCCATTCCTCGCGAAGTCTCCCGAGCCGCCGATGCCGTTCTGAATGCGCGATCCCATCACATGTGTTGAGTTGACGTTGCCATACATGTCCGCCTCAATCATCGCGTTCATCGCCACCACGCCAAGCCGCCGGATGATTTCAGGATGATTCGAAATCTCCTGCGGCCGCAAGACGATGCGGTCGCGATACTGCGACATGTTCGCGTTCACTTCGTCCATCATCTCCGGGCTCAGTGAGAACGCCGTCGCCGATGCCGATGTCAGCTTGCCCGACTTCAGTAGACGAATCATGCCATCCTGAATCACTTCCGTATAAGACGTGAGCCCTTCAAACGGGCCTTCTTCCAGCCCAAACAAAACCGCATTCGCAATGTTGCCCACCCCCGATTGCAGCGGCAGCAGGTTTTCCGGCATGCGGCCCTTCTGCACCTCCCAGCTCAGGAATTCAAGAATGTGCCCTGCAATTTTCTTCGATGCCGCGTCGGGCGCTTTAAAAGGACTATTCCGGTCCGGCGCATCCGTCAGCACCACTGCCACAACTTTCTCCAACGGGCATCGCAGATAAGGCGTGCCGATGCGCTGGCCAACCTTTGTAAGTGGAATCGGCCCGCGATTCGGCGGCGGTTCCAGGCCGTAATAAATGTCGTGCATGCCTTCGAGAGCCATCGGCTGCCACGAGTTCACCTCAAGAATCACCCGCTCCGCCTGATCGATCCACGTCTTGTTATTGCCAATCGACGAACTCGGCACCACCCGCCCGTCTTCGAGCACAGCCGCCACTTCGATCAGCGCCACATCCATCTTGCCCAGAAATCCATATTCCACAAATTGCGCAACATGGCTCAGGTGTATATCCATGTACTCCATCTCGCCGGCATTGATGCGCTTGCGCGTCTCCGGGTCCGACTGATACGGCAATCGCAAATGGATTCCGCCCGCCATGGCGAGCGCGCCATCCAGCTCCGGGCCGGTTGATGCGCCTGTGAAAACGCTGACCTGAAATTTCTGGCCGCGAAAGGTCGCTTCGGCGATGCGGTGCGCCAGTTCCAGCGGCACCGCTTTCGGATAGCCCGATCCGGTGAATCCGCTCATGCCGATCTGATCGCCGGATTTGATCAGTGCCGCGGCCTCCCCGGCGCTCATAATTTTCGATGACAGCTTGGAGTTCAATACACGTGTGGTTGTTTCCTGCGCAATAGCCAAGGGGCACCTCGTAAATCGACGCGTTAACAATAGCCATGCGCGTTTTTGCCGTCTGTGAGCGCCGTCACGTTGAAGTGGAAGCCCGCGCCCACTCCCAGAAACCGCGTTTCGCGGGCTAAGGGCTGCGTCCAAAAAATCGGTTGATGCTCTCGCTCGCAGGTGGGATAATTAAGCCGATTTAGCTAGTTGCCAGAAATGTCTCAGGAAACCCAGGGCCTCTTTTTTCTCTGTTGCTATTGCCGCGCCGAACTGGACGAATCCCAAATATTCGAATTCCGGGGTACCGTTGGCTGCGAGCATTGTGTCCGCGACTACTACCGCGACCGTCCCGCCGAAATTGAGAACCAACTCCAGATCAGACAGAAACACGCAATTTCCTGGCTGGCCCGCAACCGCAGAACTTTAGAACGACGAGCCAGGAAAGCGCACGCCAGCTAAACAATCGGCCTCCAGGCATCTACTGGAGACGGTCCTTGCCATACCGATGCCCCGGTGCCCTTGTTCCATCGCAAATCAACTCCCAATCTCAACCTTTCGCTGTCTCTCGTTCGACATTCTCCCTTCCTTCGTTCAGAATAGCTGGTTTATCTACATCCAGCTTTTCATACAACCAGGAGATCTCTTTGACCCAACTACAGCGCGTCAAGATCAGCGCTCTCGGCACCTACGTTCCGCCGCGCCTTCTTACCAACGCCGACCTCGAAAAGATGGTCGATACCAATAACGAATGGATCATGAGCCGCGTCGGCATCAAAGAGCGGCACTTGGCCGACAAGGGCGTCGGCACCAGCGACCTGGCTGCCGAAGCCGCCCGCCGCGCCCTTAAGCAGCGTGGCATTCCAGCCAGCGAACTCGACGCTATCATCGTCGCCACCGTCACCCCCGACATGATGTTTCCCGCCACCGCCTGCCTCGTGCAGCACAAGATCGGCGCATCCAAGGCCTGGGGTTTCGATCTTTCCGCCGGATGCTCCCAGTTCGTCTATGCCCTGCAAGTCGGCGCGCAGTTTGTGCAAACCGGAGCCCACAAGAAGGTCATGGTCATCGGCGCCGACGTCATGTCCTCGATCATCGATTACACCGACCGCGCCACCTGCGTGCTTTTCGGTGATGGCGCGGGAGCCGTTATTCTTGAAGCCACCGACGACGACTCGGTGGGTCTCATCGATTTCCTCCACCAGGTGGATGGCTCAGGCGGTTGTTCGCTTTACATGCCCGGCGGCGGCAGCCTCAATCCTTCATCGCATGAAACCGTCGACAAGAAAATGCACTACGTTCATCAGGATGGGGCGGCCGTGTTCAAGTTTGCCGTCCGCCAAATGGCCGAGTTCTGCGCCGAGACCCTCAAGCGCAACCATCTTACCGGCGATGACATCGACCTCATGATCCCTCACCAGGCCAATCTGCGCATCATCAGCGCAACCGCCGACCGCCTCAAGCTCCCGCCAGAAAAAGTTGTCATCAACATTGACCGTTATGGCAACACCACGGGTGCAACCATTCCGCTGGCTATGCAAACTGCAATCGAGGATGGACGCCTGAAGAAGGGAACTCTTGTCCTGCTGGCTGCCGTAGGCGCAGGATTCACTACCGGCACAACCCTGCTGCGCTGGGCGCTCTAGCGATTGCCCCGGTCAACCACAGCGCCGGAGTCACTGCCTCGCCGCTGAGAAGCGTACCCTGGGCCGGAGCGCTGAGTCCGCCGAAGCGCTGGTAGCCCGCCCACGCGCTTTCCTCGCAATCGCCGAAGTTATCCTCGGCATGGAGTATCCTTTTTTCCAAGCAAGCAGCCGCGCCCGTGCCCAAACTCCATGACCGCGTCCTCCACTATTAAGCCCGCAAAACGCACAAAGAAAACGGAGCCCTCACGAGCTTCGGCCCCATCGTTGCCGCGTGGCAATCGATTATTCAATCCTCAAACTCCGGCGCTTTGTCTCACGCTCGCCGCCGCCGTCCTCGTCTTCTACAGCCCGGTCGTGCACAACAAGTTCGTCGATTATGACGACGACAGATACATCACCCAGAACTCCAATGTGAAAGCCGGAATGACCTGGACCACCGTCGCATGGGCCTTTACTACCCTAGATGAATCCAACTGGCATCCCCTGACCTGGCTTTCTCACGCTCTCGACTGCGAACTTTTCGGTCTGAATCCGGTCGGGCACCACGCCGTCAATGTCCTGCTGCACGCAGGCAGCGCCGTCCTTCTATTCCTGCTTCTTCAAAACGCTACCGGATTCCGTTGGCGCAGTCTGATGGTTGCTGCCTTATTTGCCCTCCATCCCATCAACGTCGAGTCCGTCGCCTGGGCCGCCGAGCGCAAGAATGTGTTGAGCATGTTCTTCTTTCTTCTCGCGCTGCTGGCCTATGGCTGGTATGCGCGCAAACCGGGGCTAGGCCGGTATAGCGCCGTATTTCTGGCCTTCCTGTTGGCGCTCCTCTCCAAGCCCCAGGTCATCACATTTCCCTTTCTGCTTTTGCTGTGGGATTACTGGCCGCTGGAAAGAATTGCTGTTCCCCCCGCCGCCGCCTTACGAAAAGTGTCCCGTCTTTTGCTGGAGAAAGTGCCATTCCTCCTCGCCTGCGTAGCGAGCGCCGTGGTCACTGTGAAGGCTCAGGGGGCCGGAAACACGATCAAGGATTTCTCCCAATACAGCCTCCCCTTGCGCTTGGAGAACGCACTCATCTCCTATGTGCGCTATCTCGGAAAAGCCTTCTGGCCATCGAACCTGGTGCCGTTATATCCCCATCCCACCCATCTTTATCCTGCCTGGCAGGTCGCCTCGGCTGCGATCCTGTTGCTCCTGATCACCGCTCTGGTTCTTCTCAGGCGCGAGCAACGCTATCTCATCGTCGGATGGTTCTGGTTCCTCGGCAGTCTCGTGCCCATGATCGGCCTGGTGCAGGTCGGCGATCAGGCCATGGCCGACCGCTATGCCTACCTTCCGTTTATTGGTCTTTTTCTGATGATCGTCTGGCTGCTCGCGGATATCGCGCATGCCCGCGAAATTTCCCCGCGTTGGCTCGCCATCCCCGCGATTTCCTGCCTGCTGCTTTTAGCAACCCTTACTTACCGCCAAGCCGGGTACTGGCACGATACCGAATCTCTGTGGCGTCGCACGCTCGAGTTGACTCAGGATAACTACATCGCCCACAAAGGGCTTGCAGCCATTCTCCTCCGCGATCCCGGCCGCGCCGAAGAGGCAATGACCCACTACCGCGCCGTACTCGCCTTACGGCCTGACGACGCCCGCGCCAACGTCGTTCTCGGTGAATACGAGCAGCGCCACGGCAATCTGCAAGCGGCCGTCGCCCACTACCAGGCTGTGGTTCTCGATTCCTCGACTACGGCGCTTTCTCGCGCGGTCGCTTACGCCAACCTTGGATTTGCCTATCGCCAGATGGGGCAGCCAATCAAGGCCAGGGAGGCCCTTGAATCGTCGCTTCAGCTCGTCCCCGACCAGATTCCCACCCTGATCGCGCTCGGTCTGATTGCGGAGAACAATGGCGACCTCTCCGAAGCCGTCAGCCGATTTTCCCGCGCCGTGGCCATCCAGCCCACCGATGTCGAACTCCTGCTGCTCGCCAATGCATTGCAGCAGGAAGGACACTCCGAGGAAGCCAGCGCCATGTCACAGCGCGCGGCTAAAGCCTCCAGAGATCTCCCCAGGGCGCAAAGCCAGGTCGAGACTCTGCTCAACGCCAAATGAATTCATGGCAGCCGAATCGCCCTTCTTGGCGCAGAATGCGGGGCGATGAGAAAATAAATCCTATGCGTAAACCTTTTCTTGCTGCGGTCCTATTGACCGCCGGGACGACGTTCGTAGCCAATGGCAACGCGCAACAGACTCCGGCGGCTACCGCTCCACAAACCTCCGCTACTTCCCCAAAACAGACTCCACCGGCCACGGACACCAGCTCCGCAACCGGGCCGCTGAAAACGAAAACGGAAAAGTTCAGCTACGCGCTCGGAATGAATATAGGAACCGACGTCCTTCCCAACCTCAGAAAAGAGTCCATCGACCTTGATCCGGCGATGTTCACCGAGGGACTCAAGGATGCCCTGGCCGGCAAGACGCTTTTAACGGACGAGGAAGCCGATGCCCTGGTGAAAGAAATTCAGGTTCAAATTCAGGAAACGCAGCTGGGACGAATCAAGGACGCGATGGATAAGAACAAAGTCGATAGCGAAGCCTTCCTCGCCGCCAATAAGGAAAAACAAGGCGTCGTCACTTTGCCCAGCGGCTTGCAGTACAAGATCCTCACCCAGGGTAGCGGACCCAAGCCCACACTGAATGACACCGTCGTCTGCAACTATCGCGGCACGCTGATCGACGGCACGGAGATCAGCAGCACCTATCACAAGGGCCAGCCCGCCACATTCAAGGTCAACCATGTTCTCAAAGGATGGACCGAGGCGTTGCAACTCATGCCCGTAGGATCGAAATGGCAAATCGTTCTTCCTCCCAGCCTTGCCTACGGCGATCAGGGTGTGGGAAAAGAGATATTGCCCTATTCCACTCTGATCTTTGAAATAGAGCTGCTTTCGATCGAGAAAAAGGACGATGCGAAGGCGGATGCGAAGACGGAAGACAAGAAGCCTGCCGATCCAAAGCTTGCCGATCCAAAGCTTGCCGATCCAAAGCCTGCCCCACAGAAACAACCCCAATAACCGCAGGCGCGCCTTCAGCGGCGCGCATACTCAAGGCCTCCTGCCTGTCTGGACCTCCCATGCAGTCCGGCATTCCTCCGGCGGCTTGGCCGGGATAAGCCGCAAATAAAAACGTCCCGAGCTTTTTCTGCCCGGGACGTCTTTATCAGCTTCGTTCCAGCTTTGGCTCCCTCGAACCGCCGCCAGATCTACGCTCAAAACAGAACTACGGAGTCACTAGGAAGTTGGTCCACTTCTGCGTGACGCTGTATTTCTTGGTGTAGGTGACCTTGGCGCAAGGATTCGCCACGTTGCACGGATTGCCGTTAACTCCGTCCACGCCCGTGGTCAGCTTGGCGTATTTCGGTGTGCCGACTTCGGTAACCGCGGTCCAGCTAACTTCGCCCGAGGTCGAGGAGGTGCTGGCGACCGGCTGAACGCAGGTCTTTCCAGCGGCGATGATAAACGGATACGCAATACCCGTCGGCGTGGTCGTTGCATTGACGTAGCCTGGGATTGGGTAGTTGTAGTTGCCGTCGCAGTTGCCGTTGTTGGCGCCGCTCTGTCCCATCGTGCCGAAGCCCTGATCGCCATAGATGATGACGTTAACGCCAGGAGTGGTCAGACCACCATAAACGTTTTGGCCAAAATCCACCGTGCCGGAGTCGACAATGTAGCTCGTCCCCTGCTCAGCGGTGATGAGGTAGGTCAAGTCGTCGTTGGAGTCGCCGGAGTCGTCTTCGTACCAGGTTTCAGTCTGGCCGCAAACGCCGGTTGCAGTGTTGACGTCCTTGCAGGCCGAGAGAGACCAGGAGTAGGACGGAACGCCAACTACCAGGCCGTTATCCGGGAAAGCTTGCGAGGGGTCGCCGATGGTCGGGCAATCCGCGTTGGCGGTTGCGCCGCCGCCGAAGCAGGGCCACAGATCGGTGCCGTCGGAGTTCTGGCTCGACGCCGAGGTTAGCGGGCTACCAGCAAAATATGCCCAACCGGGATACAGACCAGCAGGCGGGCCAGCCAGTTCCGGATTAATGTGACGTGTAGTCGGAACTGACTTGACTGTCCAGTGATGGGGAACGTCTTTTGCCATCGCCATCGTGCCGAAACAAAGCGCAACAAGCGACACGACTGCTAGAAATACGAGGGTTCTTTTCATTGAGAGTCTCTCCATGGAGGTATTGCGGAACGGGATCCTAACTCACTGGGAAGAGTCCGGTGTTCCGCACGCAAGGAGTGTACCTTACAACTACCCGCTGTCAACCCTAAAATTGCGCAATAATTTGCACAGGCAATTTGGGTAAAACGCCCGACTGACGGCCTGTTTGCAATGCTGATTCCCGTCGCATTTTTGAATGTGACTCAGAGAGATAAGCTCAAATTCTCTCCAGCCGCCAATAACGATTCAATCGGTGCGTAGACCGCCCGACGCAATATTGGTCTTTCCGAAGCAAGAATTCAAGTTTGAGCGTAATGAAGAAGAAAGCCCAAAGCCCAAAGCCGAAAGCCCAAAGCCCAAATCCCAGTCACCGCCGAAAGTGCTCCAGAATCGCCTCCGCCTGCGATCGCGTCACCACCGCGGAAAGCGCCGCCGTGTCGGCCTGTTTCACGGCCTGCAAACTGCCGAAATGTTCCAGCAGCCGCCGCGTCGTCGATTCGCCGACTCCCGGTATCTCGCGCAGCTCAGTCGCGCGGTCGCGAATCTGCCGCCGCTTGCGGTGAAACGTCACCGCGAACCTGTGCGCCTCGTCGCGAATCATCTGCACCAGATGCAGCACAGGAGAATGATGGTCGAGCACGACCGGGTCGTCTTCCTGTCCCAATACATAAATAATTTCCTCGCGCTTGGCGATCGAAGCGAGCGGCTGGTTAATGATCTCAAGCCCCTCCAGCGCATCCGCCGCCGCATGCAGCTGCCCCAGCCCGCCGTCAATCAGGATCAGGCTCGGCAGCGGCTTCTTCTCTTCGCAAAGCCTTTTGTAGCGCCGCGTCACCACCTCCCGCATGGATGCGAAATCGTCCACGCCTTCGACCGTCTTGATGATGAACTTCCGGTAGTCCGACTTCTTCATCTTACCGTCTTCCCACACCACCATCGACGCAACTGTCTCCGCGCCCTGAATATGCGAGATGTCAAAGCATTCAATCCGCTTTGGCAGCTCCGGCATGGCCAGCGCATCCTGAAAAGCCTCAGCAATCGCGCGCGCGCTGGGCTTGAGTATGCGGAAGCGCTGATCGTAAGACTGCTTGGCATTGTTGCCCGCCAGATCGATCAGCTCTCGCTTGTCGCCCCGCTGCGGCACAATGATGTGCACCCGTGTGGCGCGGGCGCCCTCGCCCGCGAGCTGCTCGCTCAATGCATCTTCCAGTTCTTCCCGATCTTCGAAATCGACCGGCACATAAATGTTTCGCGGAACATACGGCTGCGCCAGATAAAGCTGCTTCACCAGAGCGGAGAAAAACGGGCCCGGATGGAAGGCCTCGCTGGCGACGGCCTTATCGACGGCACTGTCATCGCCAGCCCCCTCATTTCCAGCAGCCAATGCCGTGGCCGATTCGAACTCCGGCAAGTCCTCCCAGAAAAATTCCCGCCGGTCCAGTACGCGCCCCCCGCGCATGTGAAACAGGTTCACCGCCAGCATCTGATTTTCATAGTGATAACCAAACACATCCGCGTCGTCACCTTCCGCCGCCGCAATGCGCTGCTTCTCCTGCAACTGTTCGACGGTCGAAATCAGATCGCGATACTTGGCGGCGCGCTCGAACTCCTGCGCATTCGCCGTCTCCGCCATGCGCTCGCGCAGCGACTTGACCAGATCGGTCTGCCGCCCTTCAAGAAACAGTTTCACATCGCGCACTGCCTCCGCATAAATCTCCGGCGTGGTCAGCTCCTTCACGCACGGGCCCAGGCAGCGCTTGATGTAGTACTGCAGGCACGGCCTCGAATGGAAACGCGTCAGGTCCACCTTGCATGACGGAATGCAAAAGTGGCGATGAATCAGATCGACGATGCGATAGGCCAGATTGGCAGGGAAGTAAGGTCCGAAATAGGCGCTGCCATCCTTGCGCAGCCGGCGTGTCACATAAACCCGCGGCAGCCGCTCGCCCAGCGTGAGCTTGATATAAGGATAGGTTTTATCGTCGCGCAGCAGAATATTAAAGCGCGGCTTCTTCTGCTTGATGAGATGATTCTCAAGCGCCAGCGCCTCCTTGTTATTGGCGACAACGATGTAATCCACATCCGCCGCCTCGCGCACCAGCGTGCCAGTTTTTGCATCCTCCCATCGCCCTTCATGAAAATAAGACGAGACGCGCGACCGCAGATTCTTTGCCTTGCCAACGTAAATGACCTCGCCCTCGGCATTCTTGTAGAGATACACGCCGGGCGAAGTCGGAATCGTGCGGATTTTGGCAGCAAGATCCATTGCAGAAGGCCAATCTATCTATGATAGAACCGGAAGGCGAAAAGATTCGGGCAGGAAAAAAACAGACGCGGCTCGCCGCGTCTGCGTCTGCATTATGTTGGACAGCGCTGAGATCTGGCGGTCCGATCTGGCGGTCTAAGATCTTGATTCGTCTTACCCGCCCCACCCCCGAATAAACTCCACCAGACTCCTCAGCGCAATTCCGGACGGACCCTTCGCGATCCACGGCTTCTGCTCTTCCATCCACGCCGTGCCCGCAATATCAAGGTGAATCCACGGCGTTTCTTCGGCGAATTCCTTCAGAAACATTGCCGCAAAAATCGCTCCGCCCCACCGCGAGCCCGCATTGGCCATGTCGGCAATGCCCGATTTGATCAGCTCCTTGTATTCCTCATCGAGCGGCAGCCGCCACATTTTTTCGCCCGTCTGTTTCATTGCCTTCTCGAAGCGGTCGTACATCTGGTCGTCGCTGGCGAAAATTCCGGCATTCACATAGCCCAGCGCCACCACCACCGCGCCCGTCAGCGTGGCCGCATCAATCAAATGTGTGCAGCCAAGCTGCCGTGCATAGGTAAGCCCATCGGCCAGCACCAGCCGGCCTTCCGCGTCTGTATTGATGATCTCAATCGATTTCCCCGACATGGCAATCTGCACGTCGCCCGGCTTTTGCGCCTTCCCGGATGGCATGTTTTCCGTGGCCAGAACAATGGCAGTCACTTTTACCTTCGGCTTCAGCAGCGCGATTGCGCGCATTGCGCCAATCATGGTCGCCCCGCCCGCCATGTCGTACTTCATCTTCTCCATGCCATCAGCCGGCTTGATCGAGATGCCGCCCGTATCGAACGTGATCCCCTTGCCCACCAATCCCAGATGTACGCCGTTCACCGCGCCAGCAGGCTCATAACGCAGCACAATCAGCGCCGGAGGCTCGTCCGACCCCTGCGCCACGCCCCAAAACGCGCCCATCTTCAGTTCTTTGATCTTGTCGGTGCTGAAAATTTCGCAGGCCAAGCCCACCTCGCCGGCCATTTTCTTTGTCCGTTCAGCGAGCAACGTCGGCGTCATCAGGTTGGAGGGCTCATTCACCAGATCGCGCGTGAAGTTCTGCGATTCGGCGACGATGCGCCCCGTATCAATCGCCGCCTGCAACGCCTTCGCATCGCCCTGGCTGACGATGGTCATCGCGTTGATCTTCTCATCATCCTTGCGATCGCTCTTGTAGTAGCCCGGTTCGAAACTGCCAATCAGCGCGCCTTCAACCAGGGCGCGAATGGCCTCGGGAGCCGCAATCCCACTCTCCGGCAAAACAAACGCAAAGCTGCGTACGCTCTTTGCCTTGAGCGTGCGCACCGCCGCGCCGGCAAGCTTGCGCAAGTCAGACGCCGAAAAAGTCTTTGCCTTGCCGCCGCCCAGCAGCAGCAGGCGTTTTGCTTTTAATCCCTCCGGACGATGCAGCAGCGTGGTCTCAAAAACCTTGCCCGTAACCTCGCCGCTCGAAATGACCTCTTTCGCCGCCGCGCGCACCGCCGCATCGGCCGTGGCGAGAACCGGCGCAGGCTTGTCTCGCTTGCCTTGATCTTTTTTTCCCGGATCGTGTTTACCCGGATCTGGATTGCCCTGATTTTTTTCCGCCTGATCGAGAACCACCACGACCAGGCAATCGGTTTCAACCTGCGACGGCGCTATAGCAGAAAGATTCGTATTCATAGTTTGAGATGTGGTTTGGAATATAGTTTGAAATCTGTTTGGAATTAGTTCGACGTTTCAGTATCCACGGTAAGGCGGTCGGCGCGCAACTGAGCCCGCATAACCCGGCGGACACAGACTTGCTGGAATCGTTCGCCGGAGTCGTGATGCCTCCGTATCCGGGCATTCTCACGCGCCTTTTCTGCTTCTTGCGATCGCCTCTCGCGCCTCTTTATCCGCCGTTCGCCTGCGCTCCGTCTCGCGCTTGTCCCACTGCTGCTTTCCGCGCGCAAGTGCAAGTTCAACTTTAACTCTGCCATCCTTGAAATACATCCGCGTCGGAACCAGAGTAAGCCCGCGCTGCTGCGTTTTGACAAACAGTTTATGGATCTCCTCGCTGTGCGCCAGCAGCTTTCGCGTCCGCTCCGCCGCATGGTTCACGTAGCCGCCATGCTCGTACGGACTGATGTGGCAGTTCAGCAGCCAGAGTTCGCCATCTTTGACCAAACCGTAGGCATCTTTAAGATTCGCCTTCCCGGTGCGCACCGATTTGACCTCGGTACCGCTCAAAACAATGCCTGCCTCAATTTTTTCGAGCAAGAAATAGTTGTGAGCCGCGTTCCTGTTAACGGCGGCATCCCTCTGCCCGGCGGCCGTGGGCTGACGGCGCGGGTTCTTCTCGCGGTTGGCTTGGGTCTGATGGGTACTTTGTTTAGCCATCTGTAATTAAGAAATCGGTAATTAGAAGAAGTTAGCACAGGAATGGGAGCAGGTCCTCGAATGGCGGTTTCGGACTCTAGCGTTCGCCGTCCGGGGCAAATTGCCCAAGTCAAACTGGCACCACTTGGACAGGTACTAATGAGTGTAAACGGTTACCTGCCAATCAGTTGGGGCGGGCAGTCGGGCGATGCTATAATCCAATTTTCCACCAGTTTTGCATTGCTTACAGCCGCTGGGGCTCCCCCAAGCCTGCGGTTTTTGCCGTAATTTAAGTGATTTGCCGGTTCTGCCGGAGAGAGAACTGTGTTTGAGGGCCGCCGAATGAAACGGATGTTGCGTCCGACTGTTTTCGTTCTACTTATTTTGTGCCTGAGACTTCCTGGGCTTGCCGCCGACTCCGCCAAGAAGTTGTATGAAAAGGGCTATGACGCCCAGGCGCGCCAGGACTACGAAAAAGCCTATGAGTATTTCAAACAGGCCTACGATCTTCAGCCCAAGGATATAAAGTTCCGCGCCGCTTACGAACGTAACCGCTTTCTCGCCGCAGCTTCTCATGTGCATCGCGGGCAGATAGCGATGGATGCCAACAAGCTGGATGAGGCGAAAACCGAATTTGAGAAGGCGCTCTCCATCGATCCATCGTCGTTCATTGCGCAGCAGGAATTACGCCGCACGCTGAAGATGCTTCAGGACGGGACCGATGCCGGGCCTGAGGCCTCCGCCGGCCCGACTTCGGAACTGCGCAAACTGCTCAATCAGGCGCAAGGCCCTGTTGAACTGGCGCCCATTTCCAGCGCGCCCATCACGCTCAAAATGACGGAAAAAAGCAACGTTATTTATGAGACGGTCGGCAAACTGGCGGGCGTCAACGTGCTCTTCGATCCCGATTACACGGCGCGCCAGGTGCGCATCGAGCTGAACGGCGTCTCCCTTGAGGAAGCGCTTTCCATCATTTCCTTTCAAACCAAAACTTTCTGGCGTCCGGTAACGCCGAATACGATCTTTGTCGCGCAAGACAATCCCGCAAAACGGAAAGAGCTTGAACAAAACGTTCTCAAAACTTTTTATCTTTCCAATCTTTCGCAAGCGACCGAATTGCAGGATGTCGTAAACGCAATGCGCACCATCCTCGAAGTAAGCAGGATTCAGCAACTGCCTTCGCAGGGAGCGATTGTCGTCCGCGGTACGCCCGACCAGTTAGCCCTGGCGCAGAAACTTGTCGACGATCTCGACAAGGCCAAGCCTGAAGTGGTGATCGACGTGGCCATTTTGGAAGTCAGCCGCGACAAGATGAAGCAACTCGGAATCAGCCCGCCGACCAACGTCGCGGTACAGTTGCAAGCCAACGTTTCCACTACGCCCACCACCAGTTCCACCACCACTACCAGCACTACATCGTCGACCACATCGCAAAACGGCATCAACCTGAACACTTTCGACAACCTGAACGCTACCGATTTCCAGGTCACCATTCCGCAGGCCACGGCGACCGCCCTGCTCAGCGATAGCACGTCGAGGATCATCCAAAATCCGCAGGTACGGGCGCTCGATGGCCAGAAGGCTACGCTCAAGATCGGCGAACGCGTGCCCATCGCGACCGGCTCGTTCTCGTCGGGTATTGGCAGCGTCGGCGCCGGCATCAGCCCCTTGACCAACACTCAATTTCAATACATTGACGTTGGCGTCAACATCGACATCACGCCGCGCATTCACGCCGACCATGAAGTCAGCATGAAATTGTCGCTCGACGTTTCCTCCGTCACTTCCTATGTAAGCATCGGCGGCATCAGCCAGCCCGTGATCGGGCAGCGCAAAGTTGAGCACGATATCCGCTTGCGGGATGGGGAAGTCAACATCCTCGGCGGTCTGATGGAAGACCAGCAAACCAAGGCGCTCTCCGGAATTCCCGGTCTGTCCCAGATTCCGCTCCTCAAGTATTTGTTCTCACAAACCAACACCGAACACCAGGAGGATGAAATCGTCTTCGTTCTGGTGCCCCACATTATTCGCGCGTCGGAACCGTCGCGAAGCAATGAACTGCTCGACGTGGGCACCGCCAACTCCATCGAGTTGAGGCTTGGCAATCCACGGGTTGCGCCCGTCGCCGCGCCGCAACCACAAGCCCCGGCAACGCCTCCAGGCGCGGCCGCGCAGATGCCGCCCAATGGGCAGAACTCCGGCTTGCGTCCCGTTTCCGCCGCGCCGGGTGGGTCTTTTATGTTCGATCCGCCCACCATGAAGCAGGCCAAGGGCTCCACTTTCACCGTCAATGTGATGGTTTCCGGCGGCCAAAACGTTTACTCCGTACCCGTGCAATTAAGCTATGACCCGAATCAGGTGCAGGTGCTGAATGTTTCAAATGGAGGCTTCCTGTCGCAGGACGGACAGGCCGTGGCCCTTGCGTTCCGCGACGATCCAACCAGCGGAACGCTGCAGATCACCGCATCCCGGCCTCCCGGGGCGGGCGCAGTGTCAGGCCAGGGCGCGGTTGTGACGCTAACCTTGATGGCCAAGTCGCCCGGCCAATCCGCGCTCGTCATCACACGTGGCGGCGCTCGCGATCCGGCCATGCAGCCCATTCCCATGAATGGGGCTGAAGCGGCCGTTACTATTCAGTGATGTTGAAGTGCGTTATGAACCATCTGGATAACATCGCGGGGCTCGGATTCCCCGGGCCACTCCGCCGAGCGCCGGCGGTCAGGCGCCGCCAGCGCGGTTTTACGCTCATCGAGCTGATCGTCGCCACTACTATCCTGATGATTCTTTCGACGATGGCGCTCCCCATCGCACGCTTCACCATCCAAAGAGAGCGCGAGAAAGAGTTGCGCGAGGATTTGTGGATGATGCGCGACGCCATCGACCGCTACAAAGCCGCGGCCGACCTGGGTGCCTTTAAAACCAAGCTGGGCAGCGACAATTACCCGCCCGATCTCGACACACTGGTGAAGGGCGAAGATGTGGCGGGCAAAAAACTGAAGTTCTTGCGCCGCATCCCGATCGACCCCATGACCGGCAAACCGGAGTGGGGAATGCGTTCCATGCAGGACGATCCCACATCCGATTCCTGGGACGAGCAGAACGTTTTCGATGTTTACAGCAAATCGCAGGGCACCGCTCTCGACGGCACCAAGTACAAGGATTGGTAGACAGGGTTGCTGAAAAAGACTGGTAAATGAGAATCAAGTCCAAAATACGCCAGCGCGGGTTCACGCTGATCG
>JBAWBR010000046.1:0-29300 GCA_049589875.1 Terriglobales bacterium
AGCTGGGTGCCTGTGGTTCCGGCGCTCCGAACGATATTGGACAGCTACAAGTCATCGTTCACCCAGCCGCGAGTCAAGTGGGTAGAAGGTGACAATGGCGAAGGTGTCGAAGTGCCGGATCACTCGATGTTTCCGGTCACCAAGCGCGGAGGACGCGACGGACGAGCGCCCATGGACCTAGACCACATGGGACGGCGCGTGGTGGCGAAGGCATTCAAGTCACGAGGCGTGGAGTGGAAAGGCTGGCACGCGTTCCGGCGCGGCTTGGCATCCACCTTGTTCGAGCTCGGTTGCGACGATCTGACCGTGCAGCGTATACTTCGACATGCGAAGGTGACCGTCACTCGCGAGCACTACATCCGGCTCCGTGATCCGAAGGTAGAGGACGCAATGAGCCGGTTGAGCGAGGCAATGGGGAATCCTGAGCAATGAGGCGCGTACGAGGCGCTTGGTGATTGCCAAGTCACCGCAAGTGTTTGGTTCTAAACGCCGGAGAGGTGGCCGAGAGGCTGAAGGCGGCGGTTTGCTAAACCGTTATACGGGCTAACACCTGTATCGAGGGTTCGAATCCCTCCCTCTCCGCCACGCAGTCTCGACTGCAGAGAAATCAGGCCTGCGTTTTTTGAAATCCTCGCGAAAAGCCCGCCAATTAGCAGTTTTCTCGCGTCGGACCGCACTGCGGAGAATGGACTGCCGAGCTCACCCCGCCAGGCAAAGCCTTCATTTCTCTGATAGCCAAATTGGCAGTGCGGGTTCAGCGTTCCTGCAGATCGAAGTTAATACAATCAAAAATCGATCACTTGGCGAAGGCGGACTTCACTTCGATGGAAGGTTCGTGAAGAACCCACGTTTATCACAGGCCATTGGATGTCAGGCTTTTATTTTACCTAGGATGGCTGCAATCGAATCCGACGAAGGCAATTCTTGAGTACGCCAGATGAGTTCGGCGCGCGGGTTGACGATTTGAACCTGTGTGGTGTGGTTGCTTATGTCGCGTCCGCCTTCGTTGAAGAAGGTGCGCAGGGCGGCAACATCCTCTGCGCGGGGCAGGGCCGCGATCCACCCGGGACGGGCGTGGAACCGGTCAAGCCACTTTTTCAGCGATTCGGGTGTATCCGTGGTGGGATCGATGCTGAGCGAGAGCAACTGAATTCGGCGCTCGATCTGATCGGGAATCAGGCGCTGTACGCGCTGAAAAACCGCGCCTTGAATGGGGCAGGTCGTCGTGCATTCGGTGAAGACCAGATGCAATGCGGTGGAGTGGTCTCGGAGGAGCGCGGCGAGGCTGGTGGATGCGCCGTCGGCGGTGCGCACAGGAACATCGGGAACGGGCCGCGGAGGATTGACGCGTCCATCGTGATCGAGGGCGGGAACCTCTGAGAAGGAAACTCCGGCCAGACTGAGAGAAGCTGCTGCCGCGGCGGCGAAAAGCTTCGAGACTGCCTGGCGTCGTGTCAGGCCGGAATCATTTCGGCTCATGAATCTCCTGCGTTAGAAAACTCCAGATCGCGGCGCATTGGGAATCGTCGATTGTGTAACGAGGCATCTCCACGTTGATCACAATATACGCGGGATCGACACCCTTGCGCAGGACCGCGCAAAAAGCGGCGGAATTGTAGCGCGAGGGAGGGCCGCCTCGCCGGGAGCGTGGAACAAGGAGAAAGTCGCGGGTCAGCCGGGGTGCATTTGAGCGCGGGACATCCGGGCCTGTGCCTGCGGCATGGCAATTGGAACAGCGAATTACTTCCGGGGGCAGATCGTCCGGATGCGTGGACATGCGGCCGTGCAGATCGGCCTTGCCGGTAAAAAGATCGCGGCCGAGACGAAGCAGGCGGCGTTCCGAAGCGGAGGCGTGAGTCTGCGCGAATAGTAAAGCCGACAAGAGAGCAAATGCAAAAAGCCATGCCGGCCATCGTGTCGATGGCCGGCTCCGGGGTTTGAATCCAACTAACGTCATTTCTGGAACAACCTCGCGATCCTTAATCCTCACGGAATTTGGATGGTTGTCGAGACGCTCGGCACTCCTTGCGAGTTCAGTGCGAACAGCATGTAGTAGCCGGGCAGGACGATACCGGGATCCGAGGGAATCGTCAATGTGTACGACTGGCCGCTGGACGAGGCGATGGTCAGAGGGACGCGCCGCTGATCATTATTAACGGTGTGCGTAATCGACGAAAGCCTCATGAGCGCGAACGAGGTTATGGCTGAGTTCGTGGTTACCGTGATGCTGCCGCCCAAAGCCGCGCTGGTGGGAGCTTGCTGGATCACGGGGCGGGTTGCCAGGGTGCCGTTGGAGTTCAGCAGATAGGGCGGGGTGAGGATTTCGGCATTCAAGTGGTTTTCCACGCAGCCGGTTCCGCACTGTCCGCCGCCGCCGACAAACACTCGGCCATCGGGAAGAAGGAGCGCGGTGCTGTGATAGGTACGCGGGGTTTGCATGGGGTTCAGCAGGCTGAACATCTGGGTGGAGGGATTCCAAATTTCCGGCGTGAGCACTGCTGCCGTATCGGTGAAGGGCTGGGGAATGCTTTGGCCTCCGACGACGACGACACTTCCGTTCGGCAGGACGACGCTGCTCGAGAAGGCGCGAGGATAGGTCATTCCGGTGAGCTGTTTTACCTGCACCGGAGCGGCGGAGATGTTGATTTGATAGGCGGAGTTTGTGGCATAGGTCGTGGTGCTGCCGTTCTGCTGGTAGGCGGGCGCGCCACCGACTTTCAAGATCTTGCCGATGTCATAAAGAACGGCGTTACCGTTGATGCTGTAAGAATCGCTGCCGCGGTTTCCTGCCGGCTGAATCGTGCCGGCTCCGCTGGTGGTAATCCAGTTCATTTGCGCGCTTGGACCGGCCTGGAAAACATTGCCGCCACTTTGCGCGAAGAGCCAGAGATGGTTGTCGCCGCGATAGACGCCTTGAGGGTCTGGGCCGATGACGTTAGTTTCGGGAACGCCGGTCAACTCAGCCCATCCGCTGCCCGATGTCCACACCTCGGCGTTTTTGCCGCCTTCTCCGCCGCTCCACGATCCGCCGAACGTGAGGACGGAACCGGTTGAAAGCAGCGTGTTGGCTTCATAGCCGCGCGGGATGTTCATATCCGCGTCGGCGCTCCAGGTGTTGGTGGAGGGATTAAAAATGCTCGTCTTCGGGCTGCTGGAACCACCATTGACGAGGATGTTTCCATTTGGCAGTAACGTTGTACCCGGGCAGAACATATCCGCAGCAGGGGACGTAACGACGGTTTGTAAAGAAGAATAAGTTGCGGGATTGAAGATGCCCGTATAAGTCTGGCCAGCGGCGTTGCCGATGTCGCCTTCGTAGCTGAATTCCTGATAGGCGGACCACATGAGCACATTGCCATTGGGCAGATTGGCGACGGCGATGGGATTGACGGAGAGCGGGATGACGGAAGTCCAGGTCGATGGCAGGGTGAGAGGCGAGATTCCCGTGACGTCAATGTAGAACTGGTCGTTGAGCTGGGTGGAGCTTTGGCATGGCCATTGAATGACTGCGCCACCGGCGGCGGCCGAACTCCCGGAGATGTTGACGCATTGTCCGCTACTACGCGAGACGAGATGAAAATAGTCCCCTTCGGCGGAGATGGTCCATTGATCGTTGTATTGGTTTGAACGCTGGCAAGTCCACTGGATCAGTTGCGTGCCCTGACGGGTGGAGTTGCCGGGGACATTCAGGCAGAGACCACTGTCCTGAGAAACGACGTGATAATACGAACCGATTGGCGTAAAGGCCCACTTTTCCGCGGCTGATCCGGCGCATGGCTCCTCGACCATCAGAGCACCCGAGCTAGTGGAGCCGCCGTTGGCTTGAACACATTGGCCACTGCTCACGGAGAGGATCTCTGTCTGGGCCGATGCCGAAGCGACGAGTAAGAAATTGGAGATCGCCAAGCAAAGTGCGAAAGAGATGCGGACAAAGACGCGTTTTGGAATTCTCACAGTACCTCCTTCAACTGTTTGCAAAATCTGGGAAGTCAGGTGCGCCGACGGGGGAACAGCTAACGGCTTGAAATATCTGGAGGGGTAAGAAGCCAGCTCTTCACCACGGCAACGCCGGATCAGGCAAGCTCAGTTTGCCCCACACGAACAAGTGGCGACAGTATGGCAAGGCCAGGTTGACATTGTCAACGCGCAAGATTCTGCGGCTATTGTGCAGTTTGCCTTCCTGCCTAACTCACGGCAGCGTAACATTCATGCCAACAGAAGCTGGAACCAGAACGGGTCAGTTGAGCGTGAGCGACAGCACCAGTAACAGCCCGCAGGCGGCATGTCTAACTGGCACGGGAGACTAAGATCAACTCGCTACCATCCGTCCACTAGTTAAATGCTTCTGCCAGAGAAAGGTTTGATCGCGTGACTGCCCGCTAGGGCGGTTATTGGTGCGCTAACGTCCGGTGGGCATCGGCACTGGACTGACCACTTTCAGCCAAGGTGTTCGAATTGCGAATGGGCGGCGAATCAAACCGCACTGGGGAGAAGCTTTCGGATTGAACTTTGATATGAACGTGACTAACTCGTCGGCTAACTCGACCCCGGAGACGGCGCGGTGCCGTGGTGCAAAGAACTAATACTGGCGGACCGGCCCCAGATACTGATCCAGCCAACTGGTCGATTCCTTTATCAGTTCGTTGCGTGGAATGTTGTGGCTGGTGTCGTAGATGAGATGCTTCTTCTGGTCTTTCTTCGAACCGAGCATCTGGTAGAAAGGTTCCTGGGTTGACTCGACCGGAAAAAAGAAATCGTAACGGCCGTTGAGCATCAGCACCGGTTGTTTCACACGCGACACAAAGTTAATCACATCCACTTCCGGGAGCGAATGCTGGAAGTCGAGTCCTCCCAGCGCGAGCACGGAAGCCTTAATACGCGGCTCGACGGCTGGCACAATTCCGCCCATCTCCGCTCCCCAGCTATAACCGTAGTATGCGATTTTGTCGTGATCGAGGTCAGGGCGGCTTTCCACGTAGTCGATTGCCCGGGAAGCGTCTTTCACCCACATCACCACGTGATCGCGCCACGTGTTGCTCATATTGGCGATGTCGGACTCCATGCCATCGCCGCGCTCGTAGGTACCTTTATAGACAGGATAGATCACGGCGCGCCCGCTGCGAGTAAAGCCGTCCAAGGCCGCAGTCGGGTAAATTGAAAATGTCCGCAGGAGCAGCGCGTTCGATCCGGGAAAGAAAACCACCGTCTGGTATGGAGGTTTGCCCTTCTTCGGTAGCAGCAGATAGGCAATCGCCCGCTCCTTCCCGTAGGCGGCGTTGTAGGTGATCTTTTCCAGACTCCACTCGTCCCCGTCAGGCAATTTCTCCACCGACGCCTCGAGCGGCAACTTGTCATAGGAGTAGAGGCTGCGGTAGGCCCCGAACAGTTGGTCGGGCACTGGCTTTTCTTTGCTCAGATCGCGCCGCGGCGACGGTATCCCCGCCATGGCCGTCGACATCGCCGGGTCAGCCTCAATGACCTTCATGCAGCGGAAGCCGATCTCCGGCTCGCGAAGAAACGCTGACTGCGCATCCGGATCCACAAACATGTAGTTCGGTTCATCCCACGCCCCGCCCAGAACATAGCGTTTGCCCGGGTCCGCTTCGTTCCATACCCATTCCTTCACATTGCCGGCCATGTCGTAATTCCCCCACGGGCTCATGTCCGGCTTGCTGCCCACTGCCACTGGGCCAGAGCCGCCGAAGTTGCTGGAGGGCACAATGAAGGCAGCGGAAAACGGTCCTGCCGCGCGGTTCCAGTGATAGATCGTCGGCAGGCTTTTTCCCGCGAACTCCGCGTAAGCCGCAGCCTCATACCAGCTGATCCCGCTCACCGCGAAATCGTCCTGCCCTTTCGGATATTCCCCTTGTACCCAATCTTTCGGCCCTGGCCGCCCCGTGGCATCGCGGAACAAAGCCATGGCCTCGTCAAACGAGAGTGGCTTGCCGTCGCGCACGAAGCTGACTCTCCAGTAGTCGCGTTTCTGGTAGCCACCCTGGTCCACAAACTCTTTGTATTGCCGATTGGTAACCTCGTGTTCGTCGATCCAGTAATCTTTCAGCGCCAGTTCCGGCATTCCTTCGTAGCCGGGGATGAAAAGCGTTTTGGAGTACTTCGCCGGTTGCACTCGCACCATGCCCGGCGGAATCTTAACCACTTCGTCGAGCTGAATGTTTGCTTCGGCGGGTTTACCAGGCAGAAGCCCCTGGATAAATGCGGGTGTGGTGCGGTAGACCGTGCCATATCCAGGTTTTTCCAGCTTCCAGATCAGCATCCCCCGCGGCACTCGCACGCTCTTCAACGGCGTCCTGCCCACCGGCGTCCATGCAGCATCCGGCTCAACGTAGTTCTTGTAAGACACATCTGCGCCCTCCGGCGCGCTATCAGCGGAAATCTGGTAGGAAATCGTCGCCCACAGCTTAACCAGGGTGGGTTCATCAGGGATCGATTTCTCCGCCAGCGCCGCCAGCGCGTAGGCTTCCGGGAGCTTGCCTTCATCGGCCAGCTGCGCGATCTTTGGCAGCGCAACTTCTCGCGCCCAGTGCACATCCCGCGACCGCTTGACCATCAACACCACGCAGGCAGCGATTGCCAAAGCAATCACCAGAAGCGGCACTAAGACCCTTGCCCGCCGCACCTCATGCGCAATCCGCGCCGGGGTCAATGCCGAGCCCGACTCCGGGAACAACACCTCGCGAACCGCCTTTAGGGCCGCTCCTACTTCGCGTCCCGAGGCATATCGCTCGGCAGGATTTTTTTGCAGGCACCGCGCCACGATGCTCCGGATCTCCAGCGGAATGCCCGGACGGATGGCGCTGACCGTGCGCGGATCGTCACGGATGACCGCAGCCAGCACAGCCGCGTTCGACTGGCCCTCGAATGCCCGTTTCGCTGTGAGCATCTCGTAAAAAACCGCGCCGAAGGAAAATACGTCGCTGCGTGGATCGGTTGGCTTGCCCTCCGCCTGCTCCGGCGACATGTATGCCGCCGTTCCGACGATCATGCCCGGCATGGTCGCAACCGTAGCCTCGCTTTGCTCCAATGCAGGCCCTGCTAGTTTGGCCAGGCCGAAGTCGAGCACCTTTACCACACCGGAGTTCTCCACGATGATGTTCGAAGGTTTGAGGTCCCGGTGAGTGATGCCGGCACTGTGAGCATGCGCCAGCGCGTCCGCGATCTGGATCGCGTATCTGACTGCGACATCTGTGGCCAGAGGCCCTGCCTGAAGGAGCTTGTCGAGCGTCTGGCCGGAGAGTAGCTCCATCACCATGAAGTCCATGCCGTCCTGTGAGCCAATGTCATGGACGACACAGATGTTCGGATGTTGCAGCGCGCACACCGCCTGTGCTTCCTGCACGAAGCGCCCACGCAGGTCAGCATCGGAAGTAAGGTCGGCGCGCAGAACCTTGATCGCTACTTCGCGCTTGAGTCGGGTATCGCGAGCGCGATAAACCTCACCCATCCCGCCCGCGCCAAGCGGCGATTGAATCTCGTAGGGGCCAATCTTTGTGCCAGAGTTTAGAGCCATCCGTGGGCGCAATTATAGCCTGTGCAAGAACTGGTACCGCCGGAGGTCACGATTCATGCTGCATCGACCCAGATTTAGATCTGGTCCCACACACTCTTCACATCAGCCCCGACGAACAGACCACGCGCAGCTTCTTGCCTATCGAATTCCAGCAAATGGCTTAAGCAAAACGGAGAAACCACTGCGAGACTTGAACTGCGAGTAGGGGCAAACGTTTACGACGCGATGTCCCTACTCGCAGCCCTGGGGTGGCTGTAGCTCAATGGGCAAGAGCAAGGGACTTTTAATCCCTGTGTTGTCGGTTCAGAGGCCGACTAACCACCCCCAACTTTTGAAAGACGTTTTACCGCAATTTCAAGTTTATGGCCCCGCGCGGTTTTTTCAATCACCGCCTTTTATCGAAAGGCTGTCGAAACGAGCCTGTATCTTGCACCAGGCTCAGGCATTACAGCGCGCGGCAAACCAGGGCAAAGTCAAGGTTGTCATCCAGTCCTTTAGACCCTCGTGCACAGCATGATGCCGCGCACGAGGTATGGATTTCATCAATGCGGAAATGAAATCTCTTCTTTATTGCTAGTCCTGATCATGCGCGTAACATTCCTGGGCTGATGTGACTTACCTCACTCCTATGGTCACTGAAGTCACCTAAGGGCTGTCCGCCGATCCACCCGCTACAGGCCGAGGTGCTTCGGCATGTCCGGGGACAGGCAGGAGCGTCGCAGCCTTGGTGGACGGGTGAACGCTCATCTCAAGTTAATTCAAGAGCCGGTTCGTTCGGATCACGCGGCGCTCGAGATCGAAATTGAGACAGCCGTTGCGTATATCGGCCATTTTTCGGCTTTTGGGTAGTGTCTGAAATGTTTCAGATGCTTAACGTAAGGTGGGCCGGCTCACCCGGAGCCTGGCTGATTTGCGAGATCGTCGAGGGCCCCTTCATTGCGAAAAAGGTAAAGGGCCAAGCCTTAGGTAACACTCTATTGTGATTGGCATCACCTGACTAACAGGCATGAACGCTCATAATGCGAGCATTGGCCTGCGAATTATCGCATTGTTACTCCTCGAGGAAATTGAAAGCCCAATGATTAGAAGGTTCCTTACATCGGAAACCAGGCACATCGCGCTAACTTTAAGCGCGGCCTTCACGGTCTTGATTGCTATCTTCCTCTCCTTCGGAGAATTGGGACTTCTCCAGATGGATAACATAAATGCGACTTATAACGATGTGACACTTCGTCGGGCGGAAAAGCTACGGCTGGTGCAAGATGCCGTGCTCCTCAGCAACCATAACATTCATATAACGCTGCAATTATTTCTCGGTCAGAACGAAACACCGGCCAATACATTACTTACGGAGAGATCGGAAAATAGTGAGAAGATCTTAGCCCTTATAGAAGAGATCAGGCATCGCTGTGAATCCGAAAAGGAAGCGCATCTACTCGACGTAGTGGAGAACACCAGGCAGCAATACATTACGAGCTCTATGCGAGCCGTTCATTTGTTTGCCCTCAAGGACATGAATGGCGCCTCATTAGTCTTTGCCAATGAAACGCTGCCAGCGCAACTGAAGTACCAGGCTGCTTGGATCGAATTTGCAGGTTTTCAGAAAGACCAGCTTGATATGGCCGCCAAGAAAGTGCGAGCGGACTATTACTCGACCCGTCGTATCTCCTCTTTATTTATTACGCTTGCGGTATTGGTTTTTCTCGTGATCGCAGTATTGACCACGCATCAGGCTTCCAGAAGCTGGCAGCAGGAAGTGGTGGCGCGACGGCATGTCGAAGGCGAGCTACAACGAAGCCAAGAGCGGATACACATAGCGGCTCGCGCGGCTAGCATAGGCTCCTGGGAGTGGAATCTGGTTACAGGCAGAAATACCTGGTCAGATATTTCGTATCTGCTCCTCGGCTTACGACCCGAGGACAAAGCGAGCTTGCAAGTGTTCATGAACAGCGTACATCCGGATGATCGTGAGATGGTGCAGGAGAAACTTAACGCGGCCATTCAGCTGAAGGGGGATTTCCAGACTGAATTTCGCGCGGTCTGGCCGGATGGCAGTGTCCATTGGCTCGCCTCTACCGGTCGTGTCTTTGCTGGAGACCACGGCAGTCGGACTCGCATGACAGGTGTCGTGATGGACATCGATAAGCATAAGCGGGCCGAAGAAAGTCTCAAGACTCAGGCCGCGTTTCTGGAAGCGCAGGCGAATTCCACAATCGATGGCATCCTTGTAGTGGACGGCGACGGGCGGCGGCGGCTACTGAACCGGAGGATGGTCGAACTTTTCAAGATTCCTCCAGAAATTGTTTCTGACAAAGACGACCGCTCCTTGCTCGAATGGGTAGCCAGTCTCGTCAAAGATTCCGAATCCTTCCTGGCCAGGGTAAAACATCTTTACCTCAACCCAAGCGAGACAGGCCGGGACGAAATCGAACTTAAGGACGGAACAATCCTGGACCGCTACTCCGCTCCGGTCGTCGACGAGAATGGCACATGTTACGGCCGGATTTGGACGTTTCGCGATGTCACGCAACGCAAAGGGGATGAAGACGCCCTCCGGCAATTGTCGATGGCCGTCGAGCAGAGTCCCGTTTCGGTGGTTATCACCAATCCCCAAGGCATAATCAGCTACGTGAATCGGAAGTTCACGAACCTAACCGGCTACAGCGCTGATGAAGTGCTAGGGAGAAACCCTCGCATGCTGAACTCAGGACGCGTGTCATCAGACGTTTACCGGACTTTATGGTCCAACATCAAGCAAGGCCATGAATGGCAGGGGGAGTTTTGCAACAAGAAGAAAAACGGTGAAATCTACTGGGAGGCTGCAACCATCACCCCCATTACGAACCTGAGGGGTGAAATCACTCATTTCCTTGCTGTCAAGGAAGACATCACCGAGCGCAAGCAGGCGGGGAAAAAACTACGGCAGATGCAATTTTCGCTGGAGAAAGCTTCAGACTCGGTATTTTGGATAGACGCACAAGCTCGTATTGTCTACGCTAACGAAGCGGCCTGCCGCAGTTTGGGGCATCCCCACGAGGAGCTTCTTACACTGTCGATTCCGGATATCGATCCGGGTTTTCCCAAGGATGTTTGGACTGCGTTTTGGAAACGCCTCAAAACGCAAGGATCCATGACGTTTGATACACAGCACCAGAGCAAACAAGGACGGTGTTTCCCGGTGGAGGTAACCGCGAACTATCTGGAGTTTGACGGACAGGAATACTGCCTCGCTTTCGCGCGGGACATCACCGAGCGCCGTGTGCTGGAAAGCCAACTTCGCCAGGCTCAGAAACTCGAAGGTATAGGCCAGCTCGCAGCAGGCATCGCCCACGAAATTAACACGCCCACCCAGTTTGTGACCGACAATCTGACATTCTTGCGCGATTCCTGGATTTCGATCCATCAATTGATAGACCTGTATCGGAGCTCTCTCGCAAAGACCACTGGGATACCGCCGAGCGTAGCTATGGCCATCAGGGAAAGCGAACGAAGCTGTGATCTGGATTTTGTCATCGCGGAGGCGCCGCGCGCCATCGACCAGGGGCTGGATGGAGCTCGTCGCGTGGCAAGAATTGTTCGCGCCATTAAGGAATTTGCTCACCCTGACTCGGCGGATAAAACCGCCACGGATATTAATCGAGCCGTCGAATCTACCGTGACAGTGGGGCGCAACGAATGGAAATATGTAGCCGACCTTACTACGGATTTTGACGAAACTCTCCCTCCGGTTGTTTGTTATCCCGGTGATATCAATCAGGTCGTCCTCAACCTCGTGGTGAATGCTGCCCACTCGATTAAGGATAAGGTGAAGGATGGGGATAAAGGACAAATTAAGGTCTGCACTCGCAAGCGAGGTGATTATGCGGAAATCTCGGTCACCGATACCGGCACTGGAATTCCAGAAGAGATCCGTTCGAGAGTTTTCGATCCGTTCTTCACGACTAAGGAGGTCGGCAAGGGGACCGGGCAAGGTCTTGCGCTCGCTTACACTGTAATCGCAAAAAAGCACTCAGGGAAAATCTGGTTTGAGACCGAACTCGGCCGCGGCACTACCTTTTTCATTGACCTGCCGCTGATGCCTGCCGGGTCCATCAAGGAACACTGATGCCCAGACGCTTACTCTTTGTTGATGACGAGGTCCTGGTGCTCGAAGGCCTAAGGCGAACCTTGCACGGGCCGCTTCGGGAGTGGGAGATGCACTTCGTTGACAACGCTGGCGCAGCCCTGAGTGCATTGGACGAGCAAGTATTTGACGCCGTAGTTACGGACATGCGGATGCCGGTAATGGACGGAACAGAACTGCTCGAGCGAGTAAAAAGTCGCCACCCGTCTGTTATCCGGATTGTCCTTTCCGGGCAGTCCAGCTCGGACGCCATATGTCGCTCGCTTGCGCCTGCGCATCAGTTCCTCTTGAAACCCTGCGACCCTCAAGAGTTGGTGGTTCGGCTCAATCAGGCAATCGCCATGCGCGATCTGCTTTCGAATCAATCCATCAAGACAATTGTCTCGTCCATGCGGTCAATCCCCAGCCTCCCATCGCTTTACAAAGAGCTTACAGCGGCGCTGCACTCGGAAAACATTTCCCTCGGCAAAGTCGAACGCATTATTTCAAAGGACGTTGCCATGGCCGCGAAGATCCTGCAACTCGCAAATTCCGCTTTTATTGGCGCTCGTGGACGCGTGTCCAGCTTGTTGCAGGCCGTGTCTTTGGTGGGTACAGAGGCAGTGCGTCACCTGGTGTTATCAGTCAATGTTTTTTCCCAGTTGGATAAAAAATCTGAAATAGCCGACTATCTCCCAGCACTCTGGGATCACAGCGTCAAAGTTGCGAGCCTGGCGCAATGCATCGCCAATTGCGAAGGCTGTTCCAAGGCGCTCGTGGAGGAGAGCCTTACAGCGGGTTTGTTGCACGATATCGGTAAGGCGATATTACTTGCAGAGATGCCCCGCAAGTATCGCCACATTCTCGAAATCAATCCCAAAGCCCTGGTAAGCCTGGAACTTGAGCACTTGGGCTGTACGCACGCGCAAGTGGGCGCGTACTTAATGAGCCTCTGGGGACTCCCCACACATCTGGTACACGCAGTCGCCTTTCACCATCTCCCGTCACAGACAGCGGATACGCAGTTTTCATCGTTGACGGCAATCCACGCCGCCGATGCAATCGTGAGCGCAACTGACATGTCGCCATTGAATCAGGATATTGAGCTCGATCTGAATTACTTGAATCGGCTTGGACTGCAAGACAGACAGGCTGTATGGAGCGCTTTCTCCGTAGAGCATTCTGGCGCAAGCTCCAAAGGAGGAACTTATGCATGAAAAAATTCTGTTTGTGGATGACGAACCGGCCGTTTTAGAGGGATATAAGAGAGCTCTGCACAAGGAATTTCAGCCCGACACGGCTGTCGGCGCGCAGGAAGCTCTTACGCTCATCGATAACAGCGGTCCTTACGCGGTTGTGGTGTCTGACATGCGGATGCCGGGTATGGACGGTATCCAGCTCCTCTCTCATATCAGGGCCGTTTCACCCAATACCGTTCGAGTGATGCTCACGGGTCATGCCGATTTGCAGAGCGCCATCGGGGCCGTCAATGAAGGGCATATTTTTCGGTTCTTGACCAAACCGTGTGAATCCGATGTTCTCAAGAATGCTCTAACCACCTGCCTCGTGCAGTACCGCCTGATTACGGCGGAGAAAGATCTCCTCGAGAATACTTTGATGGGCAGCATCAAAGTGCTTACCGATGTGCTGAGTCTCGCAAATCCGGCCGCATTTGGCAGGACCGTGCGCATTCGGCGATACGTGCAGCATTTAGTGGCGAGGCTGAAGCTGACTAATGCTTGGCAGTATGAGGTGGCAGCGATGCTATCGCAGTTGGGGTGCATTACGCTTTCCCCTGAACTCATCGAGGCAGCTTCGTGCGGAAGAGAGCTGAATGTAGAAGAGCAGACGGCATTTGATATGCACCCAAGTGTCGCGAGGAAGTTACTCAGTAATATTCCACGGTTGGATTGCATCGCGTGGATTATAGGACAACAACGTTTTCCTGCCGCAGATCCGGAAACCAAAATGCCTTACAACATGAGGGTGGGCGCCGATCTTCTTCGCGTTGCGATTGCGTTTGACGATCTCAAAATCAGGGGTGCCAAAGATCCGGAAGCAATTTTGAAGCTGCAGTATGACACGAGGTTTGATCCCCAAATCGTGGCGGCCTTAAGCAGTCTTCCGCCCGAAGAGGGTAATCGCGAGTTGAAAATGGTTCGCATTTCAGATCTGTCAACTGGGATGATTATTCAGGAAGAGATTCGAACGAAAGTTGGAATGCTCCTGATCGGAGTCGGCCAAGAGGTCACCTATCCGCTCATCGTTCGTCTCAAAAACTTTAATAAGCGGCAAGACCTCCCGAGCAAAGTCCTTGTATTGGCCCCTGGCTAATATTTTCCCTCGACTTTTCCTCCAAACGCCTCGGATTGCAAGATCGCTTCATAGATTCCGGCACCGCCAAGCCGGTTGAGTCGATCCGTCGGGCGGAGTTCCCCGCACCCTCAGAACTCCAACCGTGCCTGGAAGGCGATCATGCGTGGACTGCTGTCGCCACCCAAACCGACGCCTAGCAAGCCGGTCGGCGGAGAGGTCGTGTATGTCAGCGCTCCAAATCCACTTTGCGTGGAGGGATTTCCTGGAATGCCAGCCTGAACCATACTTGGAAGCGCAAAATTTGGATGATTGAAAACATTAAAAAACTGCCCCTCAAACCGCAGCTTCACGTGCTCGGTCAAGGGAAACAATTTTGTTAGGTAAAAGTCGCTCCAGAGGAAATCAGGACCACGCAAGGCATTACGGCCGAGGTTTCCGAATTGACAATTTTGCGGATTGTCGCCGCCATAGCATTGTCCTGTACTCGGATCGACCGCCGACACAAACGCCTCCGGATTAAGCCACTGAATCGTTCCCGGCTGCGTTACGCCCGGAATCGGATGATGCTCATACAACGGAACGCCCGGTACGGCACTGGCGAACTGCGGTCCACTGCCCTGCACGATTCCGTTTCCATTTGCTGAATAAGGCGTGCTCAGCACCGAGAATGGAACTCCGCTGTGCCAAAATGCTGTCCCGGAAATCTGCCAGCCGTTGAGCGCATAGCCCAGCGAATGACTATGCGCTTTGAGCGGCAGCTGATAAACATATTGCGCGTTGAGATTGTGCCGGATGTCGTAGTCGCATGGGCCATAATCGCGGGCTAGGTCTCCCGGCAGAGGGGACAGTATCCCTCCTGCGGAAAACGAAAGGAATCCTCCGTTCGAGACCGTATCCATGCAACGGCTCCACGTGTAGTTGACCTGCCCTTGCAGACCGTGTCCCAAGCGCTTCATCGCAGTCAATTGCAGGCCGTTGTAGTGGCTGTTCGCGCCGGTAGAGAACTGTGTCACGGCGCCGAATCGCGGATCAGTTGGCTGCAGGTACGGAAACGGCGCAAAACAGCCCTGACACACCGTTTGGTAGCCGTTTACTTGGCTTGAGTATGGTTGATTCACAGCTCGCGTGCCTACATACCGCGCTTGGACACTGGTCGTCGTTCCAAATTGATGTTCCATCCCCAGGCTCCACTCCATGAAGTAAGGCGCGTGGAGTTTGCCATTCGGGATGGCTGTGATCGCGACCGGTGGAAGACAGCTTCCGGGACTGGACTGTGGAGATGCGCACGAAAGCTTTCCCTGGGGAAATCCCGACGTAAAAATCGTATTTGCCGTCGCAGTTGCATCGACGGCGCTGTCGGGTACCCCCGGCGCGATGGCCGTGCCGCCCACGGTGCCAAGCACGCCTCCCTGAAACGTCTTGTCGTAGGGAGGGTTCGCGCCGATCAGGTCAGCCACGCTGCCTGGCAAGATGTCGCTAAAAATCCCGAAGCCAGTCCGGAGTACGGATTTTGGCTCGAACTGCCATGCAATCGCCGTTCTTGGTTGCAATGTGGCCACCGGCGTAGATGAAAACAGATTTCCGAGATGAGTCTGAATGGCCTCATTGAGCGGCTGATTCACATCATGCGAGATGGAACTGAAGGAGCCGCGAAGACGGGCGACCTGATCATGAGGATTCAGCGGATTGGAGTTAAATGTGTCGCGCAAACCAAACGTCCAGGTCAGCTCGCGAGTCACCTTCCAGGTGTCTTGTGCGTAGACATCGAGATTGAGAAAGTTGAAGGGCTCATTAGCATTCGAAGGAAATGTCTTCGACGCAATGTTCGCTTCGCCATCGATGAATTGCTGCAAGTTCGCATAGGTCACCGTAGGAACCGTGCCTTCCCCGAAATCGTAGTCGTTCAAGCGGAAGATACGGGTATTGGTCCCAACCCGCAATTCGTGAGGGCCATGGCTCCAGGCGAGATTGTCGTTGATGAAAAAGCGCGATGCGCGCCGGCCCTGAATCCAGGTATTGTCGAGACCTCCGATGGGTGTAAAGGCATTTGCCCCAGTACCCTGTAACACAATCGGAAACGCCGAAAGTGTCTTCTGCAGGTTGCTTGGCCCGAACAGGCTTTCGTACCAGGAGAAAGCCGGATTGAAGTAGTTCACCAGATTCTGCGAAAAGACGTGGGTGTGTCCTGCTGCGAAAGAATAGAGGGGCTGCGCGGAAAACGCATCAAACACCGGATTTATAGGGTCCGTCCACGCGGCTTGCAGACCCGTATCCGCCTGAAAGCGAAACCAGGCCGCATCTTTCGAATTGATGTTGTAGTCGACACGAGCCGTCTGCACCTGTTCGTGGTCGTCGCTGGAATGTGAGACGCTTTGCCGGTTGGCACAACCTTCCCCCGCGGCACCGAGCGTGCAGCCAAGTATCGCGGCCGGTGTGCCGCTGGTATTTTCATACAGGGAGAACATTTGTTGATAGAAGGAGACCGACGCAGAAGGAAGGTGCTGCAGCACGTATTGTTGGAAAGCCGGGCTGGGAACAATCGTGGGTGTTACGATGGGTAGCGCGATTCGCACCCATTCGCTGTCGAAAAAGAAAAAGAGTTTGTCGCGCGCAATCGGGCCGCCGAGACTGCCTCCAAAGTGATTCACCGTCGATCTGGGCTTGTGGTTCCCCGGAGTTGCATTGGTGAAGTAGTCTGCGGCGTTCAGTAGCGAACCGTTCCACAGCTCATAAAGATTCCCGTGAAACTGATTCGTGCCGGATTTGGTGACGTAGTCGACCTGAGACGCTCCATACCGTCCTTGGTCCACGGAATAGGAAAGTGTGTTGACGGTCACTTCCGAAATAGAATTCAACCCCAGAACGAGGTTGGTTGAGAGACCGCTATTGAGATTGGTGAGCGGGTCGTTCGTTTCAAGTCCGTCGACGATGTAGCCATTGGAAAGGGCGGGGAGTCCATTGAACTCCACGTTGCCGTACCCGTTGCTGCTGCCAACAAAATCGTTACTGCTTCCTGCTGTATTGATCAGAGCTCCCGGCGCAAATTGCAGAGGGTACGTCAGGTCCCCACCCGGATTCGGCAAGTCCTCCAGCGCCGGCGCAGTCAGGGTTGTGGATGTATTTGCGTTTTCCGGATTGATGATTGGGGCTTCACTGCTTACTTCAACTGCTTCATTGGACCGCGCTACCTTGAGCGTGAAATCCACAGTTTGCTTCTGGCCCAGGCCCGAAATGACGTTGTCATTTTGCCCCGGATCGAAGCCGTGTGCTTCCGCCCTAACCGAATAAGTGCCCGGCTTCAGCTGCGGAAAGTTGAACCGTCCTGCGCCATCAGTCTGAGCTGTACGCTTCAGACCGGTTTCGTGATTCGTGATCGTCACAGTTGCGCTCCGCACAACTGCGCCGGTTGTGTCTCGCACTTGGCCAACAATGGCACTGGTGGTTTCCCCTTGCGCCAGCGCTTTCGCCGGAACAAGATATGCCACAGTCAACAGAAACAAAGCAGCATGAAGTGCCCGCATCATGAAATACCTCACTCACATGAGTCCAAGACTGGCGATGTCTCTGCGTTGGAATGCATTTAACCGATGATTATTTTCTATAGTTAACCATAGTTAATCATGATAGACAAGCACAAGAATGTGAGCTTCATGAAGTTAGCGCTGGAATTCACAGACGCGAAATTCGCACGGGTCTTGTGTGGAAGCAGGGAAGTGCAGACAAGAGCGAAGCAGAGCATCCTGGAAAATGCTAACTACACGAGCGTCCAGACCCGATTAACACTGCTTTCGGCATGATTCGCAGCAACTGCGACCAGAATAGCTATTCCTGGAAGTGTGGCTTGGGTTCGCCGTAATCCAGCAGACTAGAAACTGAAGTGATTGCAACCCTCACGGATCGACATCAAATGCAGCACAACCGGCTTTGAGGTGCCGGGATAATTGCGGATCTCTGAGATTTCCGCCTATGCATTTGTTCTTAAATGGAGCAGCTCGTCGACCTTGGTCAGCAAGGTTAGTCGAGAGACCGGCTTCTGTAGTAGAAGCGCCCCTTCGGCAATGAGTGCCTGCACGATAGGGGTTGCTGCGTATCCCGACACATACAAGGCTTGCATTTCGGGGTGAGAAACCCGGAGTTTCGACACTGCTAGTGGGCCGCTCATTTCGGGCATGACGACGTCACTGATGACCAAGGGAATCCGGCCGGTGTATTGAGTAGCAAGGTCAAGAGCCAAATCACCACGGCCAGCTTGTATGACGTCATAACCACTCGCCGTCAGAAATTCACAGGTCACTTGCCGCAAGGAATCATCGTCTTCGAGCAGAAGAATTGTTTCTGTGCCTCTGGGATATTCAGACCGCGCTCCAAGTTTCGGAGCGGCGGTCATTGGTTTCTCATCTACCTTTGGCAGATAAATGTTGAACGTTGTTCCCGTTCCCAGTGTGCTCGAAACCCAAATGTAACCTCCACTTTGTTTGACGATGCCGTAAACGGTTGCCAGGCCCAATCCTGTACCGCGCCCCTTCTCTTTCGTGGTGAAGAAGGGCTCAAACACCCGTGAGAGCACTTCTTCCGTCATTCCGGTACCTGTATCCGTCACCGCCAGATGAACGTAGTGACCGGTCTTCACATACTGATAGCGTGCGACAACGTCATTGCCGAGCCTGGCGTTCTCCGTACGGATGCTCAGGGTGCCTCCATTTGGCATAGCATCCCGTGCGTTTGTTGCCAAATTCATGAGAATCTGCTCGATCTGTCCGCGATCCGCCCGTACCGAACCCAAGTTAGCTTGGGACTCGGTCACAATCTCTATGTCCTCACCAATTAGACGCTGCAGGAGCATTCCTACGTCCGCCACCACCGTATTCAGGTTGAGGACGGTGGGATATAAAACCTGTTTTCGGCTGAATGCAAGCAACTGTCTTGTCAGCTGAGCCGCACGGACGCTAGCTTTCTTGATCTGCTCAGCCCGACGCTGCTGCTTCTCGGATTGTGTGGTTTCGAGAAGCAATTCAGCATTTCCAAGAATCACGCCGAGTAGATTGTTGAAGTCATGAGAAATTCCCCCCGCGAGCAAGCCCACCGCCTCCATTTTCTGTGACTGCCGGAGTTGCTCCTCCAAGCTGCGCCGTTCGGTAATATCCTCCGCAATAACTTCATAGTGGTCGACAGATCCGTTCTTTCCGCTCACCAGGCTTCCGCTAATCCGAACAACCACTGTTCTGCCATCCTTGCGCCGCCACTTAACCTCAACTCCTTCGACCCGTTCACTCGGCCCGTAGCTTTCGAGAATGGCTTTGCGAACAACTTGGTCTTCGTAGATGTCGACATTCAGATTTCGCTCCAGCAATTCCTCGCGGGAGCTGTAACCGAGCATTGCGACCATGGCCGCATTCACATCCAGCAATGTGCCGTCTGGTTTTGACCAAAAGATCCCATGAGTTGCGTTTTCAAAAAGCTGCCTGTATTTTTGCTCCGATCGTCGTAGTTCTTCTTCGGCTCGTTTGCGATCGGATATATCCAGGAACGTGACCACGGCCCCGACCGTTTCGCCCGTTTTGTACATTGGATAAGACCAATATTCAGCCGCAAAGCTGGTTCCATCAGCACGCCAAAGCACTTCATCGCTGACGTGACTCGGCCTGCCTTCACGAACGGCTACATAGATTTCACAGTTTTGCTCCGCATACGGAGTCCCGTCCGCCCGGGAGTGATGCATCAGTGCATGCATGTTTTTTCCCAGCAAATCCTCTCGACGCTCGTAACCAAGAAGGCGTATACATGCGGGGTTACAAAATGTGCAGTTTCCTTCCAGGTCGAGTCCATAAATCGCTTCTGCGGTGGAATTCAGCAGCAGCAGGTATTTTTCCTCGCTATCTTTAAGCGATTGCGCACTATTTTTCAGATCAGTAATGTCGATGCCGACCCCAAGCATGTGCTGGGAACCATTGCGCACCATAACGCCGTGTGCGTCGATCCAACAGGTAGTTCCATCGGGACGCACGAGACGATACTGCGACGAGTATTCGTTTGATTTTCCATCCAACACTCTTTGAATAGATTCCTGGACTCTACTTCTGTCTTCAGGGTGTATCCGATCTACCGCCTCCTCAACCCGGCCAGTAAATGTATCTCGGGTAAGTCCAAATTGTCTGTAGCTCTCATCGGACCAGGTCACAGTGTTCGCGATCACGTCCCAGTCCCACAATCCGATCCGCAACCCCGCCTTCTGCGCCAACTCTAATCGCTTTTGCCAGTCATAAGCCGCCTGTTCCGCCCGCTTGCGTTCTCTCGTGTCCCTGAGCACCACCTCGATGGCGGGTGCGCCGTGCCACGAAATTGGAATCGCAACCGCTTCCGCGTCCACCGAGGAGCCGTCGCAGGCGAGAAGAGCTACTTCCATCGGTACCGAGGCTTCCCCGGTCAGATAGCAATTGTCAATTCGGTTCTTTATCGCGGCTCTCAACTCGGGCTGGATGAACTCATTGATTTCATGGCCGAGGAGTTGCTCAGGCCTTGTCGCTTTATGAAGACGTATGGCAAATGGATTTACGAAAACGATCCTGCCGTCAGTATGGACTAATATCGCATCTGGTAAAGCCTCAACGAGCTTCCGAAATCTGTGCTCGCTCTCCGTTATCTCCTCTAGCGACCTGACACTCAGGTTCAGTTCACGCACAGCCCCCACACTTTGAGACATCTTGTACTCCTCGTATGGTAAGCATACGAGCCGGACCTTGAGTGGCCTGTGACTGAAATCACAGATGTTTAGTTACCTAAGTGCCACAGTCCTCTCCCGCGGTCATTTTGCTACGCAACTGGGCAGAATCGTTGTGTTCCGAATCAAATTCTGGCAAATGGCGGATTCGCATTCGGACAATTCCTTAGGAGGATGAGTTTGTCGGCCAGCCTACCGAAGCTTAAAAAATCGACCATCAGGGCAGGTCGTTCTGTGGTTCGAGGCCGATACTTCGCCAATTCCGCTCGTTTTGAATCCATGCTGTCCGATTCTTCAGCTTGATCTGAAGCCACAAATCATTATCGTTATAAGTTACCGTACCGATGTTGTCACCATTGCGGAATTCGACGGGAGCCCAGATCCCTGCAACGCGAGCGCGCTGCGCTGAGGCCATCGCAATCGTAACCTGCTCGGCACCCTTGTTGTGGTCGCGATAGGCACGTAATCTCAAGTCCCTTGTTGCCTTCAGAAATAAGAGAGACGAACTGAGGGAAAGCCGCTTGTCTTCGGGTGCAAGAACAACTCGATGCTGGTCGAAGTCAAACTTCAACTCTATAAGGAAACGGAAGGAAGGAGCCTGAAACTCGCATGCAGGGGTGAGCCCGCTGGGCGGCGCCAAGTTCGGATTCGCCAGCATGGCCTCGTTTCCGTTTTCGCAACTCAAGACTGGTGCGAACGGGGCCAGGCCCAGCGGCGACGCCTCGAAGTACTGGTTGAACGAGCTCAACCGGCCGCTCTTTATACCTTTTATAGCCGCGCCGACTATCAGGAGCTGTGGGTGATCCGGATATCCGGTGCCCGATATACCGACGTCCAGGAAACGTTGATCGCCAGAAAGGCTCCTCGCAAATACCGCTGCGCCGCCTATCTCGTGCACCTCGAAATGATCTGACTCGGCGGCCTTTGCCTTGGACCCGATGCAGGGAGTCGCCGAGCCGGCGAGAGAGCAATCAACTTTATAGGCGTGACCACAAACGTGGAGGGCTCCGTCGTTAGGCCCGGCATAGCTCGCACACTGCTGCAAGGCCATCGCAATAAACACCAGGGGCGCCAGCAACATGTTCAAATCTTATCCCGGAAAAGAGTTGCTGGACAGTGGAAGCGTGATCGATTCCGGCGCAGCCCTCACCACGGCGGATAAGAATCCACACATCCTGATCAGCAACCCGACTCTGACCAGTGAGTGCAGGGCCGGGTGACCATGCCCTCGACCAACAACGGCATCGTGCTGGTTGCTATCGCTACGTTCAGTTTGGTTCCAGACCTTCCAATCAGCGTTTAATGCTGTCTTTTCAGGTTCCACCATTGAGGTATGCACGGGGGCATATCCAGAACAGGTTGTCGTCACAAAACCATTGACGATCAGTCCAAACCGCGAAGTGCGCAACCAATCACAAGCAAACCGCCAACAAATGGCTTCTATCGATTGTTCCTATCGCGGGAAATCATTGTGAGGGTTCGCTGCGCTTCTGGCTCTCGGTACGCATGAGTTGAGAATGAAGCGCTCGCAATGTTGGAACTAACACGTTGCTGGCATCGCTTTTGAGCACGTATCCGCTCGCCCCGGCCGAGACCGCTTCGTTTTCGAACGTTGCAGAGTCGAATTGACTCACGATGAGAATCAGAATCGATGGGAATTCAGCCTTGATGTGGCGAGCAGCCTCGAAGCCATTCATCACGGGCATGGTGATGTCCAACAGGACGATATCCGGTTTGTGCTCACGCACCTTTCGGACCGCTTCGGCTCCGTCCGAAGCCTCGCAGACGATCTTAATATCAGCTTGCGATTGGAGAATTTGGCAAATGCCACGTCGAACGTTTTCGTTGTCGTCCACTACGATTACACGAAGAGTGCGTGCTTGCATCCCGCCTCCTTGCACCACTTCTTCTGGTTGACGGCAGTTCTGTCTAGCGGCTGGCGGCAGGAAGAGAAGCAATTCATCTTACGACGCATCATGACAATTCGATGTACAGAGTTTGCTGTATGCAAGCGCAGATTGGGCCGGCCGCCAGGCGTTTCCCTCCGAAGCTGCCAGGACTGCGCAGCCTGTCAGCTCCTCGCATCCGGCAGGCTATGGGTTTAGGACAGCGCTGGTGGAACAGACGCCGACTTCAGCCTTTCGCAATGATTCCCCACGCCTTTAGCAAATCTTGGGGGACATACTTGCTGTCTTTATGCATTTTCGCCCACTCTTTCAAGGGAATCGAACTGACATATTCTTCTTCTGATAGCTCCAATTGCCGCACCATCTCTTCAAAAGAAGTCGGCATATTGGGAATTTCTCCACAGGGTTTGCCCCAATTCGAATTACCCTTGATTCGCAATTTCTGCACCTCACTAGTAATCATAAACTGACGAGGAAAGCTCGTGTAACAACCAAAGTCACCTTTAAAAAGCAAACGAAGCACGTTCGAGCAGGAAACTGGCTGTTGAAGCAAAACCGGAGGAAGCGGCACAAGCACCGTTAGGTCTCACGGCATTGCCGTCAAGCCGCAGAGGCATTGCCTCGTCCGTCATCCTGTACGGACTTGATCGACGTGCGTTGGGGTAAGGGGATCGCAACCGACACTTGCGTGCCTGTATTGCCCGAATGAATTTCCATTGACCCGCGCAATTCGCGGACACGTTCTCGCATTCCGGCTAGACCCACACCAACTCCATCGCCGTCCTGAAGTTGAGTCAACCGCTCGTCCGGAATGCCCCGCCCGTTGTCGCTAATCTCCAGGTAAATCTGTCCTGCTTCTCCACGAACGTTGATATTCACTGCCGAAGCACCGGAGTGCCGGTGAACGTTGGTGAGTCCCTCCTGCAAGGTCCGGAACAAGGTGGTCTCAACATCTTTGGGCAGCCGGTCCATCCTTGGTGGAAGGTTAAGGTTAACCGCGATACCGCTGCGCTCGGCGAAACCGTCAACGTACCATCGTGCCGCTGAGCCGAAACCGGACTCGTCCAGCAACGGAGGATGAAGCAAATGAGAGACCGTGCGTGTTTCAGTCACACACTTGTCTACAATCTCTGCGCATTCGGAAGCAAGTTTTACCCTCTTCTCATCTATGGATGAGAGAAGGTCGAGATTCATTTTGAGGCCTGCCAGATACTGACCGAGGCTGTCATGAAGTCCTCTCGCCATCTTGCGTCGTTCTTCGTCCTGCAGGGTTAGGATTCGTCCGCTGAGACTGCGGGCAGACTCTTCAGCACGCTTGCGGGCAGTTACATCGGTGTTGATCTCCAACCACCCCACCGGCTTGCCGCTTGCATCTCGCAATGTGGTCCAGCGGCTCACGACCGTGATTTGCGTGCCATCGCGCTTTGTTTGACGCAGTTCTCCTTCCCACCGATCCTGTTCTTGAATTTCCGCTAGCGGGATGGGGAACTCGGTGCGGAATAAGTCGTGAGGGGCATGACCGATAGCCTCGCCAACGGTCCAGCCGTATAGCCTTTCCGCTCCTTGATTCCAATAGGAAATCATACCGTTCGAGGTTTTTGCGAAGATCGCATCGTTGGCCAGATCCAGCAGCACAGCTTTTTCCGAGACTTCTGCGACCCTGTGTTGAAGTTCCTCGGTTCGCCTCGCAATCTGGCTCTCAAGCTCAACGTGAGCATTCCGCAACTTCTTTTCCGCCTGCTCATGTTTCCATATGGTGTGCCGAGTCTCTGCTCCCAACCCGATCATGACCGCAGCGAAAATCAAGAAAGTCACAATTCCAAAAATGTCGGCGTGGCTCTTCAGTGCGAAAGAGTTGTAGGGTGGAAAGAACCAGTACCAGAGCCCGAACGCCGCCAGAACCGAGGCAACAATCGACGGCCCAATTCCGCAATACCACGCCGAAAATACTATCGCCAACCAAATCGTGTGATAGGGGTCTTGTCCTCCGAGGAACGGATTAAGCAGTCTACGCAGGAAAAGAGCGGCGACTACAGAGAGCGCCGCCAGCGCGTAGGAGCGTACATCTTGCTTTACGCCATACATAGCTGCATCCCCCCAACTGACGAGCGGGACTATCGTTGCCGTTAGGAAAAATGCTACTACGAACAAGAATTGGAGTTCAAGACGGAAATTGGCTTCAGAATTGTAGGAGTCCATCGTCAGGTTTTCCCTATTTTTAGATCCGGAAATGGGCCGACAGACAGTTGATCTGCGCGGGCACATTCTTCACAAAACAAGAATGCGGATCGGCGAGCCAAAGCCGATCCGCAAGTTGAAAAATGACCCGGACTCTATTGGTGGAAATCGACTAGCTTAGGGTTCTGATCTGCGGCGCCCATAAAGACCGCCTGCGATCCTGAAATGATGTACAGGTATCCCAGGGTCGAGCCCACGGTGCAACTCTGGCCGGAATTTGCGGCGCAGCTCATGACAACCCGGCCATCAGCGGATACGGCATAACTCACCGTGAGGTCGCTGGCATTCGGACCCGCACCACAGTTTCCGCTGCAATCGCTGTTTGAGAACGTCGTTACGGTGAATGTGCCGCTGCCATCCGCGCTGACGGAGTCGATTTCATCGTTCACGCTCGAATCCTGTGGAGGCTGGCCGCCGCCGAAATAGCTTCCTGTCAGCGAGGCATTTGTGAAATTACTTCCCGACTGGGGCTGCACCATGCCGAATGAGACCGTGCTGTCGGTGCCGATAATGAAAGCCTGGTTCGTGCCAATCAGATAGAAAACCGGCGGGTGGTTGCCGGTCCCCGTTATCGTGACACGCCCATTTGAGGCCACACTGTAGGTCCCCGATGAACTGTCGGTGGAGACGGTTCCCCCGTCGTTTGCGTCCATGGTGACGGAATATGTCTGATTGGAAGTGGTGGCGACCAATAGTCCAACCTGCACATCGGACACTGCCGGAGACGAACTCGTATCGAGGCCCTGAATCTCTATCACGCCAGTGCCACTCAGCGAAGAGCTTGTGAAAGAGCCGCTCTGCTTCAACACCTGGCCAGCGACGATCATGGGCGGCGTCTCTGTCGAGTCGAGCGCCATCATCAACATCTCCGAAGAGCTGACCACGTAATAGACAAAGTTAATGGTAGCTCCCGGACCGGCGAAGGTGATGCTGGCGGTGCCGCGGCCGTTGGACGCCACCGCGAAATCGCTGGCGCTGAACGTCGTATTTCCAGCGCCCGCGCCGCCACCGGAGCCGCCCTGGTCATAGTCGGCCTCACCGGACAATGTTCCGCTACCGTTGGAGTTGAACTCGCCCGCTATGCCAAAGCGGTTGGCGCTCTGGTCGTTCCCCGCGACCCCGAAGGCATAGTTGCCGCTGATCGAACTGGTCTTGAACGCGCTGGTAGTCTGTTTGCGCAATAAACCTGAAATCTGAAGGCTTGTGTTGTTGTTGTCGTAGGAGATGATGTGGCCGTTGCCGTCGCTGGAGTCCACTGCGACCGCAACTGTAGTGCTGCCGGTCATACCGCCGGCAAAGTTCATGGTGATTGTGGCGAGATTGTTAGAACCAACACAATACGTGCCAGTGAAGGTTCCACTCTGTGTTCCAGGAGAGGTGGTCTGATCGGCTGTGTCGATAAGGCCGCCGGTAATTGAACCTGATCCGTTCGCGACAAAGCTGCCTGCACGCGATGCTGGACCGGTTGTTGTCGAAACGTCCCACCCGCTCGCAACAAACGCGTAGTTGCCATTCAGAACGCTATTATTGGGACAACTCAACACAGAGATGCTGAGACTGGCGTTCGCCGTGGCGCTCGTCGAGTCGGTGACCGTAATTGTGAAATTAGAAGTTCCCGTCGCGGTCGGTGTCCCTGTGATCTCTCCCGTCTGTGAGTTAAGGGATAACCCAGCGGGCAGACCGCTGCCGACGCTCCACGTGTAAGGTTGCACTCCGCCATTGCCCTGAACATAGGAGTAATAGGGCTGTGTTTTGTTGCCGCCGGGCAAAGAGACAGTTGTGACTGCGAGTGTTGCCGCGGCACTGACCGTGATCGTATACGTGTTCGGCCCCGCGCTGTTGCTCGCGCTATCCGTAACGGTAACGTTAGTCAACGTCACAGTCTGAATCGCGCTCGGAGTCCCGCCAATGGACAACGTGTTGCCGCCGGTGCTGGAAACCCATATACCATCCGCGATGGCCATCTGCGATCCATCCGTGGGAACGTTGGTGCCGTTTACCGCAAATGTATAGCTCGGCCCAACGCCTCCGGAGGCGTTAATTGAGCCGCTGAAGCTTTCTCCCACCACGGTGCTTCCTAAGGAACCAGCCGCTGGCAACGTTAAAGGCGTGGCCGCCGTTTGGAACGTCACCTGGACCTGCGCGGAGTCGCCGTTAGTGTCGGAGGCTTGAATCTGCCAGTTATAGTTCGCATTTCCATTCAGGCTGGATACTGTCGGCAGGTTCCCCGAGTTAGTCGGATCTACGTTCCATGTAATCGAGGTAATCGAACTGGAGAAGCCGTTCGAGTTGGAGTTGTTGCCGGGTATCTGCCAAATGTTATTGCCGTTCGAATCCCACAGTTGGAACTGGTAGGTGTAATTGCCGGCATTCGCCGGATCCGTCCAACTGAAGTTGGGAGTCACGCTGACTCCAGTCCCCTGAGGTGAGAGACTGGTAACAAAGGCATTATTCAGCACCGCGCCGACGGTGACGGTCAGGACCTCAGATGTGCCATCGCTGTAGGTAACGTTGAGAGTATAGGAATCGCCAACCTTGGGCGTGATGCCGTTGAGGCTGGTCCAATAGCTGAACTGCTCGGAGTTGCCGCCGAAGCTTCCGACAGCAATGTCGGCGGGAATTACTGCTCCAGGGTTGGGCCCGGTAGCTAGCTCAACCGCTACCGGCAGTTTGAGCAGGCCATTATCGTTGAACTCGATTGTGTAATTGGTGTTAGTTCCGTTCGAGTTTATTTGTTCCTGAACCTGCGTCATCACGTAGGCCTGACTGTTAGCGCTGGGCAAAGTCAGGTCTTCGTTGGTCGTGGTGCCAGTGATGGCTACCGGAGTATTGTTATGCCCGTTGGTGTTGGAGACTTGTCCCGGGGCGCTGATGAGGCCGGAGTTGCCCTGGTCGATAACTCCGAAGAAGTAGTAGTTGGAACCTGTCGGAACACTGACCGAATAGGACGCGGGGCTTTTTGGCGGATTTGACTCGCTGCCAACCACGTCGGCATAAACAACACCTGTGCTCTGGTTATAGAAGCCTACATACAGAGGCCCTTTGGCGGTTTCGCTAAAGGTGACAGTGCCGGAAACGGCATTGCCGCCACTAGGTGCTCCAATGGTTATTCCGCTGGAGGGTGCCGACCATGGGCCGGTAGAACTGCCAGCTACACCTCGAGCGCAGAAGTAGTAGGTCGTACCGTTCGTGAGTCCGTTTATGATCCATGGGTTGTTGCCACCCATCGCCGGGAAACTCTTGCTTGGGTTGGAGGAACTGCAGGATGCGCTGGTGCTCCATTCGACTGTGTAGGAGGAAGGCAGTTCGATGCCGTTGTTGTTGGTAATTGTCTTGAAGGAGACAAAGGCGCCTCCGCTGAATGCGCCTAACCCATTGTTGGCCTTCCATGTGGGAGCCGAATTTATAGTCACGGTGCCCGGATCGGTGAGCGCAACACCCACGCCGGTCACACCGGAGTTAGTCACAGTAATATTCCCAACCGTGGCCGTTGGGTTGGAGGCGTTCTCGGCACCGTAGCCGAGGTTGTCCATAAAAGCTTGCAATGTGTAGGTGCCGGGCAATACACCATGAATAGTAAACGCTCCTCCCGCCTTCAGAGTAGTTTCTGAGATGCTGGTGCCCAGGTTGTTGTTACAGCCGTTGCAGTTGTTGCTGTACAGCTCGAGATAGACCCAGCCTGTCTTCGAACCGCTATAAGTCACTGTTCCGGAAACTGTGTAGGCCGTCGGTTGGGTGGTGATCACGATCGTGTAGCTTTGGCTGGCTGTGTCTCCCTGATTGTCCGTAACTTCGAGCGTGAAAGGATAGCTGCCGGTTGCGGTGGGCTGTCCTGAAAGACTGAGGCTGTTGTTGTTGTTAAGGTTAAGTCCCGGCGGCAGGCTGCCGCTGCTGACACTCCAGTTGTACGGCGTGATACCGCCGCTGGCGTTGACGGTAGCATTGTATTGGTTGTTGATGCTGCCATTTGGCAGTGACGTGGTAGTGATCGTGAGCGCGCCGTTGATGGTAATGCTCAGGCTCGCCGTCGCAGTTCCATTCGGACTACTGGAATCGGTCACCTTGGCGGTGAAGTTGGATGTCCCGGTTGCGGTCGGAGTACCGGAAATCTGTCCAGTGCTTGTGTTGAGCGTAAGGCCGGAAGGCAAGCTGCCGCTGCTGATACTCCAGGTGTAAGGTTGGATTCCGCCGCTTGCCGAGAGAAAGCCGTTTGCGTAAGAAGTGTTGATTACGCCAGCCGGCATACCAGTAGTCGTAACTTGCAACGGCGCGCTGTTATTAATGGTAATGCTCAATGCCTTTGCGGACGTCTGCGGCGTCGGCGACTCTGAGTCAGTGACCTGCACGGTGAACGAGGATGTTCCCGTCCCCGTGGGGGTTCCCGTAATCGCGCCTGTAGCGCTATTGATAGAGAGGCCTGCCGGCAGGCTGCCGGCGCTGATAGCCCATGTGTACGGAGTAACTCCGCCCGTTGCCTGGACAGTCTGGTTG
>JBAWBR010000047.1:0-14835 GCA_049589875.1 Terriglobales bacterium
GCGCTACTCTTATCGGCGTGCCCGCTCCTGATGCCGTTTAGTTGTCATCCCGAGCAGGCGGTTTTTGCGCAACGAGGGATCTGGACGAGCCGCGCGAAGCGTCGCGGTCTTTGCGACGCAATAATCGCGCGTTCGCTCGCTTCCATTTCAAACTGCATCCCTATCGCGTTCCCCCTGCTCTTGACTCCTACCCCCTCAATCTGTAACCCTCCCATACACACAGATTTTAGGGAACAGCCCATGCAGGAGCCCCGGGCCGTTTCCGAAGAAGTACACAATCAAAAAGAGGATCCGATGAATTGCAGCACTCGTACGCTCTTTTCTCGTCTCGGAAGCCGGCTCCTGCCTCCGGGCGCGGCACCATCTTATTTTGCATTTATGTGCGATAAGCGGGGATTCGCCGCCGCCGGTTCAAATCGCGGCGCGCGCCCCCATTCATTGCGCCGGCCTTTAATGCAGCGCCGCGGCGCAGTCGCATCCCGCTCGCTTGCTTCCATGCTTGCCGCGTTATTGTGCGTGGCGCTTGCCGCGTGCGGCAGTTCCTCAAAGTCCGGATCGCCAGCTCCGCTGCTCGCCGATGGCACCTATGTCTTCCATTTGGCGGGCATTGATTACTATGCAACCAGCCAGACTTCATTCCCATACTTTGCAACCGGAGCGTTCACGGTCTCCGGCGGCATAATTACCCAGGGCGAAGAGGACTTCACCGACTTCGACAACCAATACGGAAGCCTGCCAATTCAACCCGCGAACAGCAGCATTGCGATCACTGGCGATGGCAATCTCCAGATCAAACTGAATACCGGCTCTTCGGGCCCAGGTGTAGGTGGCACGCAGACGATTAATGCCACCATGCTGTCGAGTTCAAGCGCGCGCATCGCTGAGTATGACGCATCGGCGGCGGGAACCGGGAGCCTGGACCTGCAATCGAGCACCGCTGCGCCCTCGGGCGGTTATGCCTTCTTTTCCGCCGGGCTTGATGCCAAGGCATTTCCCCTCGCGATTGGCGGAGTGCTCAACATCGATGGCAGTGGAAGCATCTCGGGCGCAGGCAGCGTGTTTGATTTGAACGATGGCGAAAATCCCACGACCTCGGGCGGTCTCGGTCTGCAAGCCGCTCAACCCCTCTCCGCGAGCACGGTCAGCGCGCCTGACGCGCTGGGTCGCGTCGTCTTAACCCTGAATCCCTCCAGCACCAGCATTGGGCAGATCGTTTTCGCGGGCTATATCGTCAATACCACCACCATCCAGATCGTCGAATCGCAGGACGTGCTTGCCGGATCGACAGGCGGCAGCGCGATCAGCCAGACCGGCGCCGGGAATTTTTCCACCAGCGCCATTTCTGGATCGACGTATGTAGCAGGCGCGCAGGGTGGAAATGCAACCGGCATGCTTCAGGTCGCCGGAGCGCTTACCTTCAACTCCGATAACAGCGTGACCGGCACGATTTCATTTAACGATCTCGCGACGCAGGTCGCAGCGGGAATCATCGGCGCGGGCGCCACTTACTCAGTGGATCCAACCGGACGAGTTACTATCTCAAACCTTGCTGCCACCGACCCGACCAGCGGCAGTACTTACGGGCCAGTAACCCTAGATCTGTATCTTGATGGCGCAGGGAACGCGTTTGTGATTTCCCTGGACGCTGGCGACGCTACCGCCGGCTTAGCCTTCGAGCAATCCGTGGGTGCGGCCCTCTCAGGAAACTATGCGCTCACCGCGAACGGAACCGCTTCGGTCACGGATCTTCTCACAGGCATCACGAGCCTTTATCCATGGGGCGCGGTCGGTCCGGTCTCCGTTGGCAGCGGCTCGGCGAACGGGTTCACGGATCGCAATGTGCTGCCCAATTCTCAGTCCACCGGCACTCAGAATGCCAATGTGGCGCTCAACGGTAATTCCAACGGAACCGGCGGAATCCTTGACGCCACAATATTCGGCCTGGGCTACGCCTCGACCGTCAATCAATACACTTACTATGTAATTGATGAGAACCGCGCATTCGCCATCGAGACCGATGCCAATCAACTTAGCGAAGGCTTAGCGGAAAAGACGGCGAATTAGACGGATGCTCGGAACAAGCTTCCCGGCTGCGTATCGGCCAATGGGGGCGGAAAAGGCGGAAAACAGGCCCCCCCAGCCGACAGTCCGGCCCAGGGTGTAAAATAGAGTTAGTTCTTTGCTTGGCTTTCCCACCAGTGGGGGCGTCCCGGATTCGACGGAGATGCTTGCGGCCAGGAGGCATGCCGGGGTGTGGGCACCCGTAATCGCTTACACAATGATAATTGCCAATCAACAAATGGCATACGCAGCCTAATTTATTAGGCAGCCGCTCTCCACAGCTTCGCCCTTGGGCTGTGAAAGAGCGTCACACAGAGGGCTGCTCTTTCCCGCTACGTCTGGGTTGGAAGGCTAAGATCACAGGCTAGCGTCTACGGTTTCTTGTCCGTTCTGAGCCGGCGGCGCGAACGTCCTGGGGGAAGCGACGCCGCGCAAGCGGCAGCGCCCAACGCCTGGGGCATGAACCGGAATAAGCATGTAGTCTCCTTGCCAGTAACATTTTCGGACGCGGGTTCGACTCCCGCCGCCTCCACCACTATAAACTACTGATAATACACTAGTTATAAAAACGTAGGAAAAATCGTACAATAAACGTACAATGGATTTGGCAAAGAGGCCGAATTCATGCTCTCCGTCTACTCTCGCCACTATCCTCCCTGCCCTTCCGACGACATCAACTACAAACGTTGCCGCTGCCCAAAGTGGATCAATGGCATTCTCGGATCGGATGGCCCCTTCATCCGTCGCAGCGCCAAGAGCCGCAGTTGGGAAAAGGCTGAGGATTTCAAACGCAAGCTGGAAGAGGAATATGAGGCGAAGCAGCGAGGACTTGAAGAGGCCTCGCGGCCGAAGCCTGCTCTCGTAACCGTCAAAGATGCCGTGTCACGTTTTCTGACCAGCAAGCGCAATGAAAATTTGGCCGACTCAACTCTCGACAAGCTGACAACGATCTTCGAGAAGCAGTTCCTCGCATGGGCCACGTCCTACGGATTCGTACACATCACTGAGATTACGACTGCCGACCTGGAAGACTTTCGTGACACTTGGACCGATGGCCCACTCGCGAAGAAAAAGAAACAGGAGCGGTTGATCGGCTTCCTTTACTACTGCCTGCGACTCGGCTGGATCAAGTCGAATCCCGCTGTTCTGCTGGGTAGAATCCGAGCAGATGGTCCTCCGACGGATTACTTCCCTGCGCCCGAGTTCGACAAGATCATGGACGCAACCTACATCTATCAGCCCAAAGGCTGGGTGGAATGCCGGAACCAAGCAACGCGTCTGCGGATTCTGACTTTGCTCATGCGCTGGAGTGGACTGGCGATCAGGGACGCCGTAACTCTGGAACGGCGCCGGTTAAATGAACATGGCGAATTGTTTCTCTATCGTGCCAAAACCGGCAGTCCTGTTTACGTTCCGCTGCCTCCGGATGTGGCGGAGGCATTGAGAAACATTCCGCCAGGCCCCAGTCCCAATCCGCGCTATTTCTTCTGGTCTGGCAACGGCTCACCGAAGTCGGTAGTTGGCAATTGGCAGCGGAGTTTTCGACGCCTCTTCAAAATCGCAGACTTGCGCAGCGACGACGGATCGTCCAAGCGTTGCCATCCGCACATGTTGCGGGACACATTCGCGGTCGAGATGCTGCTTGCCGGAGTTCCGCTGGAACAGGTCTCAATGTTGCTTGGTCATAAAAGCGTGAAGATCACAGAGAAGCACTACGCGCCATGGGTCAAGGCGCGGCAGGAGCAGCTTGCGGTCAACGTCCGAAAGTCTTGGACTGTACTTGCTGCGGGCAACCAAACGAGAAAACGCAAATCGCCGAAGCGCGCGAAAAGCGCCTGACGGAGATTGTTTCCGTCTTTGCCAGGTAGTTGGATCTCTAGCTTGCTCTGCGTAGCTTTCGATGAACGCGGTGAAGAACTGTCTCAGGCACTCGGAGTGTCCGGTATCCGCGCTTGTGCAACTTTTCTTCTGTGCTCCAGTGAATCACGCCTGGTTCCTTTTCAAATATTTTGCGAACGGTCTTCTCGCTGAGTGCCCAGAGCTCGGCGATTTCGATGATCGAGTAGTGCTTCTCGCGAGCTAGTTCAATCGCCGGACCAGCCGAAGGGCCGGAAACCGTGTGGAGGGCGTGGGAGGACTCGGCTGGTTTTCGAGCGAATTCAGACATGACGTGACCTCAACCGCAGCTGGATGTTAACTAACTTGATTCCAGCCTTTCCAATTGTCCAATGAATTCTCGGGCGAGAGCTATTCCCAGCAGGAATAGCTGGCTCAGAACTGACAGAACTGCAGGTGGATGCCCCTAAAGGCTCGACCTTCCATAAACCGGACTTCTGGCTCGGATGTGTTTCGGGAGAGGAGCCAATTGTCGGAGGGCCCCTCCACTCGGTCGATGATAATCATCACTTCGGTCGAAAGCTTGGCCGTCCTAAACTGACTTCGACGGAGACGAATTTGTCTCTCTTTAGTTGATCGCCGACCGTCGCGGCCTCGACCATGCTTACGCAGTTTTATGGTAGCGGCAAGGGTGGACGTCACGGTAGAGGTGCGAATTTCGACCGGGCCTGCGAATGCGAGGAACCGCTCGTGTGTTCCTAGGTTTGTCCGTCCCAGATTTCCCTCAACGTTGCTACGCGATGTCGGCAAGGGTGTCGCACCCGTTGTCAATAGTTGACGCAAGGTCAGAATCCTCGCGGCTGCCTCGCAACCGTGCGGCATTCGCAATGTCGAAGTAAACAACATCACGTGGCTCTACTTGATATTGAATGCTCGCTGCCTGATAGATAACCCGAAGCATGATTCGAATGACTTCCGGGTTATCTCCGTCTTTGGTGACCCCTAATTTCACCAACTTCAGCCTCCCGTCCTCCTGTATGGCGATGTCCGGACTGGCTGAGAGTCGTACCGATCCGTGCGTGTAGTAAATCCGTGGGCGGGGAACTGTGATTCTCCTCCGCTGCCCGTAGATGTCCATGTAGCTTCTGATTGCCCGGAGATTATTCCTGAGCGACGCTTTGGCCTGGGGCGTTGTTGCAGACTCCAATTTCTTTTCCAGTGCCCGAATCTCGCGTGTTAGGTATTCACGGTCGTTGTCCTTGGCATGATAGAGACGGATAATTCGAATCGCCTTCGCATAATAGAGGACAATTGCCTGGGCTTCTTTGGACTTGGGTTTGAGGATGTTGCGCACGATCCGAGCTTTCTTGCTCGGGCCGGCCAGGACGAACTCCGCGAATCCCTTCGCAGATATTCGGATTGTCTTCATTGCATTACCTCGTAAAGATCTGTGTGCGCGTTCGCTCTTATCCGAGCAATAATCTGCCCGGTCAGACCGCCTTCTCGGATCCGGCCTTCGCGGTTAAAGGCGGAACTAGCAATTTGACACCGGGAAAGTAGATCGTGATGGGGTTCTCTGCAATCTGTGACTCGTTCTCCAACGCCTGACGTGCTTGCTGTGCGATTTCGGACCTATGAGTTTCCAGCTTTGGCACCAGCGAATAGATGTCAGTCGTGTCGATCAGAATCGTGCGGCACTGCTGAATATCGAACGGAATCTTGTCCGACTGACGGATGATGTGCACCGTCGGCAGCCCGCTCACGTGGCGGAGACATAGTTCATAGAAGACGTTTGGGTTGTGGAAAGAAAGATCCACTATTACCAACCTGGACCTGAGCACATGCTCCACAAGCTGAGGACCGATCATACCCGACTTCCCGATTAGGTCGGCACGGACTATCTTCAGTCCCAGCTCTGTTATTGCGGGTTCCACGACGTAGTTCAGGAATAAATCCGAGTGGCGACGCTCGGCGGTGTCTTCATCTCCGATTGGTGTGATATAGAAGCAAATTTTTGACCAATCGGAGGTTTCAGAGCTGGCCGGTGGCGCCCCGGCTATCGTGGAGGGTCGGGGTATTGCCGAAAACTCTACCACTTTCCCATTGGACGGCAGCTCCTCAATCGCGTGGTCGATTTTAAGCAACCGCTCGGCACCAGCAATCGTCTTTAGGAGGCCGAGGTACTTCGCGTTCACAATGAACGCGTCCGCACACTCCGCAAGATCAGCATCCGGCACTCCAGCCTCGCGCAATACATCGTGCATAACAGGTTTCGCTGGAAGCTTGTTGCCGGCGAACTTGTCGAATAGCGCCTTGAAGGGCGGAATGCCGCTTATCGCGAGCTCGAATCTTGCCTTGAGTTTTTCCTTCGGGTCTCCCTCCGCGTTGGTAGCCACGTTCCCTTTTGGCGTGAGCTCAAGGTGTTCAGCTATGTAGCTTCCTGTCGTGAGGCCATATCTGGCTGAATTCGTAACCAATTGCCGACTTGGCCCACTATCTGGCGATTTGTTTAGTGTGTCGAACAAGGTTAGTCTTCGGATCTTCCCCGTGCCGCCCGAGTGGGCCTGGATCGCGTCGGCTATTGTTAGGGCTTCCTGAAAGGAAAACGTAGGGAAGGGTTTGCTAGCTGCGCGGCCTGTGACTCGCTTCGCGTTCTTGGCGGCCGCTTTTCGGGCGTGGTGTTTCGTTTTTACCTGGGCAGGCTTGTGATTGTTGCTTTTCTGAGGAATTTCAGCAACCGGGACGCTGGCTGCAGTGGTGCTGTTCGACCTTGTCTCATTTCCAGGCATTCTTGCCTCCAATCGAATTCCCAGATCTCAACGATAGACCCGGCGAGTCAAGAGTGTCAATCCTTAAGTGCAGTCAAGTGTTAGGTTATTGTTGGCGTTACGGGCTGCAACCTGCTAGAACTTCTGTATGCACATAATTCAGGTGAAGTTGCTTGAGCTTTCGAAGAGCCAGAATCTCGCGAGAGTGAGTTTGCGTGAGATGGCTAGGCTAATTGGCCTGCCTCGTGAGTCTCCGCAAAAAATCAAGCACCACCTTCTACAACTCCAGAAGAGGGGATTTTTGGCGATCGACAGACCCAAGGGCCTAATGGAGCGCTCCTCCAACTCTCCGGCTTGGGCGACGGGGCTTCTCGATACGGGGTCTCGGCTGTTTTCGGTTCCGATCATTGGAACGGCAAATTGTGGGCCCGCGACGATTTTCGCGGAGCAGAATTTTCAGGGCTTTCTAAGGATATCTGGGAGGCTTCTTGGTCGGTCAAAGCCCGACGGCCTTTATGCGATCAAGGCGGATGGCACATCAATGAATCGAGCCGAAATAAACGGGAAGAAAATCGAGGATGGCGATTATGCGATTGTTGATAGTCGGCGCATTGCGGCTAAGAACAACGACGTGGTGGTCGCGATTTTTGACGATAGGGCGACCATTAAGCGTTTCATCGACGATAGGCAAAATGGACAAATAGTGCTACGCGCCGACTCTTCGTTCGACTACGAGCCCATTTATTTGCATCCTTCCGACGATTTCATGATTAGCGGGACGGTCGTTGATGTTGTGAAGAGGCCAGCTGAAACTTAGATTCCCCGTGGCACCCACTCTTGCAAATAAACGCGTCGTCCGGACGTCATCGCTGCGGACTTGCCTTTTTCATGCTGACAACTCGGGACGACCGCGGCAATTCAATTGGCTTTGGTGGACGGCGCTGGTAAGCATATCTGCGGAGGAAGGACCGGGCGAACTCGTTCGTCAATCGGGAATCGTCGTCTTTTCGCATAATCACACACGTTTGGAAGCACAATGACTCATCAGAAAGAGACTTTACCACCACACCTTCAGCGCGACAGCCGAGGGCCGCAGGTTTGGTGAGGATGGCCACGCCGACGTGCTCAGATACCAAGTGAATCGCCTCTTGTGGCGTAATAATGTCGTGCGCTCGCTTAGGAACAATTCCCTCGCGTCGTGCCGCATTCATGATTGCGTCATGAAGGACTGGATGAACTCGGCGCGCGAACAGAATCCATTCATCTTTTGCCAGATCTTGCAGCGCAAGGTGTTCTTTTTGGGCAGAGGCGTGGCTCTCTGGGAGAGCGGCATAGAGGGGCGCCACTAGGAATGGCGAGGTTTCGATCTGAGAGTCTTCCGGCGGTGCTGTCACCAGTGCCAAATTCAATTCGCCTGCTAGAACACTCCGGACCAACTCGATTGAAAACTGACTGATCAGTCGAATGGCAAGCTTGGGGTACAGGGGGAGACGAACTGCAAGAAGGTCCGAAATCCAGGCTTGATCGGCTTCGTGCGAGTGCCCGATCGTTAGAACATTTTCTGCTCCGTCATGGGTGGTACGTGCGAGATGAAAAGCCCGTTCCATATGCAAGACGGAAGAGCGAGCCTCCGCGACGAACACTCGCCCAGCGTCGGTAAGCTCCACACGGACAACCCGTCGATTGTCACGAGTGAACAGGCGAAATCTGAGCTGTTTTTCGATCTCGGTGATCTGTCTGCTGAGCGCAGATTGGGTAAGGTTTAATCTGAGGGCAGCCTTGGTGAAGTGTAGCTCTTCGCCCAGGGCAATGACTGCGTGCAAGTGGCGTACTTCGACGTTGGGAAACACTGCTCCACCCTCCGCCCACGAGTTCGGTGACACCCGGAATTTAGTCCTGCCATTTGTGTGTAAAAGCGACGAGTGGTTGTGAGCTTAGAACCCGACCACGTCTGGAAAGTTTCCCGAGAAAGAACAAATTTTTGAATCCCTTGCATCTGAAACCCGCTCCAGACGGTGGTTCTAGGGGCGTAGGCGCGTTACCGCCGTGAAAGAACGGCCCATATACGACCTTAAAGTTAGGAATGCTCGCCCCACTGGCAATGGTCCTACCCCAAGATGCCAAATGTGCCAATTTCAAACTACCGCCCCGGCTTTGCCGAGAGAGTCACCACGGCATAGTGATCGATCCGGCGCAGGGTGAACTCGCTAACGCTCCCGTGCAGAGTGAGGCCAGCGAACTGAGGCTGGGCCGCATCCGGCGAAAGGACTTTCACCTCCCAGCCGCTCAGGTCCTGGACCAGCCCGCTCAGCTCCAGGCGGATTCTAATGTTCTCTGCCGGGGCCTGGTGATCGTAGTTGAGCAAGTGAAGAATCAAAGTCCGACCGTCGGGTTTCCGAGTCAACTGGCCCAGCACGTAACGGCGCGGCTCCAAGCTGAGGCGAGGCCCCCCGGCCGCGGCTTCGGCTCGTGCCACGATTCCCGGCTTCGCCTTTCCGGCCCTGATGATGACGCCCCCGCGGGCGGTGAACGCAGCCAATCGGGCCTTCCCTTCGGCGCTGAGCTTTGGCAGGTTAGCCGGTATCACCAGCACCTTGAACCCGTCCAGGGAAACTCCCTTGTCGAGGTGCGCGAGCACTTTGGTCTCGAAGAAGACGCTCTGCTTGAGGAATTCGTCGGCCAGCGGGTTGTGCGGCTCTGCGGAGATCAAGGCTATGCGCGCCGCCGGCTCTGCCTGGTAATACAGATCCTGATGGTCGACCAGGAAATGATTGTATTGAGCGATGGCCGACCATGCCTCCTGGGCCTCCGGCTCGCGGTTGATCAGGGCTGAGAGGAATCGGCCCTCGATGTTGCGCGAGGTAGCCGCGCCAAAAGCATAGGCCTCGGCGATGGAAAGCTTCTGCTCGACCGGGCTGGGAATGCAGTTCTCGCGGGGGCCGCAGTGGTAAAGGTCGTTCTCATACATCAGGGGCTGCCAAAGCTGCTTCTCGCCACTCAGGAATTTGATCTTGCGCGCGTTTTCGACCTGCCAATGACCGTCCCACACGCCCGGAGTGTCTTTGCCATCTTCCTCCCAGATTACCTCGTTGATGTCATTCATCGCAAACCGGTCCGGCGAAATGTGGATATTCGCATAAACCATGACCTTGGGCCGGCCGGTCTCCCGCGCCTTCCGCTCCACCATCCCCTGGGTGTCGTCGAGCAACTGGGCCAGGCCGTCGTTGTAACCGATCATGTTGTCCCACATGATCGCGTCCACTCCCGCGTCCACCGCCAGCTCCGCCTTCTTCAAGAGGTAGGCGCGCCAGCCGGGTTTCCGCGTGTCGGCCAGACGGCGGTCCCAGGAGATTTGCAGATCGGTTTTGGTCGGGCCGGCATAGAACAAGGGGATGTGGTGCATCCACAGACCGTATTTCTTGGTCTCCGGGTCGTCGCGGAAGGCGCTCTTGCGAAACATGTTGGACGCTGACAGGTAGGCTGAGACATGGATGCCGTTCTCATGGCAACGGGCGATTACGTTTTTCAGGTTCTCGCGGTTCGCTTCCTCATCCTTAAACGACCAGCCGCTGCTCCAGGTGACCCAGATCCAGTTGAACTCCGCCTGCTTGAGCAAGCCGAGCATTTGCTGGAAGTCGCGGTCATAGATGTGGCTCAGCACGTCCTTCTCTTCTCCGCTGAACTTGTCGCCCCACCAGGTTCTCTCGGCCTTCCATCTCTCGATTTGTCCGCCATCGATCCGGATGAAACGAAAATTCCCCTGCTCCGCCCACGGCGGAACGTCCTCCGGCTTAGCGCGATACAGTTTCGGCGCGGGCTCAAAAGACTGAGCGGAGCAGAGCAGCAGGAACGCGGCGACCAAACCTATAAGTACAATTCTTTTCCCCATTCGGACACGCTGCATGGTTTTCTTCCTACGAACTGACCAAAACTCCAGGCTGGCCATACGCGTTGGACGAGGCACACCTTCATCTGACTAGTGGTTGCTTCTGCTGGTGAATTTGCCCAAGATAAGCTCTTGCGCCAAACCGCCAACAACATGCAGGCTCATTCCGATTCCAAAGCTTCTGAATACATGCTCAGCATTACGATCAGAACCTGGGTAGTACGCGAGGGAAATGGAAGATGAAATCAGACTGCCTCCCCACGTAGAGTAATTCGGCTGCGTTTTTCCATTGTCTCCCTTACAGATAAATGCAGCTAAGATCGCGTGGAGCGCCCGGGACTTCTTTGTTCCGCTGCCTTGATAGAAATAGCGGGGGTCTTGATGCAGCAGCGATGGCAGAACAGCATTGCCGATGAAGCCTTCGGTAGCGCCATCGGCAAGGCCGGTCCCCAACCGCTCTCCGTATCCTCTTGCATTTTGGGGGTAATTACGGAGACCAGCGGCTTGTTCGAATCCGGCCCATGCAGCCGTACGGGCGAAGAAAACTGGATGGGTGAGATCTTTGTAGGCTAGCTCGAACTTCATCCGCGTGGTAAGAGGCTCTGGGTGCGGTTCGTACACGACGTAGACGTTCGGAATGAAGCCCAAAACGCGCTGCTGTTCTTCAGCTTTGAGTTGTTGGGCAGCAACCTCCTTCGAGGAGTAGTTCACCGTGACTGCCCGTTGTAGAGCCAAAATGCGAAGTTTGACTTGGGCAAGAATCTTATCTTCGCCGGCTTCGACTGTGATGGAAGAACTCCAGTCTGCAAATCCTTCAGCGGTGACCGCGATCTGATAGGCGACTCCCGCCGGGGCCTCGTCAAATGCAAAAGTTCCATCGTCCTTTGTGACAGCTGTGAGACGATCACCAGCCGGCCCTTGAAGGACTATTGTGGCAGCGGGAATCGGATCGTCGCTACTATCGACCACTGTACCCCGGATGCATCCTGTTTCTGATTTTGCCCCTTCAAAAGACTGCGCGGACACGGGTACTGCAACGATCACTCTGCCCAGGGCGACCAATACCAAGATTTGCGTCAGCTTCAGGAGCCGGTCCCAACACCTGTTAGACAAGGTATGTGTGTTGTTCTGCATCATCAGTCCTAGCTGGCGGAAAGGGTGAAGTTAATTGTGATTCGGGAGTCAACTTCAACGGCTTCTCCGTCGATCATGTACGGCTTGTAACGCCACTGCTTCACGGCATCGATAGCGGCTTGCGTGAGTATTGGCAAGCCGCTCTCGATTCGCACATCCTTCACGGTGCCATCCTGGCCGATCACGGCCATCAGGACTACTGTTCCTTCAATCCGCGCCCGACCAGCCTCCGGCGGATACTGCGGCGCAACGTCGTGGATGAGGTTTGCCTCCGCTATCCGGGAGGCGATTCGCATTCTCTTAACCGGCGTCGGCACGGGCGACTTCGCAAGGACTGGAACGCTTGGCGCGCTATTCAGCATTTCGCTAAACACTCCGCCGGGAACTCCGCCGACCATTCCACCGGGAACTCCCCCGATCACACTGCCCGTTGTGTCGACCGGCGGTGGCGGCGCTTCTTGCGTCTCATTCACTGGCGCGGTAATGCCAGTGCTTGTAGGGGTGTATGTAGACGCGGACTTCGGCGCTTGAAACTTCGTAGCATTGCCGCCCGCGGCCGACGGCGGCTGTAAGTACAACATCGTCAACGTCTCTCTCTTGGGCTTCGGAATCGTGCGATACAGCGGAACGACAATTAGCCCCAGGAGTAGGACAGAAAGGAAGGCCAACGATCCAATTGCCGCCCAAGGATTTCGCGGTCGCGGTTCGATTAGATAGAAAATGCCACCGACTTCTTTTCTTTGCAGGTTGGAACGAACGGGAAGCTGTTTTTCCTCTTCCGCCGGCAATGCTGGTACCCGCGAATCGATTCGCAGCCCTAGCCTCTGAAGGGTCGGGTATGCGATGCGATGAACTAAGTCCGAAGGATGGTCATAAGTTGCCATTTACATTAATTCCTTTCTAGGCAGCATCGCTCTCCCCTGCCGTGTCTGGCCGTCGGGAGTCGTGACGTCTTTAGTTTCAGTGAGTGAAATAGACAAGATCCTTAAGCTTTAAAATACTTTAGCTGCTAGTACTTCGCTGAGGGGCGGGCTTACTGTGCCTCCAGCCTGCGTGATCTGGTAATCGCGATATTCAATGCTTAGAACGGCTGTGCCGAAAACGCGCACCTTTGTTTCGCTGTCGTTGGATTCCGGCAACCAGAAGTCACCGATTTTCTGGTAGCGACGGTTGAAGTCGGTTTTGATAGTCCACCAGGAAGGGTTGACAGCCGGTTCGCCCTCGACTCGAGTTATCGCGAAGTCATTTGCATTCACCCAAATGCGGCCTCGAAACAGAAACTTGTTCTTGCTTCGCGGCTGCGCGTCGAGCACATAGAATTCGTCCGTATCGCTCTTCTCGTAATCAGAGACTTGAAATGTATAGTTCTCGGGCGTGATGGCGGACCGCTGCTGATTCTCATCCCGCATCGACTCCTGTTCCGCTTCCAGGAGTTTCTTGAACACCCGGTCCCGCACCGTGCCAGAGCCGCTCTCTGACACGATCGTGAACTTTTTTTTGTTCGGCGCCTGGAAGTCAGTACGGACGACCATGTCGGCCTTCTTATGTGACACACAATGGCATTCCAGGTGATAGCTGCGGACACTGGAGTAGCCTTCGAGTACCTTGGCACGTGCATCGTTCATCTCTACGACACGTTCGATCACCTCATCAGCGCTCAGAGGTGCAGATACATTTGCCTGCTGTGCAACTGCCGGGAAGGCGATAATCAACAAAGCGATTGCGCGCACAAACCAGCGCCCATCAGATTTCCTCGGGTGGTAAAGCGGAGTCATTGTATGAGTCTCCTGGTGAGATCTGAGAATCCAAACCTGCTCGTGTTGGTCGATGCGGTTTCTTGAGCATCGTTCTCGGACCGACGTGGCGCGCCCCGCAACTGAGTTAGCGTCAACTCTTCCTTGCCGCTCTTTGGTCCTGGCACTGATGGGTCGAAGAGATAAATCGTGCTCGCCAAAACCGGCCCGACGCGGACGTCACTGTGGGGCATCCCAGAGTTTCCCAAAGCATCGAAAAATCTCTGCGTCTCAAAGAAACGGCGCGAAGGCTCAAGCACGATCAGATCTCCGTCCCGCGGTGCATAATGCGTGTCGTAAAGCGGCACAATCTGAAGGTCCGCTCGCCCGCAGGCCTGCAGGTAATAGGCCATGCTCGCCGGTCTGGCGGTTGCTACCGTCGCCGCAGCGGGCGCGAACGGGCACACCTTTTGCGCTACCACACGCGTGTCAAACTCGGACACCTCATCCATTGCAAAGTAGCGTGCGATGTTCTGTTTCTCTCCGCCAATTGAGTTCAGGTAGAACGAATAGTAGGGCGCCCAAGACTGCAATTCTAGGAGCGGCCATCCAAGCAAAATGACGGCGGCAAGACCCACAAGGGCTTGGGAGAGGACTTTTCCTTTCGCGGCCTTCAGTGTTTGTTGAACTGCATATCCGCCTGCCAGGTAGAGGAAGGGCAGGAGCGGAAGTGAATATCGGATCCACTTGGCTCCACTGACAGACAGCCCGACTAATTGAACCACCCCCAGCGATAGAAAAAAGCACGACGCGAGTGTCCGGCGATCTCGCAAAAGCAGGACGGAGCCAACAATGACGGCCATGAGGATTGGAATCGGTGTCTTTACCAGCACCAGCCAGAGATAATAGAACCACGGCACTCCAGCAAACAGACGCGAGGGGAAGTTCATATAGAGCCTGCCGTCGAAATCGTAGCCACTGTGCCTGACCCCGTCATGATGGAGCCAGTGCACGATGGCAGTGAAGTTGGCCGGAGAAAGAATGACCGGGTTCACGACAACAAGGGCAAGGAACATCACGAGGAAAAACCGCCTGTAGCTGAATTGAGACGGCTTGCGACTCAGTCCCATTCTTCCGGCAAGAAACCAGGCGAGTGCATTCAAGCCAAGAATGTGGAGAATGTACTGTGAGGCAAGACTCAGGCCAAAGCTGATTGCGCTGAGGTCGTACCATCGCCGTTCAGTCCGGCTCTCATCAGCCTGTTGGGCGCGACAGTAGAAATAACAAGCCAGTAGGGTGAAGAACGTGAGCGGCGTTTCCTCCTTCGTAAGCCGATTCAACGCCACTGGCAACGGCGCAACTGCCCAGAAAAAACTCGCCGCAAAAGACCCGGCAACACCCATCATTCGACGGCAAA